>JAFZAB010000106.1 GCA_017548425.1 Victivallales bacterium
CCTGCGATTCTCAGATACTTCGAACCGATGTCAAGCAGCGTTTCGTCGTTGGCGAAACATCTCATCAAATAGCGCGGGAAATACACGCAGCCAATGAAAAACGCCACGGAAATAACGACGGAATGACGGATGGCCATGCCGAAAATCTTGCCCAGCACGGCCTTGTCGTTCTTCCCCCAATATTGCGCGCCAAGGATGCCGACGACGGAGACGACCGTGCCCAATATCATGTTCTGCACGAACTGGATCTGCGTCGCCAATGATACCGCCGCCATCGCGTTTTGATCGACACGCCCGAGCATGACGGCGTCCGCCGCGGCGACCATCGCCAGCATGAGGCTTTGGAGGGCGATGGGCACCGTCAGCGATGTCAATTTTCGGTAGAAGGGCTTGTCGTCAAACAATCCTTTCAGCATGGGATCATTCCATTATGGTATGGCGGAAAATTACTTATCGTCCTTCTTTCCGGCATCGACCTCTTCCAACTGCGCCTTGTCAGCCAGCGACATGCTGCCTTCGACGCGGCCGTCGTCCAGATAGTTGGCCGTGCGTTTCTCCAAATCACGGAACAGACGGAACAGATCAACGATACCGCCGATGCCGAACCAGAAGGTCGTGATGAAGGCGATACAGCCAGGCACCAACAGGTTGACCACGAAGAAGTAGCGGCTCCAGTAGGAGATGGGCCACGGCGAGAACGAGTTCCACAACACCGTGCCAAGGAAGCAAAAGACGAAGCCATAGACGAATGAATGGCCGAAGATACCGTAGGCGATGAAACGGTCGCCTTTCGTGTATTCGGGCGTGATGCCGATGATGTTCTTGAAGATGCTCTTCAGATCCCACTTCAGCTTCAGGTCGCGCTTTTCGCCGAGATCGTACTTGCCGCGGTGGAGCATGCGGTCCAGATTGAACGGCTCCTTGCAGGTCAGCTTGGAGACGATGCAGTAAAGCGCAAGTGTCAGCAGATTCGTGAAGAAGGAGAATTCATACGGATTGACAGGGCATTTGACGGCGTCCATCTTCCATGTGATCCATTGGCCGAACGGCGCGGAGAGGATATGCAGCAGCTTGTCGCAGAAATCGACCAGTTCGGCCTTGGCGAGGAAGGGATAGACGTAATCCGCCCAGTAGAATTTGACGAACGTGTAGATGATGGAGGCGATCATACCTGTCAACAACGCCGTCCATGCGCCTTTCGTCGTGCCGAAACGGCTGTAGAGACCGAAGACCATGACCGGCGCGCAGCCTGTCAGCCACATGGCGCAGGTCAGCGTGACGTACATGTTGATGAAATCCAGTTGCGCCATGAAGTGGGAGCCGAACGCGAAGAACACGCCGATGCAGATGGCGACGATGCGGATCATCCAGACATGCCCCTTCGGCGTAAACGGCTTCTTCTTCAGCGGCAGGACACAGTCCTGTGCGATGGTCAGCGTGGCAGAATAAATACGCGTGTCATCCGTAGAGAGCATGGCCAGGAAGAGCAATAGGCAGAACATGCCGAACATACCAGTTGGCAGCAACTTGCGCATCGTGACGGACAGCGTCAACTGATTGTAGAGCGTACGGCATTGCTGGAAGAGGTCGTTGGCCTTGCCTTCCGCGTCGATCTGCGCCTCGCGGTCTTCCGGAGCGCGGCTACGGGCGTCCTCTTTCAACGATTCATGGATTTTGTCCAAGAACGCGCTGTCCAGATTCTTGTCCTGCGACAGCGGTTCATCGACGCCGATGTTGTGGACGAGCGGCTGGATGCCGTCGATGGTCTTCTTCATTGTCTCGCGTGTCGTGCTGTCTTTGATGACGTCGTCCGCCACACGCGTCGCCAATTCCTTGCGAACCTGGTTAGCTTCCGTCGCGAAGTCCTTGTGGTTCAGGAAGGTAATCAACGCGATGGAAATCAGCAGATAGAAGACGGCGATCAATGAATAACGCCATCCGCCCAACAGGGAGGCCATCTTCTGTTCATGCGGCGAACGCGCCGCGCAGGTGTTGCCCGCGCCGATCCATGATGCACGGTGCATGACCGTGTTGTAGGCCGCCACGATGACCATCGAGAACAAGTTGAAATCGCGCAATTTCCTGATGTCGTATGGGTTGATGAAGGATTCACCCGCCGCGCGATCCGCCATGACAGGCATGATTTCGCCTGACCAGCTGAATTTGTAAAGAATGAAAACGACGAAGAAGGCCAGCAATGGATAAAGGAACATGCCCTGGATCGTATCCGTGATGACCAGGCAGAGCGTGCCGCCCAGGCAGATGAGTGTGATGGCCATGATAAGGAACAAAACAATGAGAATGTCAAACGTCGGAATGGGCATTCCGAACACGGAAATGGTCGCGGGAAGGTCCAGCATCTGGATGAAGAAACGCGCCGCCACGGCGGGCATGATCATGTTCGCAAGCATTTCGGCAATCGAACGCAGTCCGGACGCGAAGATACGGAATTTACGGCTGTAACGCATTTCGAGGAACTGACCGAGACTCATGGCCCGCGTTTCACGGAAACGATAGTTGCAGAAGCCTGTCAAGCTTAAAACAATGCTCAACGGCGCCAAAACACTCCCCCAGAAGCCGACGGAGAAACCTGTCTTGTAGTGCGATTCGATGTAAGCCACCAAACCGATGATGGACAACGCGTTCGCCACGTCGCCCAAGCTCAGCACATAGCGCCCGCAGACACGACCTGCCGCCAGATAGTCCGTGACGTCGCGGATATATTTCCGCGAATAGAATCCCATGCCCATGACCACGCATACAGGCAGCACCAAGACCAGCCAGTCAATCCAACTCATACCAAAGTTCCTTTAATTATGTTGATTATACGGTTTGTTGTCGTCTTTTGGGCAAAAAGATAAATTTACGTCTTTTTGGCGGATTATCAATCATCATCGTCATCTGATGATGATTTTTCTATGGTGTGGCGGCGGCGTCCTCGCCGTCGCACGCAGGCAACGCCCGTGAATTACCATGCGGAGGCGGGACGCCACAGACACACCGCACGACGGCGAAGACGCCGTCGCCACTTACCACTTATACTGGTATCTAAACCGTCCGCCAGGGGCGACATCGCCGCTGATGTAGAAGTCCATGATGTCGCCTGAGAAACGGCTGTATGTCCAGCGGCCGTCCGCGCCTTGCACGCCTGTGTCGGCTTCGTCATGGACGTTGTCCGTCCATGTGAATTTCAGCGTGCCGCCATCTGCTTTCAGTGACGATTTCGGAATGGCCATCATCAGCCGTTTTCCTTCTACGCGATAGGTAACATCCGCGACTTTTTCGCTGGCATAGCCATTTCCCATGAAGCGTTCCAAGACTGCGCGATTGGCGGACGGAGCGGTCTTATTGACAACGTAATCATAACCGTTCCAGCCAGTTCCATCTTTTGTGCAGTCGATGTAAAGCGTCATCCACAGGGCATCCGTGTAAGACGTAATCGCACTTGCGCATTCCACCATGAAATAAACAAACGTATCATCGCGGGCGACTTTCGCGCCGACGATGTCGTTGCGGCCCGAATGCTCCGTGTAATGGCAAGTCTTGTAGCCATCTGCATCGCGATCCGCCGTATTGCCTTGGTACGCGGCAAAATACGGAAGGACATCGTCCCATTGTGCAAAACTTCCGTTGACATCGATAGTTTTGGGTGCGCTCGGCGTCGGCACGGGACGGACGCCTTTGTAGCGCCGCGCGTAATTAACGAATTGATAGTAGTAATGGTCTTTCAAATCGCCCTTCGACGGCTCCAGATCGCGGCTGAATTCGTCGGAAAATTCGTCGGGGAAGGCATTTGGAACACTGGTCTTATGCCCTTCGGGCCATTCTTTGTAACGACCTGCGATCCATTCGTTCCAGCCTGTCACGAACAAAACTTTCGGATCTTTCTTCAAAGCGTAGTCGAACTGTTCCGCGAAATTATATCCATATTTCTTCGCGTCTTTTTCACGATGGTAACCTGTTGACGTGTAGGAACGTCCCATAATGTCGCGACCGTTCATGGCGGCCAGGCCATGCAGCTTGTAGTCGTGGTTGTGGGCGACGCCGACGGTTGTCTGCTCTGGCTTGCCAGCCGCCTTGTCCGCTTCGTTCAGGTAATACACGGCTTGCGGATAGATGGACAGCCACCCCCAGTTGCCAAGGCCAGGATTGCCATCCACATACCACGGAATATTCGGACGATATGTAAAATACTTCGCCAGAGCATTTTCCATCACATCATCCGCCGACAGCGCCTCGGGATGCGCCATCATCATCGGCTTGCCGTCCCAGTAGAACCACAACGGCTGGTATTTGACATAGCGGTAGATGTCCGTGTAAAGTGATTTGATCTGCTCCCGTGTATCCGGTCCGGGCGCAAACGGCAGCATGAACGACACTTTTGGAACTTTCACGCCGTCTTCCAAGGCCTTCATCCACGTCTTGTACAATGGAACGTAGCTGTCCCGCCATGTTGCCGTGGCGTTCGTGTTGTCCGTAAAAATCACATCGACGCCCGCGTTGGCGAGAAGCTCTCCCTGCCGCCGCATGACCCACGGATCATTCGTCAGATAATAACCGTAAATCGGCTCATTCCAGAAGTTTTTGACGGCTCCCGTCTTCCAGATGGGATGTTTGAAATCATGAATCGCCTCAGGATATTCTTCAATGACTTTCTGATTGTTCTGCGGCACGCAATGACGGCCCTGTCCGACATGCCACGTCCAATAGAACATGGCCAGCGTCTTGCCGTCACGCGGACCGCCAACCTCTTCGTATCCAAGGCTTTTCCGTCCAAGACCATCAATAAACGCCCATGTGTCCGGCATGACGTCATGCGTTCGGACGCGGCTGTCCGCCGGCAGAACGTATTCCGCAGGAGCCGCCGCGATCACCGCCGTCGGTTTCCCACAGACGCCAAACGGATTTTCGGGAGCGTCGCCTTCGAAGCGGATGGTCAACTGTGGAGTCTTCGGAAATGGAATTCCGCAATCATACATATTGAAGCCTGATGTCTTCTCCTTGGTAACAGTCCAACAACCAAGCGATCCTTTGACTTCCGAAATCAAAAACAGATACTCGCCCGCCGGCAACGCATTGAATTCCACCCAGTTGCGCGCATTATCGACGCAATTTTCGAACACCTTCTCATGCAATGGTTTGCCTTTCAGTGTTTCAACGTATTCACCCGCCCAACGGTAAACCGACAGTTTGCCGGAACTGTTCTTTTGGTAGTACGTCGGCATGTCAAAAGCAAATCCTGTAAACGGCCCGTTGACAATTAATTGCAGGCCTATCGCGCCATCATCCCCAGCAATTTGCACGGAAGAATGCTTCGCCTCCTTGTTCCATATCTCCACATCCGCCGCATGGCTTCCCAAACCGACCAGCCCCATCATCACAAGCAATCCCAGAGACATCCGCATAACCGTTCCTTTTGATTATATGATCAAGATTTTGTTCATCAAATCGCGCGACCACCATGGTCGCCACATGTATTTCCAATAATAAAATACATTCACGTCACTGAAAATCCATCTGCTTGTTTGACAGTCCATCCCTTTTATGCCACATTAATGAATCTGTTTTATAATAATCCCCTTCAATCCAACCAATCCAATACCATGTTGACCGTTGAAATCAAAGGCATGCCGACGCAGGATACGCTATACGCCGCACTTTTCCATGTCATGCGGCAGTTTCCAGGCAAGGCGGCATATGTCAAAGCCATAGACCAAGCCGTCATCGACGTCCTCAAGCAGCTTCCGGACTTCGATGAAAAAGTCACCGTCATCCTCCATAAAGGCGGCGGCACGGAACTCGAATACCGCCTTCGCGAAGCAAGACGCGAGTTCAAGGAATGCGGGATTCTCGTCAATCCGCTGCAATCCTTCTGGGCCATTGCGCCGCAGTTCCAAGACGTCGAATTCCTCCAGAGAAGCCATTTCGTCCACAAACCGCAGGAAGAGCTGCAAGCCGCTGAAGGCAAGCAGGATGCGCCTAAAGTCAAACCGTTGCAGAAAATCTTTTTCGGCGCTCCAGGAACAGGCAAATCCTATCTCATCAACAGCATCCTGCCAGACAGAGGCGACGATCCGAATAAAAACGCCATGCAGGAAACCGCCACAAAGGACTGCCCGCGCGTCTTCCGCACAACCTTCCATCCAGACTACGACTACGCCACGTTCGTCGGAGCATACAAGCAGGTCGAAGTCGTTGAAAGGGATGAGTTTGACCGTGAGACGCGGAAGCTCACATTCCGCTACGTGCCGCAGATTTTCACGCTCGCCTATGTGACCGCATGGAAAATCCTCTGCGACACGACCGTCCCGAACGACGACAAACAAGTATGGCTCATCATTGAGGAAATTAACCGCGGCAATCCCGCCACTATTTTCGGCGACATCTTCCAATTGCTCGACCGAAGCAACGGCAAGCCGGGCTGCCAGATGCCCTACGGCTTCTCCGAATACATGATAACCGCCAACACGGAAATGGCCAAGTGGCTGGAAGACAACGAAGACTACCAGAAAGTCTGCGAACATTACGAAATGCTACGCGGCGGCCGCCTCTGCCTCCCGCCGAACCTCTCCATTCTCGCCACCATGAACACGTCTGACAAGTCGCTCTTCCCGCTCGACACCGCCTTCAAACGCCGTTGGGAATGGGCATACCTCCCCATCAACTACGACGATCCGAAAGCGGCCAACATCACCATTTCCATTGGCGATAAGCAATACCGCTGGCTTGATTTTCTGAAACGCGCCAACGCCATGATCCGTGATCTCACCTACTCGGAAGACAAGCAGATGGGCACGTTTTTCATCAACTGCGACATGTCTGAAACAGATTTCATCAGCAAGGTGATTTTCTTCCTGTGGAGCGACGTCTGCAAAGACGAATTCCACAAGAATCCCGCCAATTTCATGCGTTGGAAAACGCCTTCGGGCGACACGCCTGAATTCACCTTCAACGATCTTTTCAACAAGCCTTCCGCCGATGCGCCATCCTCTTCAGATATCCTTACGGGCTTTATGGATTATCTTGGCGTCCAGCCGGTTTTAAATCAATAATTCATTTGTTTTCAAATAATTAACCACAAAAAAACGGAGCATCCCATGAAAAAGTTCAAGAAGATTTCGGACATCAAGGTCGGTGCCGTCGGCTACGGCGCCTCGTTCATGATCGCCAGACAGCATCTGAACGAAATGAAACGCGCAGGCATGACGCTGACATGCGTCACCGACATCGACAAGTCTCGTCTCGTCGCCGCCAAGAAGGACTTTCCCGAAGTGGAAGTCTATGATTCCGTCGCATCTATGCTGAAACACAGCGATGTCGATCTCGTCTGCATCGCCACGCCGCACAACACCCATGCAAAACTCGCCATCCAATGCATGAACGGCGGTCTCAACGTCGTCACGGAGAAACCGTTTGCCATCACGACGAAGGAATGCGACAATATGATCGCCGCTCGTGACGCCAATGGCGTCATGCTCTCCACCTACCACAACCGCCATTGGGACGGCTGGATTCTCAGCGCCGTCGATCTCATCCTCAAGGAGAAGATGATCGGCGACGTCATCAAAGTCGAGGCCCACATGAGCGGCTACGGCCCGCAGCGCGACTGGTGGCGTTCCTCCTTCAGCATCTCCGGCGGTATCATGTACGACTGGGGCGCCCACCTGCTCGAATACTCCCTCCAGTTGCTCAACGGCAAGATGACGGAAGTCTCCGGCTTCAACCATCGCGGCTTCTGGGCGAAAAAAGGCCCGTACGGCGTGAAAGATGGCATCGAAGACGAAGCGTTCGGCGTCGTTCGTTTCGACAGCGGCCAGTGGCTTTCCATCCTCAGCTCCTCCATCGACTCCAAGCCTCGCGAAGGCTGGCTGACCGTTACGGGAACGCTTGGCCAATATATCGTACAGCCCGATACATGGAAAGCCTATACTCATCACGACGGCGACTATGTCTTCCGTCAAGGCCCCGTCCGCCCCGGCGAAGGCTACCGTTTCTACGAAAACATCGCGGCGCATCTCACAAAAGGCGCGAAACTCGTCATCACGCCTGAATACGCACGCCGCCCCATCCACATTTTGGATCTTGTAAAACGCAGCGCGGCCGAAGGCCATGCGATTCCGACGATCTACGGCTAAACGCCTTGCATACGCAAGGCAAGCTTAAAGCTAAAAGCCTAAAGCTAAAGGCAAAAGGCTTAAACTTTTAAATATATCGTCTTGCATGTTCATTTTGTTCTTTCCTTCAAACAATCCTTAACCATAAACCTTGTATTTGCTTTAAGCTTTCAGCTTTAAGCTTTCAGCTAAAAAAAAATATGAAAAAACTACTTCTCTATTCCCTCTGCCTATTTGGGCTGGCGGCTTTCGCACAAGTGAAACCTGGCGAAAACCTTCTCGTCAACGGCAAATTCGAAGCCGACCAGGAGGATTTCCCGCCGTTCTGGGCGAATCAGGCCGGCCGCTATCTCTCCTACAACACATCCGGCGGCCCCAACGGCATTCCGTCCATCAAAATGACCTCCCCCGAGCCTTCCAACACGGAATCCACGTTCCGTCAATACGATCTGGAACTCGTTTCAGGCGAGACATATCGCGTTTCCGCATGGGTTCGCACGAAAAACTTCCAAAGCAAACATTACGGCATCACCGTCTGCAACAACGGATGGTTCTCCGAACAGGGCATCAAAGAATTCAAGCCCACGCAGGACTGGACGCTGATGACCAACGAATTCAAAGCCGAAAAGTCCAGCAATGGCAAACACATGATGATCTTCTTCGCCGTCAACTTCCAAGGCGAAGTCGAAATCGCGGACGTCAAACTCGAAGCCATCTCCAAAGGCGCTCTTGAAGGCTCCCACCGCCCGCAGATTTCCTCCCTCCTGCTGTCACCGCAACTCATCCCGACGGCTCCGTTACTCAACCAGATTCCTCTGGACAAGCCTGAACTGACGTTCCGCTATTTCGGCAAACTGCCCGAAGGAACGTTCGACGACTACTGGTTCATTCTTGGTTTCGATGACAACGCCGTTCTGCGGCAGCAACTTCAGCGCGGCATGAACACCGCCAAACTGCCGTCCAGAGCAGGCAAACATCACATCAGCGTCGAAATCCTGCCCAAGACGGCAGCGCTTCCCATCTGGAAGGAGGAGTTCGACATCACCATCGTCAACATTCCGAAAGTCTCCGCGGAAGGTCATCGCCGCCTGAATAATCTCGTTACGGAGATACTCAACGCCAAACTTGCGGAAGATGCGTCGGAACAATCTTTTAGCATCTCCCATACCCGCAATGGCTGGCTCTACATCGCCGCGAAAGACACGCAAGATGCCGACATTGATGTTGCCGTCGATGGCTTGCCCGTCATTGGAAGGGATTCTCTCAACAACGAAACGTTCCGCGAACTGTCCGCCGGTGGCCACACGGTCACCGTCAAAGGCGCCGCCAAAGGCGGCCGCCTCGTCGTCCGCTCCATCGTCGATATCTTCAACTACTGCCCGGGCGCCAACAGCCATGTCGGCGAAAACGGCAAATACAATTGGCCGCTCATGCAGAAATTCGTCCTGCCTGCCGTCACGACGCTCAACGGCGGCTCCATCCCGGAAGAAAACCGCACGTGGCTCCGCCAGAACGGCTACCATTGGCTCGCCAACGCCAATACGACGCAAATCGGCAAGGCGCAGGATCTTGTCGATATCCTTAAGAAGAACGGCGGCTTCACCGCGCCGCACTACGACGGCGTGACCTGCGACGAACAGTTCTTCAGCCGTCTTTCCACGCTGAAATACTACACCGACGGTGTCAAGCAGTTCGAAAAGGAAAATCCGAGCGACCGCCTCATCTACACATGGATTGTCGGAAAGCCCGCCACGAATGCGGTTTCCTACGATTTCATCTCCACCAGCGTCAACGCCTCCAAGAGCCGCGGCAAGCTCCTCTTCGAAATCTACTGCCGTACGAAGGAGACGGAGGAACAGGCCGCCGCCTATCTGCGCGACTACGCCGTCGAAACGTTGGAGAATATCAAGGCCATTTATCCGGGCGTCGAATCATCCACGGGCATTATCTTCGGCAATTTCAACCAGATACCGATTCTCTCGCTCGCCCATCATCCAGCCGTCGATTTCAAATACTATCTGGACATGCAGCTGCATCTCGTCGCCACCGATCCCACCTTCGTAAATCTAGGCGCGACAGGCTACTGGGGCAGCTATTATGCAGATCGCGAACTCTACCGCTGGGCGTTCATGCTCCTCCGCCACTACTGTGTCGAAGGCAACACGGAGATGCTCTCCAAACAGTACGGCTTCTCCTACACGCCCAACCACTTGCAGAACGGCGATTTCGCAGGCAAGCTTGATCCATGGACGGCCAGCGGCGATGTCCGCGCCGACAAAGTCAACGGCTTCGCAGCCAC
>JAFZAB010000107.1 GCA_017548425.1 Victivallales bacterium
AAACACACAAAATACACAAATGCCTCGCCGCCGGGCCGGTAATATCACTAAGGATTTTGTGGTAAAACAAGACGTTGATTGTGAATGATACAAACGGCTCCGGCGGCTCGGCGGTTGTCATGCCGCTGCGCTTACCGTGGGTTATCACCCACGTCTGGGATCCAATCGCCCCTACAGGGCTTTAATAAGGTCATTTAACGTGCTGCGGTTCTAAGTGGTTAATTTACAATAATTATGCATTATGAATTATGCATTGAAAGAAGTCCACGGCTGTGTTCTGATCACCGCTACGCGGTTCTAAATTGTTGTATTACATAAATTATTAATTGTTAATTGTTAATTGTTAATTTGTTTTAGGCTTTGGGCTTCGCAAAACCGCCGATGGATGGTGTGAAAATGCCATTCATCGGCGATTTTGTTTCATAGATGTATTTCATGATAAAAACAATGAATATCATGATATAAAAGATGATTATCATGTATTGGCTTGTAATTCGGCCCTTTCAGGGCCGTATAGAGAAGGTGGCTTTCCGTGGGTCTCGCAAGCTCGACCCACGGTTACTCGAGTTTGGCCCTTTCAGGGCCTTTTTTGATGCATAATTAACAATTAACAATTAATAATTTAGGAAATTTGCTTTAGGCTTTGAACTTTCAGCTTTCAGCTCTACGAAACCGCCGATGGATGGTGTGAAATTGCCATTCGTCGTCGGTTTTGTTTTTTTTTTCTGGTTGGGATGAAATAAAATGATAATAATGATATAATAGATGATTATCATGTATTTTCTTCTGTAATTCGGCCCTTTTAGGGCAGTCTTGTGGAGTGAGGCTTTTGCCATTGGCGGTGCAGACGTGATGGCAGTGATGCTTCCAAATGTATGGGATGCATGCCCCTTCTTCTCTGTGTCTGCTCTCAAGTAAAAAAGAACAGATAAAGTTTGCAAAGCAGAAATGACCGTGTATTGTATATATACCTATACATAATATTATTCTTTGATTGAAAGCATAGAAAGAAGACGATTGCTGAAATAAACGAGCTCATGAGCTCCAATGGGGGAATACAAATGGCCACTTCAAGCATATATGCGGATTTTACCATCCGTGACAACAAAAAAGCTGATGCGTTTGTCGATGCCTGCGAAAAGGCGTTGCATCGTCGCAAAACCAATGCCTCACGTCACAAGGCGCAGTTGGTGACATCGGAAAAAGAGCTTGATGATGTTTTTGAAGCCTTGAATAAGAAATACGGATGCAGTTCAAAGTAATCAACATTCTTGATGCTATAGGACGCATGCCAGAGGAAGCACTGGAGGGATTGCTTGGTTCGTTTTCGTGTGTGAAGAACAAGCAGATGGAGCATTTTCTCAAAGTAAATGCTGTATCGTGCGCAAAACAACGCTTTGCTATAACCTATCTTGTTCTTAATGAGAGTAATGAACTATGCAGTTTCTTTACCTTGACTCACAAGCCGGTGTTTTTTGACAGGGAGCGTCTGGATGGAAAGCGCAGACGGCGTGTACGCCAGTTCTGTGTGAGATCACTTTCTGATGAAAGACCGGAAAATGATGAGCAACTTCTGGCGTCTGCTTTCCTGATTGCCCAGCTTGCAAAATCTTCGTCTGATCTGACAGGCGAAAAAGCCACGGGCGGTGAGTTGATGGCGTTTGCGTTGCAGACACTAGAGACTATACAGAAGGGCATCGGCGGGGGACTGGTGTTCCTTGAGTGTGAAGACGAGGAAAAGCTTCTCGCTTTTTATGAACGGCAGGGCTTCTGCAAGTTCGGGGAACGCGACTCTCGTTTGACGGATGGGGAATTCTACCATCAACTATTGAAAGTTCTTTAATTTCATTTTTGGAAATTCACAGAAAACATGGATGATCCGCCGATGGATGGTGTGAAAATGCCATTCATCGGCGGTTTTTTTTTGTTTATGGTGAAATGTGCATGATAATCATTATAAAATAGATGATAATCATGTTTTTTGTAATTCGGCCCTTTTAGGGCCGTAGAGAGAAGGTGGCTTCCCGTGGGTCTCGCAAGCTCGACCCACGGTTACTCGGATTTGGCCCTTTCAGGGCCTTTTTTAATGCATAATGCATAATGCTTAATGCTTAATTGTCATATGGTTATGCATTTTCGTGTGATGTCGCTCCCTCGACGTTGGCAAGCGGGACATGGAATGCGAGGCATGAGACAAGAGGACAAGATTCCAGAATATCCAGTAAGTCTAGTAAATCCAGTAAAATATCGTATTATGAATTTGCATTAAGCTTTTGGCTTTAAGCTTTTAGCTTTAAGCTTAATTGAAAACTTTGCGGTTGGAGGCGGGGAGGATGTTCATCGCTTCGCGATATTTGGCAACTGTGCGGCGGGCGACGTTTAAGCCCTGTTCCGCTAACATATCGGCAAGTTTTTGGTCGGAATACGGCTTGGCGGGCGGTTCGGATTCGATGAGAACCGCAAGCTTTTGCTTGATGGCGCCAGCGGCGACATCTTCGCCGTCGGAACTGCGGTAGCCGGTCGAGAAGAAGAACGAATAAGGATAGAGGCCGTAGGGCGTCGTGAGGTATTTGTTCGCGATGGCACGGCTGATGGTGGATTCGTTGTATCCAAGCTGCGTGGCGATATCGGCTTGCGTCATGGGACGGAGCTGTTCGGGGCCGTTTTCGAAGAAATCCAACTGATGGCGCAGGATGCAAATGGTGACCTGCTTGATGGTGGATTCGCGCTGCCCGATGGCGTTGATCAAGTCGTTAGCACGGGTGATTTGCTCTTTGAGATAGCCTTTGGCCTCTTTGTCGTCTTTTGTGCTGAGATTTTTATAAAGGTCTTGATAGTATGTATTTACTTCAAGACGTGGGATGGCGTCCCGATTCATGATGACCGTCCATTGGCCATTGATTTTCATGATGGTGGCTTCGGGAACGACGACAGGAGCCGTTTCATCGTCATAGAATCGGCCAGGCGTCGGTGTCAGGGCGCGGATGTTCGGTAGGGCGTTATTGACATCTTGCACGGAGCAATTGAGCTTGCTGGCGATGGCGGGAATGCGGTTGTT
Organism: Victivallales bacterium; assembly: GCA_017548425.1. Lineage (GTDB taxonomy): Bacteria > Verrucomicrobiota > Lentisphaeria > Oligosphaerales > Oligosphaeraceae > UBA1407. The sequence continues at coordinate 3,059 of JAFZAB010000107.1, forward strand.
CAGCAGATCGTCGAGGCATTGATCGACGATTTTCCACGACAGTTCGTACTTTTCGAAATTGCGCTCCAATTGAATCAGCAGACATTCGCGGAGATCGCGGGCCAACATGCCGGGCGGCTCGATTTTCTTTTGCAGAAGCGTGACGAAATCATGGACTTTTTCTTCTGGAAGTTCCGTGATAAGCGTAAGTTCGCCGTCTGTCGCAGAAAGATAGCCCGTCTTCGGATCGGTCCTGTCCAAAATGGCCTGCGCCAATTGCTTAAGCTTTTGATCCTGTCCCGCAAATTCAATAACGGCCGTAGAAAAATCATCGTAGGAGTTTTGCGGCTTGGTCAGGGAGGAGAGGAAATATTCGCGTGCGTCTTCGGCGGAACTTGAACTTCTGGATTTATCCGAAGGCGCCAGATCCATATCGAATTCGGCGTCGGACGACGTGTCGTAACTAGCGAGATCGGCGAGATTTTCGTCTTTTTCCGCCAGTTCCGCCGCTTTGTTCTGATTGTCTTCCTGCGACGAATTGGACGCCGAGAAGTCGCCATAGTCGATTTCCGGTCCGTTCGAAACGAGTTCGAGGACAGGATTGACCTGTAGTTCTTCGGCGACTTTCTGCTGGAGTTCCAGATTGGTCGTTTGAAGCAGGTTAAGGCTTTGCAGCTGCGAGACGTTAAGCGTCTGAGTCTGCTTAAGTTCCTGATTCTGAGATGTTGAGAGATTCAGATTCTGCTGCATTTTTTAATGCATAATTCATAATGCATAATGCATAATTAACAGTTAACAATTAATAGTTTACAGTTTCGGTCTTTGCTTTAGGCTTATAGCTTTGCTATAAAAGGAGCTCAAGGCCGGTCAGATAATCGGCTTCTGGGATATCAAGGGAAAGGGGATGGTCGGGTGCCTGCTGGAGGATGCGTGCTACGCGCGGCGATTTGTCGGCATCCCGTGCGGCGTCGCCGACGACTTTCTGGAAAAGTTCAGGCGTCATGGCGCCCGAACAGGAGAATGTCAGCAAAGCTCCGCCCGGATTCAACAGCTTGAGCGCCAAGAGGTTGAGGTCTTTATAACCACGGCAGCCCTTTTCCAACTGGGCTTGCGTTTCGATGAGTTTCGGGGGATCCAAAACGATCAAATCAAAGGACTTGCGAGAATCTCGGCAGGTTCGCAAATATTGGAAGACGTCCGCCTTTTCATAGGTGAAAACATTTTCGTCCAAATGATTGGCCTCTGCATTCTTGCGGGCCATTTCCAAGGCGTTTTCGGACGAATCGACCTGCGTGACGGATGCCGCACCGAGGCTGGCGGCACGGAGGCCGAAGCCGCCTGTGTAGCAGAAACAGTTGAGCACGGATTTGCCATGAAGGTCGATCGGGAAAGCACGGCGGTTTTCGCGTTGGTCCAGATAGCAGCCTGTCTTGTGGCCGTTGGCGATGTCAACCCACAAGTTCAGGCCGTATTCCGTCATTAGAAATTGATTGGGAAGCGGTTTGCCAGCCAGAAGACCATCTGCGACTTCCAAGCCTTCGCGTGCGCGTGCGCTTGTGTCCGACCGTTCATAGACGGTGTTGATGTCCGGCATGTCCATGAGAATGTCCGTAATGACGCGTTTCCAACGATCCATGGCGACGGTCAGGAACTGGCAGACGGCGATGTCGCCATAGCGGTCGATGACGAGGCCGGGCAGTCCGTCCGCTTCGCCGAAGACGAGACGCCAAGCATTGGTGACGTTTGCAAGCCCAAGAGAATCGCGATAGCGGACAGCGGCTTCAATGCGTTTGCGGATGAAGTCGCGGTCGATTTTTTCTTCCATATCGAATGTCCAGACGCGGGCGATGATCTGCGAATTGGGAGAATAAGCGGCGCGGGCGATCCATTTACCAGTGGAGTCATGGACTTCGATGGTATCACCGGGTTGCGGATCGCCGTCGATTCGTTCGACGCCACCAGAGAAGATCCATGGGTGTTTGCGGAGCAGTGGGCGTTCGCGTCTATGTTTTAGAATAAGGCTTGCGAGCATGAAATTTAATAATTAACAATTAACAATGTACAATTAACAATTTAGCTAAAAGCTGAAAGCCAAAAGCTGAAAGCAAAGACATACCACCTTCTGTGTAAGGTTGTACACTCTGCTTGTGTTTTGGAGGTATGTTTTTAGTGTGCTGGATATTCTGGAATTTCTGGAGCTTCTGGAGATGGTGTGAAATCATCAAATCCAGAACATCCAGTAAATCCAGAACTCTGATTTCTGTATTTGCTTTAAGCTTTAGGCTTTAAGCTTTAAGCTCTATTTCTGTATTTGCTTTAAGCTTTTAGCTTTAGGCTCTTAGAGGATCTGCTTGGCGGCGGCGCGGACCTTTTCGATCACGGCGTCCGTATCGGCGTCGGAGCGGCTCGGATGGGTGGCGATCATGACGGCGCGGTTGAGGATTTCAAGCGACTTCGGGCATTGGTCGCGTTTGAGATCCATGCGGCAGTCTTGGTTTTCTTTCAGATTGTAGGGGTTGAGGACGGGATTCGGTGCGCCTTGCTTCTCGATGATGGGATCCCATTCCGTGTAGACGTGGCGACCGGTCTTGCCAGCGATCATGCAGTTGAAGGCGGCTTGGAAGCGGTTGGCGGTGTCGGCATCTGGAAGGAGGAAGCCTGCGTAGGCACCGCATTCCCAATCCAAACTGTTGTATTTCAATGGCTTGAATTCTTTGATGTCCGCCATGGCGTTGAGGATGCGTTTCTTCTGGGCGCGCATGGCTTTGATCATGCCGGGGAGGCGGTCCAACTGGACGTTGAGGATGGCGCCTTCGATTTCGGAGGCGCGGGAGCCTGCGGAGGTGAACAGAGGAATGGATTTTTCACGGCCGGCCCAGTAGAACTGGCAGCAGTCGATCATGCAGCCGATGCGCATCGCCGCGTCGTCGTCGTTCGTAACGGTCGCGCCGCCTTCACCTGCGCTCATGTTTTTATAGTAGTTGAAACTGAAAGCACCGACATGGCCGATGCTGCCGCACATGCGGCCTTTGTAGGCACCGCCGACGCACTGGCAGGCGTCTTCAATCACCAGCAGGTTGTGCTTTTTGGCGACTTCCATCAAGGCGTCCATATCGCAGACAAGGCCCCACATGTGAACGGGAATGATGGCCTTCGTGTGCGGGCCAATGGCGGCTTCGACTGCCTTCGGATCAAGCGTCAGTGATTCGTCGATATCGACGACGACTGGGATGGCGCCGACGGCGAGAACAGCGATGGCGGTGGCGATGTAGGTACAGGCGGGAACGAGCACTTCGTCGCCGGGGCCAATTTTCAGGCCGGCGAGCGCGGCATTGAGAGAGACCGTGCCACTGGTGTTCAACATAACGTGTTTAACGCCAAGATATTCAGCGTAACGTTTTTCAAATGTCTCACAGGCGTTGCCGATGCCGTAGCGGAACAATTTACCCGTTCTGATGACTTCGGCGACTGCGTCAATTTCTTCCTGACCGATTTTGTACATGGTTTGAACCTCGTGAAGATGGGTGAAATGGATTGGAAAAAAACATATTCATAATAATAAAAGTACTGAAAAGCCAAAGTCAAATATTTTTGGTATGAAAATTGCTTAAAAAAACTGGGAGTGGCCGTTGCCCGCAACCAAATCATTCTTGAAGAACCACGAATTAACACGAATAGACACGAATTTTAATCAAACCACAGAAGACACAGAAGACACAGATTTTTAACCACAAAACACACGAAACACACTAAAATGCCTTGCCGCCGGGCCGAATAATATCCTGAGGATTCAATGATGAAAGAAGACATTGATTGCGAATGATATAAACGGCTCCGGCGGCTCGGCGGTTGTCATGCGCTGCGCGGCTGCAAAGGATGTCGTGCGGAAGCTTGAAGTCATGGTTCATTAATTCATGCAGCTCAGTGGCTGTGTAAAAGACACAAATCGACATGGGACTGTACATCTTCATATAAGAAGGCTAATGAGTTGTTTTTTGCTTAAAAGAGATTACGTTGTAGGAGGTGTGATTTCATTAGGATTCGTTGTAAGAAAGAAGGTTGAATATGCTAAAGAAAAGTTTTGTGACAGGATTGTGCATATTGGCGTGCTGTGCGGGTATGGAGGCGGAAGCGGCACCGCGTCCGGCCATCCCTTATACTGTCCGTGGAGGCTTGCCGAATTTCTTTCGGAAGGCCGAGGCTGGAAGCGGAACGGTGAAGGTCGGTTATTTCGGCGGCAGCATCACGGCGGCGGCCGGTTGGCGTGTGCAGACGCTTGCATGGATGAACGAGACGTTGAAAGGCGTCAAATTCGTGGAAATCAACGGCGCGATTTCTGGCACGAATTCGTCGTTGGGGGCGTATCGTCTTCAGCAGGATGTCCTTCAGCACAAGCCAGATATGGTGTTCGTTGAGTTTGCCGTGAACGACGGCGGCCCCGAAGAAGTGGAGATTCGTTCGATGGAAGGGATTGTGCGGCAGATTTGGCGGCAGAATCCGGAAACGGACGTCTGTTTTGTCTATACGATGACAGGCAATATGCTGAAGGAGTTCGAGGCGGGCAATCTGCCGCGCGTGGCCGGCATGATGGAAATCGTGGCGGACTACTACAAAATCCCCAGCATCCACATGGGCTATCACGTGGCGGAACTGCATCGTGCGGGCAAGTTGGTCTTCCAGTCGAAAGAGAATGAGGAGACGCGTCGCAAGATATTGGCGGAGCAGGGGATATGGCACTTTACGGGCGACAATGTCCATCCGTTCGGCGATACGGGGCATCCGCTTTATACTGATGCTGTGAAGGAAGGCTTCAAGGCGATTCGCGAAAACGTGCAACCTGCCGTGGCGCCACATGAATTGATTGCGCCGTTGCGTGCGGACAATCAGGAAAACGCGAAGATGGTTCAAATAGAGCCGTGGATGCTGAAAGGAACGTGGCGGAAGATGGATTCGAAGACGGAGCAGCCCGCGAAACAGATGGTGTGGCGCATGCCGAATCTGTGGGTCGCGGAAAGCGTCGGCTCCAGCATCGAATTCAAATTCAAAGGGACGGAAGTGCGGATTTATGATTTGTCCGGACCTGACTGCGGCATCGTGACTTACACGATCGATGGCAAGAATCTTGGACGGAGTATCCGCATGACGCAAGGGTATTGGTCCGACTGCTACATTCTGGGCACGGTCGATGTGGGGCGGAATTTGGAAGATGGCATACACACGGTGAAGGTCGAAATCGCGCCCGAACCGATTCCAGACAAGCTAAAATATCTGAACAACAGTCCGAAATACAAGAATATGACGGCGGAAGAGCTGGCGGCATCCCCATTCAACAAGCAGAATTGGTACGTCAGCAACGTGCTGATTGTAGGCGACATCGTTAAGTAACCACGAATGTACACGAATGAACACGAAAAATCAGACCACAGAACACACAGAATAAACAGATGCCTCGCCGCCGGGCCGATGATATCCTGAAAATTCAATGATGAAAGAAGACATTGATTGCGAATGATACAAACGGCTCCGGCAGCTCGGCGGTTGTCATG
>JAFZAB010000108.1 GCA_017548425.1 Victivallales bacterium
CCGCCTTCAGCGGCGGGTGCGGCGGCCGGAGCCGCGGCGGCGGCATCGGCCTTCTTCGCGGCGGCCGGAGCGGCCTGCGCAGCGAACTTGCCGGACATGATGATGCCAGGGCGCCCCGTGAAGATCGTCACACGAACACGCTTCGCAAAGCGCTCGATCACAATCTTGCTCACTGCCGCGCCGGACAACTCTTTCGTCAATTTCTCCCGAATCTTCAGGTCCTCCTGCAGCAACGGCCCAAATTGGGCCTTGCGGGCGAACCAGCGGGATTTCCAGTCTTTTGTTACCGGAAGACGAAACCCTATCGGATTTACTTTTTGACCCACGATGATCTCCTGCTACTTATGCCTCGTCCGTTACCACAATGCGAATGTGGCTGGTGCGTTTCCTGATATGACCCGCTGAACCACGCGCCTTCGGAATGAAACGCTTCAGCGTCGGACCTTCGCCAATCAACGCTTCCTTGACGATGAGACGGCTGCGATCAACGCCCGCCTTCTCGTCATTTTCCGCATTGGCGATGGCCGATTTCAGCGTCTTTTCAATCAGACGAGCGGCCTTGCGAGGTATCAGGCTCACCATGTTCAAGGCCTCGACGGCGCCCTTGCCCTGAATCAGGCGGGCAACCTCACGAGCCTTGTACGGGGAAATCCGTACCTGTTTCGTGACTGCTAACTTTTCCATGTTCCTATTTCCTTGCTCATTCGGGGCCCTGCTTTGTCCGAATCCACCGGATCCGGGGCCTGGCTCCCATGATCAAACCACTTGTTATTATATCCGTCTGTCAGCGATCATTCGTCCGCCATCACGATGCTACCGACCGCCACATCGCGGGCACTGCCTTCCAGCAGGACCGCCGCGCTCAATTCGCTGCGGACTTCAATGACTTTGAACCGAGCCACCGTCGTCTCGCCGCGTTTTAAGCTGTAGCTTGCTCCGGGACGAATTCCATGCCGACTTCCGCGGTCCAACAGGACGACGTCCAGTTGCTCATTGACCGCCACGACACCGCAGCCCTGGCCAGTTGTCACACCCGCGCCTCGCCCTTCGACTACCGACATGGGTTTCAGACTTTCCTCCACAGCGCTCCGCAGAGCCTGCAGACGGCTAGTCAGCTGACGACGCATCGCGTCGCTTGGCCGCAGCACATCCAGTATTGTCGCCAAAGCCTGCTCAAACTCAGAAAGGCTCCGTTCAACCGCCAGCTGCCTTTTGCCGGCGATTTCCAGCGCTTCAAGCGCTTCTTCCGAAACCTTCTCAAGCTCTCCGCCTTCCTTCTGGCGCAGCATCTGCGCCGCCCGCAACTCCATCCGCCGAAGCCTTTCAATGCTTGAATGGCTCTCCAGGTAGAGGTTCGCGTAGCTTGACCGAATCCTGTCCAGATCCTTCTTCAACCGCGAGACTTCCGCCTCCAGCTGGATGGCGCGCCGCTCGGCAGCTTCCCTCGCGACCTTCATCTCTTCCAAGACGACAGGTGCCTGGGGTTCCCCCGAGCTAAAAAGGGGCGACAAAACTAGCAAGACGATTAATATAGATTGTATTTTCAACATGTCAAGTCCTTTACACCTTTTTTTTCCGACAAACGCCTTATTTTACCCCAATGGCTTGAATATCGGTATTAATTATAATATAGTAATAGATTTGATTTTTACCATAAAACACTATTCTCCCCGCGGACGCCCTTCGAACGGACGTCCCCTCCACACAACCATCAAGGAGTCTCAACGTGAAAGTCCTGGTTATCAACTCCGGCAGCTCTTCCCTCAAATTCACCCTTTTTGACATGACGGACAAGTCCATCCTCGCCAAAGGCCTCGTCGAACGCATCGGCATGGACAATCCCAAAATGGTTTATCAGCCCAAAGGCGAGAAGTTCGAGGAGATTCTGACCATCAAGAATCACAGCGAAGCCCTCAAATCCGTCTGCGACAAACTGGTCAATCCGCAGAACGGCGTTCTGAAGAGCCTTTCCGAAGTCGAAGCCATCGGCCACCGCGTCCTCCATGGCGGCATGAAATACACGGCCCCGATCATTGTCAACGAAGCCGTGAAAGACGGCATCCGCGCCTGCATTCCGCTCGGCCCGCTCCACAATCCCGCCAATCTCGGCGGCATCGAAGCCTGCGAACAGGTCTTCCCCGGCGTTCCGAACGTCGCCGTCTTCGACACGGCCTTTCACCAGACGATGGGCCCCGAAGCCTACATGTACGCCATTCCGCGCGAATACTATGAAAAGTATTCCGTCCGCAAATACGGCTTCCACGGCACGAGCCATAAGTTCGTGTATTACAACACCTGCGAATTCCTCGGCCTCGATCCCGCCAAGGCGAAGATCATCAACTGCCATCTCGGCAACGGCAGCTCGCTGTGCGCCGTCAACGGCGGCAAAGTGCTCGACACCTCCATGGGCCTCACGCCTCTGATGGGTCTCGTCATGGGAACGCGCTGCGGCGACATGGATCCCGCCGTCGTCCCCTTCCTCATGAAGATGACCGGCATGACCGCTGAACAGATGGACACCATGATGAACAAGAAGAGCGGTTTCCTCGGCGTTTCCGGAATATCCAGCGACATGCGCGACATCGAAGCCGCCCGCGACAAAGGCGACAAGAACGCCAAAGAAGCCTATGACATGTTCATCCACCGCCTGACGCACTACATCGGCGGCTACTACCTCCTCCTTGGCGGCTGCGACGCCATCTCCTTCACGGGCGGCATCGGCGAAAACGGCATCGCCACCCGCAAGATCATCGCCCAGAAGCTCGCCGTCCTCGGCGCCACCTTCGACGAAGAAGCCAACAACTGCCGCGGCAAGCAGGTCGTCTTCTCCAAGCCCGACTCCAAGTTCAAACTCGTCGTCACGCCGACGAACGAAGAGCTGATGATCGCCATGGAAACCGTCAAGCTCACCGCCAAATAATGGTCTGAAACCGTTTTTTCCCTTTACATTACATATATAAGACAAACACAAGGAGATTCACAATGTCCGGTTTGATGGAAAAACTTCTGCCGAAAGCGGCCGCCGCCAACCTCACCCTCGTCCTCCCCGAAGGCAATGACCCGCGCGTCATCAAAGCCGCCAAAATCATCACGGAGCGCAAGCTCGCCAAAGTCAAAATCCTCGCCACGCCCGATGAACTCAAGACGTCTGCCGAAGGCATCTGCTTCTGCGGCAACAACGATGTCGAAATCATCGACTGGACGAAGGCCCCCTATTTCAACGACTTGGCCGCCATTCTGCTCGAACGCCGCAAGGCGAAGGGCATGACGGAGGAGGAATCCCTCAAGAAGACCGCTAACCGCCTCTTCTTCGGCAACCTCATGGTCAACAAAGGCTTGGCCAACGGCATGGTCGCCGGCTCCATCGCCTCCACGGCCGACATGCTCCGCTCCGCCTTCAACTGCATCGGCACCGCCAAAGGCATCAAGACGGCTTCCAGCTGCTTCCTGATGGATCTTGCCACGCCGTCCCCCGCCGGCGACGACACGCTGATCTTCGCCGACTGCGGCGTCAATCCGAATCCGGACGCCAACGGCCTCGTCGATATCGCCATCGCGACCATCAAGTCCCATCAGGCCCTCATCGGCACGCAGCCCCGCCTCGCCTTCCTCTGCTACTCCACGAAAGGCAGTGCCGCCGGCGAACTCGTCGACAAGATGGCCCAGGCCACGGAAATGACGAAGGCCCGCGTCGCCGAACTCGGCATCGACGCCATCGTTGACGGCGAACTGCAGGCCGACGCGGCCCTCGTTCCGAAAGTCGCCGCCCAGAAGGCCCCCGGCAGCCCCGTCGAAGGCAAGGCCAACATCCTGATCTTCCCGGATCTGAACTGCGGCAACATCTGCTACAAGATGACGCAGCGCCTCGCCAAGGCCGAAGCCTACGGCCCGATCCTGCAGGGTCTTGCGAAGCCCGTCAACGACCTGTCCCGCGGCTGTTCCGCCGAAGACATCGCCGGCGTCGCCACCATCACTGCCTGCCAAGCCCTCTGCTGCTAATCAACTGATAGCCATATAATTGCAAAAGCTCCCCGCTTCGCTGAGGCGGGGAGCTTTTTTCTTCTAGGCTTTTTCACTGGATTTTCTGGAGTAACTGGACTTTCTGGAACGTTATCCAGTACTTCCAGTATTGCCAGAAATTCCAGAAAACATCACTCACAAGAAATCACCACCGCCTCCTCCCCTTGTGAAACACGCCCAAATTCTGCTCTTCGCACGCCGGGCACCCAGATAATGGTCTCCCCCATGCAGATAATCGGTAGTTGATGGCGTTTTTCACGCGGTACTTTTGCATCGGAAAAAATGTCTTGCAGTTTTTTCGGCTTCGTCTGGCCGAACGGAATCATGCGGTTGCCAGTCTGCCATGAACGCACCGTTAATACGCATGGCAAAGACTTCACGGCGAAACGTTCGCCGTTTTCGCCGCCGATTTTCAGCACATAACCATTCCACGACAATGTCGCTTGTTCCCGCCAACGCCATTCCACGGCAGGCGGTTCCGTTTCAGACGATTCTTTTGCTTCACCTTGCAAAAGCTCCACGCCATTTTTGGACAAACGCAGCCGCCAGCCGCTTTCCGTCATGAATTCCACGGGATGGCCGCTGAAACGCTGCAGTTCCACAGACAGCCGTTCAACCGTCTGACGGGCAGGCAGTTCGTCCTCTCCCGTCTTCGTCTGAATCCACATCCTCAAGACACGCGGCAGCAAGGCCGTAGGAATATTCCGCCAGCTCTCCAAATCCGTCAGTCGCTGAAAATAATCATCTGCCTGCGCTTCCAAATAATCCGCATCTTGCCGCAGGACGCGGAGCGACTGGCGGAGACCGCCGTCGCCGTCGAAAATGCGCCTCATCAACGGCAGCAGTTCGTTGCGGACGGCGTTGCGGCGATACGCATTGTCATCGTTCGTCGCGTCCAACCGCCAATCCGTAACGCCTTGAGACCGAAGCCATTCCTCCAACTGTGTCTTTCGAATCTCCAATAGCGGCCGCAGAAAACGCACGCCGTCGATAAACCGTTCGTCGCGAAGCCCAGTCAGGCCCGTACAGTTACCGCCACGGGCCAGCCGCAGCAACAGATCCTCCAATGCGTCGTCCGCATGATGCGCGAGAAACACGGTATCGCCGCCATCGGCATCCGCCAGACGCCGCCATGCTTCAAGCCGCAGGCGGCGGGCGGCCTCCTCCACGCTTTCGCCACGAAGACGGTTCGACGGTACGGCGAGATTTTCGCGGACGAAACAGATTTTCCGAGCCGCGCAAAATTGCTCACACCACGCAGCGTCCGCCTCGGCGGCTCTGCCGCGGATGCCGTGTTGGAAATGAACGGCCGTCATGTCCAGACCCGCTTGCGACAACAGCAGAAGAAGCGCCGTGCTATCCGCTCCGCCGCTGAAGCCGACGAATACGCGGCCATGCACAGACTTCCGTTGCAGGAAGTCATGCACAAGATGAAGCAGGCTGTTTTCAAGGGACATAAGCGACAGAAACAACTAAAGGGACAAAGTGGACACTGATTTATCAGTCTCCGATGACCGGCGTGATAAATTCCTGACTGATAACCAGTTCTGGAACTTTTCCATCTTCTTCCTTGAACCATGCCGTGCCAATGTACATGTGCCGCGGATGGACTTTCGTCGTCGTATTGTGCGCATGGAACACAATGCGCAACTTGCCGTCCTTGTCCTTGAAAAACGAATGATGGCCAACGCCGACCAAACCGCCGCATTTCTGCAGAATCGGATTGTGGTCGTACTTCTTCCACAGTCCGCCGATATTGTCCGCCACGGCGCAGCCGATGCCGTAGTCTTGGCTGGTATAGCCGTTGCCGGAATACGTCATGTAGTAGCGGCCTTTGTATTTCAGGACAAAGCTACCTTCGTTGACGCGGCCCGCCTTGCGCTCCCACGGCTGGTAGGCGCGGATGCAGTAGCGGTAAGACTCCGGCTTCGCGTGGAGGCAGTCGTCCTCCAATTCGACGCTCCAGATGTTCAGCCCGTCATTGAAGCGATCGAAGAACATGTAGGGTTTGCCATCATCATCGATAAACAACGTATTGTCAATCGTTTTCTCGCCTTCGAAGAACGGTTTCTTCTCTGGCTGGACGAACGGGCCGAGCGGATGGTCCGCCACGGCGACGCAGACATGTTCGTCCCCTGAATAATACATGTGGAATTTGCCGTTGATTTGATAAACTTCCGGAGCCCAAAACCATCTGTCACCGTATGAATCATCCTTATGCAACGCGAGTTTTTCCTTTGAACGGCCTACACCCCGCGTCCAAGTCTTCAAATCCGTTGACGACATCACAGCGATACCATTCGGGGAATCCGTTCCATAGGCATAGTATGTGCCATCATAATAAAGAATAAACGGATCCGCGAACGGCACACGGCGCGGCGCGGGAGCAGGAGCGGCAGCGGGTTGGGCTTGGGCCAAAGACAGACACAGCAGAGATAACGGCAGCAAAGCGCATGATTTCATAGGAGTTCTCCTGTTTTTAGTTGATTTGAAACGAAAATGCAGATATATTCTAATCATAGTTGACATGAAAATCAATTAAACACCACAAAAAACATCATCATGAAATTCCATCTTGCCAGTACTATGCTCATGGGCCTCTCCCTAGCGGCTTCCGAACTCTGGATTGAAACAGAGCAGTTTTCGCAGAAAGGCGGCTGGGTCGTCGATCAGCAGTTCATGGATTTCATGGGCTCGTCCTATCTGCTCGCCCATGGCATGGGAAAGCCTGTCGAAGACGCCGTCACACAGTTGGACATCAAACAGGAAGGCACTTACTTTGTCTGGGCGCATACCTATAACTGGACGTCACCGTGGACGGACAAGGAAGGTCCGGGCAAATTCCAGATCAGCGTCAACGGCACACGCCTGCCCAATATTCTTGGCTGCCGCGGCAAGTCATGGGAATGGCAGATGGCCGGCTCCATGATCATTCCCGCTGGGAAAACCACCATCGCCCTGCATGATTTGACAGGATTCGATGGACGTTGCGACGCCATCTGCCTCACGACACGTTCTCAACCGCCGTCCATCCATCCCGTGCCAGGACCGCCTGTTCCCGCGGGTGAATTCGATTTCGTCGTCTGCGGCGGCGGCATTGCGGGCATCTGCGCGGCCGTCTCCGCCGCGCGCCTCGGTTGCCGCGTCGCGCTTATCAATGACCGTCCCATACTCGGCGGCTGCAACAGTTCCGAAGTCCGCGTCCATCTTGGCGGCCGCATCTCCATCGGCCCCTATCCGGAGCTCGGAAATCTGCTAAAGGAATTCGGCCCATTGAACGGCGGCAACGCCAAGCCGGCAACGCAATACGAAGACGATAAGAAGGCGGCGTTCGTCGCCGCCGAAAAGAATATCACCCTCTTCCCGAACTATCATGTCCGCGCCGTCAAAATGGACGGCCGCCGCATCGAATCCGTCATCGCACGCCATATCGAGACAGGACGCGACATCGCCTTCACGGCACCGCTTTTTGCGGACTGCACTGGCGATGGAACCGTCGGATATCTGGCGGGAGCGGACTACCACATGGGTCGTGAGGCGCGAGACGAATTCAACGAACCGGGAGCCCCTGAAAAAGGCGACAAACTCACGATGGGTTCGTCCGTCCAATGGTACTCAAAGGATTGGAAGACAGAGACTTCCTTCCCTGAATTCTCCTACGGCATCGAATTCACCGACCAATCTTGTGAAAAGGTCACCATGGGCGAATGGACATGGGAGACCGGCATGAATTTCGACCAAATCAACGATTTTGAACGCATCCGCGACTACGGCCTGCTCGTCGTCTATTCCAATTGGAGCTATCTGAAGAACCATCTGTCGAATAACGAACAATATCGCACACGGTCGTTGGATTGGGTCGCATACGTCGCAGGAAAACGCGAATCGCGCCGCTTGCTTGGCGATCATATCCTCACGGAGAACGACTTGCGTGAACCGAAAATCTACGACGACGGCACCGCCGCCACGACATGGTCCATCGACCTCCACTATCCGGATCCGAAAAACACGGCGCACTTCCCCGAACGCGAATTCAAATCCATCGCGAAGCATCAGAACATCTATCCGTATCCAGTGCCCTACCGTTGCCTCTACTCCCGCAATACGGACAATCTGTTCATGGCAGGCCGCAACATCAGCGTCACCCACGTCGCGTTGGGCACGACACGTGTCATGCGCACGACGGGCATGTTGGGCGAAGTCGTCGGCATGGCGGCGGACATCTGCCGCCGCCATAATTCGCAGCCACGCTCCGTCTATGAAAAGTATCTTAATGAATTGAAAGAACTTATGAAGAAAGGAACAGGCCTACGAGGGCTGCCAAACAACCAGAAGTACAACCAAGGCGGAACGCTTCAGAAAGACATCAACTAACACCTTTACCAAATGGTTCTCATCATGAAAAACCTACTCTTCACCATCACAGGAATCATCGCCATGTCCCTCTGCGCCACCACCATAGAGCCTGGAAAGATTCCGGAAGGCTTCAATCCGGAAAAAGTCGAATTGCGCAAACGCGTGGAATCGACGCCACGCGGCGGCCTGCCAAACTTCTACGCAAAGCTCGAAGCGGGACAGGATGTGACCATCGCCTATTTCGGCGGCTCCATCACCGCGCAGAACGGCTATCGCGTCCATTCGCAGAAATTCTTCCAAGAGCAGTATCCGAATGTGAAGGTCAACGCCATCCATGCAGCTATCGGCGGAACTGGCTCCAATCTAGGCGCTTACCGTCTTGAACACGATGTGTTGAAATTCAAGCCCGATCTCGTTTTCGTAGAATTCGCCGTCAACGACGATGGCACGCCGCCTATCGGCATCCGTCGTTCCATGGAAGGCATCGTCCGCCACATTTGGCATGACCTGCCGAACTGCGACATCCTCTTCGTCTATACGCTGACCGCTTCCCAAATCCCCCACATGCAGCCTGATGTCATGCAACGCTCCGCCTCCGTCATGGAGGAAATCGCCGATTACTACGCCATCCCCACCATCCACATGGGTGTCGAAATCATCGAACTCGAACGTGCTGGCAAACTCATCATGAAGGCCTCCAACGAAGGCATGACGCGAGTTTCCGGCAAGGAGCTCAACCTCAGCGCAGACAATTTCGTCAACGCCGACGGCAAAATCCCCTTCGCGCGAGACGGCGTCCATCCCTACGAAAACACAGGCCATATTCTTTATCTTGAGGCTATTAAGCGTTCCCTCCCAGCCATCAAGGCCGCTGGTCAGAAAGGCCCGCATGCCAATCTTCCCAAACCGATGGTCGCCGACTGTTGGGAAAAAGTCGTCACGATTCCGTTCGACCATCCAGCCATCCACATCACAGGTCCATGGCGGAAGGATCCCCATGACGATCCAGTCACACGTCCATTCCTCAACCGTGCGGACGATTTCTTCTCCTTCGACAGCGGCGCCGAAATCACCTTCAAATACAAGGGAGTCAACGCCGCCGCGTATAACATCATCGGGCCGCAGGGCGGTGTCGTGGAAGTTTCCATCGACGGTCACAAACCTTACGTCAGCCGTCAATTCGATCCATACTGCACATACCACCGCCTCGCCACGATGTGGCTCGGCAACAGCACCAATCCAGACCAAATCCGCACCATCACCATCAAAGTGACGGATCAGCCCATTGACAAACGAGCCATCCTTTTCGACCATAACAAGCCTGATTTCGACAAGAATCCCGCCAAATACGAAAAGCTCCGCTTCTTCGCGGGCTGCATCTTCATCGTCGGTGAAATCGTCGAATAATTTCCATACCTATATAATATGCATCTACCACTAGACATTTTTCTGGCGTTGAGATACCTCCGTCCTAAGCGGACGTTCGTCTCGTTCATCACGCTTCTTTCCATTCTCGGACCGACGCTTGGCGTCGCCATCCTTCTCATCGTCAATTCCATCATGGCGGGTTTCGGGAAGGATATTCAGGAGAACATCATGAGCTGGCAGGCCCATCTGCATGTTTTTCCGAACATGAAATCGACCATGGACGATCCGGAGAAGATTATTGAAATCCTTGAGAAACATGGTGTTAAAGCATCGCCATTGATTCAGGACTCCGCCTTGATTCAAGTCAAAGCCAGTACGTTGTCCGGCGAAACGGAGCAAGTCATCCAGCCAAAGGTCGTCTATGGTATCGATCCCGCCCGCGAAGGGGAAGTCACGGGAATCAAAGGCGCCATGATTTACGGAAAATTCGACATCGAAGAAGGCGAAGCCCTCGTCGGCGACCGTCTCGCCAACGCCGTCGGCCTCCGCATCGGCTCATCCTTTCTCATCCATTCTCCTGCAAGGCTCACGCAGAACGTCAAATGGGACAAAGATGGACAAGTCCATGTCGGCCAGCCTGACGAAGTCTATCTGCCAGAAGAAGTTAAAGTCGTTGGCATCTTCTCCATGGGCTTTGCGGAATTTGATGAAAATGTCATTTTCGTCCGTCGCGACCAAGCCGCCGATTTATTCGGATATGATTGGGGGACAGCCACTTCCGTACAAGGCAAAGTTCCTGATCCTATGCAGATGGACAAATTGATGCAGGAACTGAACAGCAGCATCAACGAGCCGAACCGCCTGCGCCGTTTCAAAATCGTCACGTGGAAGGAACGCAACCAAATGCTGTTCAGCACGTTGCAGGTAGAGAAAAAACTCATGGCGTTTCTCATGACGTTCATTCTGCTGGTCGCCTCCTTCAGCATTGCGGCGACGCTCATCACGGTCGTCGTCCAGAAGACGCGTGAAATCGGCACATTGAAAGCCGTCGGCGTCTCCAGTTGGACAGTCGCCCGTATTTTCATGTTCCAAGGCGCCGCCATCGGCGTTTTCGGCACGACGTTCGGCATCACGCTCGGTCTGCTAGTCATTCACTACCGCAATGCCATCGCGGCCATTCTCAGTAAAATCATGGGCCATGACGTCTTCCCGCCTGAACTTTACCACCTCAACCATCTGCCCGCCCTCTGGACGGCGAGCGATCTAGTGACCGTCTCCATCCTCTCCATGACCGTCTGCATTCTCGCAGCCCTCATCCCCGCCATTTTCGCATCCGCCCTGCCGCCAGCCAAATCGTTGCAGGATAATAACTAAAATCATCCCAAATAGCTACCAAACACGATGGAATCACTTTTCCAAATCAAAAATCTCTGCAAGACATTCTCTCTGGCGGGCGGCACGATTGAAGTCATAAAGAATCTCAGTCTCGATCTGCCAAAAGGCGAATGGCTCGCCCTCACGGGTCCGTCTGGCTGCGGCAAGACGACACTGCTTCATATTCTCGCGGGGCTCGACAGACCGACGTCGGGCGACATCCTTCTGGACGGGCAGAACATCGCGAAGATGTCTTCCTCCGCCCTCACGAAGCTCCGCAAAAAACGCATTGGCTTCGTCTTCCAGTCGTATCATCTCTTCCCTGAACTGTCTGCGTTGGAGAACGCCGCCCTGCCCGCCCTACAGTGGGGCGTCAATCGCAACCAAGTCTATGAAAACGCTAAAAAGTGGCTTGAAACATTCGGACTTGCGAAACGGCTCAACCATCGTCCGCGTGAATTGTCAGGCGGCGAACAGCAGCGCGTCGCCATCGCACGTTCCCTCATCAACAATCCGGACATCATCCTTGCGGACGAACCGACCGGCAATCTTGACGCCAAGGCCGCGCAGGGCATCATCGACATCCTGCAACATGTCCGTTCAGGAGAGTCCAAGACGCTCATCATGGTTACCCATGATCTGAATCTCGCCAAACAGGCCAACCGCGTCATTGAATTGAAAAAACAGTGAAGCCGCCTGCGGCGGCGCTAATGGCTTATGGCTCATGGCTTAAAGCCGCCTGCGGCGGCGCTTATGGCTTATGGCTCATGGCCTAAAGCATTAAATAACAAGCATTATAACATGAGCCATAAGCCATAGGCCATAAGCCATAAGCCATAGGCCATAGGCGGTCGCGCTTCAGCGCGACCTACTTCAGCTTGCTCCAGTTGCTCTTATTGAACCACGAGTTGCTGTTCGGATCGAATGTCGCTGTGTTCGCGTTTGGCGTGTTGAAACCATTATTATGGTAGATGATTTCGTTGTCGTTGTTGATCCATGCATGGTCGTAACGACTATCGACGAACATCTTCTCGCCCGTGTTCGGATTGGAGACCGTATCGACATCGCGAATGTATTCCGACCACATGTCGCGCACTTTGTCCTGCGTCTTCGACCAATTGGCGGCGGCCTCCATCTGCTTATCATGGATTTCATTCTGCAGACGCAGCCAATTCGCGGTCCGCTGCGCGGCGATCCGATTGACGACCGCCGTGAAATGCGGATTCATCTGTACTTTCGTCACCATGGCTTCCAGCCGCTTGTGCGTATCCTTCTCCAGTTCAGGCGGACAGCTGAACGACGTCGGCATCAACAATTCCACAACGGTTGTAAAGCCCATGCCCGGACGGTTTTCCGTCGCCAACATCGGCAATGAGAAAACCACCGTGTACTTTTTACCGTTTCGTTCTCCTTCGTAATGGAAAAACAACTCAGTGAACAGGAAATTGGTCGGACGGATGCCATGCTGCTGAGCCTGCTTCATACGTGATTCAAGCAAATCCTTCGGAGCCTCATGTTGGATGAAACGTGCATCCACCAGCCGCAGATTGGTCAGATTATGGTCTCGCTGTGCACCTTGCAGCAACGTGTTAGGCAAGATGTAAGGATTCTGCAAAAACGGCACTTGACGAATCTGCCCCGTGGCGGGAATCACCGCCAACGACGAGAAGATGATTTTTACCTGCTGGTCAGGCGACATGGCCCACACATGCCAATTGACAGGCGTGGCCGGCTCCGTCGTCCAGTTCGTTTTGCCGCCATGCAACCAGTTCGGCAGCATAGGATAGCACAAGACTGGCATCTGCGTCCGAGAATCAACTAGAAAATACTGTTTTTCGGCAGTTTGCGCAAACATTGTCGCCGTCAGTCCCAACGTCAACATCAAAACAAACATCTTCTTGAACAACATCGTATATGCTCCTTATTAGTAAAATGGAACGCCATTTGACGGCACCACGTGAAACATGTGCCCCTTGGCATGTCTTCATACTTATATGATCTTCGATGAATTTATTATAATGTTAAGGCTTTTTTTTTCAATTTTTTGACGATTTGTCATCTGCAGACATGTCCCATCAACATCCCACGATTGTATCACCATACAAGACAAAACAGCCCCCTGTTTTGTCCAAGAGCATGACAAAATCAGAGGCTGTATCCTTTCAGTCCGACACTTTCTTCAGCACGTCTTTGCAATAATGGCATGTTTCGCAGCGATAGCCGCAATGTGAGGTCTTTTTGAACCAGTTTTTCGGGAAACGGTTGTTGTGAATCACAGGGAAGGCGGCGGAATGGTCGTGCATCGCCTCCAGAATATCGCAAAGATTTCCGTCCCAATGGCCTTCGCAATAAGCCTTGACAATATCCGGCAGATTCTTGCTCGTGCGAGTCGCCAACCGCATGGAATCGAAATAATACGACACATGTCGCATGTCTTCCGGCCGTATCCACATGCCTTGCAGGATTTTGACCTTGTTTTCAGACTTTGCCAGAAGGTGTTCGCATGGAGCCGTCCTATCTACTAGCAGCACATTTGGATTTTCCTGCGCGAGAACGATATCCTGCAGATGTGACTGCACATTGCCATGATAAATATAGTATGGACAGCGGTACAAGCAGGAATTGTTCGGCACGATATGCAACGACTTGCCATTGTCGTCGCACCATTTCCGCATCCGCTCGATTTCGTCCATATCACGAACGCCTTCATAGCCAATATAATAGCCATTGAACAAATGACTTGTCAAAGCCAGTTGGCGAACACTCATCAGATGCATTCCTTCCGAAGCGCGAATCTTGAGACTACTGTTCATTTGCCGAAGGCATTCCGCGACCGGAAAGGAGCTCGTCGTGACAGCCCGGATGCGGATATGCTCGGAAATGCTCCGCAACATCTCCGCAATATGCTTCATCATTTCCTCCGAAGAGAAATTCGCGCCGTAGCAGGACGCATCGACGCAGACGATGGCCGATATGCCGATGCCACGGATTTCATCTAAATCTCTTATGAAATTGGCGTAGAGAGCCTTCCATTCCATTCCTCCCTTCATGCCCCATGCGCCGTAATAAGTCGGATCGCCAGGCAACGAGAAATACACGTCCGTCACCTGTCCTTTGAATTGTTGCAAAACAGGCATTAAGCCTGAATGGTCCATCTGGTAGCCAACTTCACAGGCTAGCTTGCGGTTGTCGAACAGACTCAATACTTTATCGATAAGCCCAAGCATTCGTCAACCCTCCTTTTTTTCCGTGGCTTCCGGCTTTTCCGACACCTGTGCGAGCACCTTTTTGCAGTAGCCGCAACTTTCGCAATGATGGCCACAGTGCATGGTTTGGTCAAACCATCCATCCGGGAACTTGTCGTTCATGATCTTCGGCACGCAAGACAAGGTGGAATAGTCCATTTCGAACATGCTGAGCAGATTGCCGTGCCACTCGCCTTCGCAATAGCCTTTGACGATGTCCTGTATCCGCGGGCTGATGCGGGTGGCCAGCTTGACCGTCTCGAAATAGCCGGAAACTTTGTGCAGATCCTCCGGCCGTATCCATGTGTTTTGCAGCAACACAGGCATGTTGTCCGGAAACATATAGACGTCACAGCATGGAGACGGACGGCTTTCATCATAGATTGAAGCCGTCCGCATCGTATCTTCACAATGCGCCGTAAAACCCATGTGGATGATATGATAGGGGCACTGGTAGAGGCAACCGCTGTTGGCCAGAAGATGCAATGTCTTGCCATGCGCGTCACACCATTTGCGCACGGTTTTGATATGCTCCAAATCACGGTTGAAATCGCGATGTAGATAGAAACCGTCGAACTGATCAGACACGGCCTCCATCTGCGGAATCGTGCCAATCTGCATCGTCACGGATGAACGCACCTTAACGTCCGGAAAATTCTTACGGACGAATTCCGCGATGCCGGGATGCAACGTCGTAACTGCCTTCAGATCAATATGCTTCCCGACTTCCTCCAAGCTGTTTCCAACATGCTCCAACAGTTCTTTCGACTGCGTTTTCACGCCGTAGCAAGCCGAATTGAACAGGAGCACTCCTGAAACCCCCATGGCCTTGAAACGGTCCAAATCCGCAAGGAACGTAGTCCGTTTCTCTTCTGTCGTCTTCTCTTCCAATGTCAAGCCCGCCGGAGCGCGGCCACTCATGTCGCCTGGCATCGCGAAATAGACTTCCAATATCGACTCACGATACTTGGAGATGATATTTATCCAGTCTTCCTTCGTCCTTTCACCGACCATCTGGTAGCCGACGGCGAATTTCCGACCGACCTTCGACACTTTCACTTGTTGTTGGTTCTCAGACATTAACGCCTCGCTTATTCAGAAACCCAAATCGCCCGTCAGCCTAAAACGCTCGCCGATCCGCTCAATCTTAATCTCCTTGCCAGGGAAAGAGGCAGACAGCACTTCAGGCAGCATCGTCTCCATATCCTCCAAAATCTCCGCTTTCAGGACGGGAGGCAACGGCGTCGCACTACCGGTCAGCAGTTCGATGATGTAACCCGGACCGCTGCCGCTCGCATAGCCTAATGTGAATTTCGAGTCGAGGCCAAATACGCCGTCGTATTTCGGATTCGACGCCTTGCCAGCAGGCGGACGGCTCGCTTTTCTTACCAAAAATGGCCCATACTTGTTCTCCAGCAAGGCGTCTATCGAATCCAACGCCGCTTTCAACGTCAACTCCCATTGTTCCAATGCTGTCAATGCCATTACACACAACCTCAATCAAACGACTCCTTCCCACCTCTTTATGCTAATTCAAGGGTGAGACACCCTCGCACCCCCTACCAAATCACTCTGCAAATACGCTCAAATCATGGATGGACCAGTACCACTTGTCGCATGGCTCCGTCAACGTGATTTTCACGAATTTCGCGGGATAGTCCAGCAGCATGGCGGTCGTGACCGCACCACTGCCAGTACCCATGCCGACGGGGCCTTTCCAGTCTTTTCCATCTTGCGAAACATCAATGCGATACGCCACGGGGAAGTCATTGGCGGACTTTGTGGCGTCCATGATGATTTTCTTGACGGTCATGACTTTCGGCAGCTCGATCATGAACCAGTCGCCGACAGCCTGATAGGCTCCCGTATCCCAACGCGTGTTCGCGTTGCCATCAACAGCGTTCTTCAGGCTGCCCGCGCCTTTGTTGGCGGAGAGCTTCAGTTCGGCGTTGTCGATACGCTTGCCTGCATCCGCCGGAACGCCGTTGATCTGCATTTCGCAGATGGACCAGTACATGGTGCCACGGCCCGTCTGAACGATTTTGATATAGCGGCCATAGGCGCTAAGCTTCAGCAGCATGTTGCGGTCGCTCCCCTTCCCTTCGAGAACGGGCTTGCCCCAATTGGCTGGATCTTCAGAAACGTAAATCTTGTATTCCACGGGGAAGTCGTTACCAGTCTCACCCGCAAACAGCTTGATTTCACTGATTTCGGAGGAATAGCCCATGTCGATCTGGAACCATTCGTCGCCAGCCTGCGCCTTGCCGCTGGTCCAGCGGGTGGCGGTATTGCCGTCAATGGCGTTGCGTTGACCACTACCGTGAGAAGACGTCAGCTTCATGGCCGCGCCGTTCAGGCCGTTCATGATACGCGTCGCGGAAAGGACGGCTTCGCTTGCCAGTTCGGGCGTGTCCAGATAGCTCTTCGCCAGTTTCAACGCTTCCGGATGGAGCAGATAGCCCAGACCATTGATCAGAGAACCTTTTTCCTGCGGATTTTTCGCCAAGGCCAAAGCCTCTTTGTAAAGATCCAATGTTTGCTTGACGGGACGCGGGCTGGGCAGCGCAAGCAACCGAGCATAACCACGCAATGCCAACACTTTATGCGCAAGCGACGCCGCTTCGTCAAGGCTGATGCCACGCAACGTGTCCAACGGTTCGGGCGTCGGCCATTCGCCAAGCGCGAGGATGGCGATACGCTTCACGGCGGCATCATCACTCTTGCAGGCTTCCGTCAGAACAGGCAGTGCGCTGTTGTGGGCCAATTTGCCAAGTGCTTCCAGCAGGGCGACGCGAGATTGCGACGTGATGTCGCCACGCAACGCGTTGATGACGGCCGCAGATGCCGCGGCCTGATCTTCCGCACGCTTACCGATATTGATGACCATGTTCTTCAACTGCGTACGTTCCGCACTACCACTGACTTTCGTCAACAGGTCAATGATAACTGGCAAATCCTTTTCACCAGCCACAAGTGCCAATGCGGCGACGGCTTCCTTACGGACTTCCTTGTCTTCCGACAGCGAATTATCCGCAAGCATCTTGACGGCGCCTTTGTCCAAACGACCGCCCAACGCGCGGATCAATTCTGCGCGGAATGCGGCGTCATTCGCTTTGTTGTTGGCTTCCGAACGGATTTTCGTGTCAACGGCGTCGCCGACCATGCGATACAACGCATGGCGGGCTTGATTCTTGCGCGCGCCTTCACCATCCGCAGAAAGCTTCGCCAACGGCAGAACGGAATCCGCGCCACCAATCGTTTCCAACGTGCGAGCCGCCGTCATGGCGATCTGGTCATTCTTGCTGGCCAACAAGCGGATTACATCCGCTTCGAAAGCCTTGCTATTCGACGCCGCGACAGCATCCATCACAAAGCACGCCGCATCAGCGGGAAGCGTGTCGATAGCCGCCACGACTTTCGGCAATGCACCATCGATTTCAGGCAGAGCATGCGCAACAGCCGCCTTCATCAGAACGTCGCCTGTCTTCAAAGCGTTCTGAATCTGAGCGACATCCGCTTTCGCTCCAGCCGCGACAAAGGCCTTCGCCTGCGCGGCGGCCTTCGCGTTCGGCAGGCAGTCGTTCGCCGCCAACAACGCCTGGCAAGCGTCTGCGCAATCCGCCGCAGGCAACGCGCCGATGGCGTCGCAGAGGCCGATCATAATATCGCGGCGCAACGATTGTTTCGCCGTCGGCAATGCAGTCGCCAATGTTTGAGCGGCTTCCTTCGTGCCAATCATGCCGATACCCAATGCGGCCGCAGGACCGTAAGTCTCGTCGTTCAAAAGTTTTGCCAATGGAGCAACAGCCGCCGCACATTTCTTACGGCCGAGAGCGATGGCGGTAGCCGCACGTTCGCGCGGAACGGCATCCAACGAACGGATCATCGCTTGTTCGGCGGCGGGGCCAGGCATGCGTTGCAGCGCATAGAGAGCCATCACAGCCGTCTTCTCGTCGGCGAACTGCGATTCAATTGCGGGAATCTCCGCGTCACCGCCGATGCGGGACAACTGCCGCAAGGCGAAATTGCGTGCATCAACCGTGCTTTCAGGCTTGAGCAGCCCCGCCAACGCGGTGGCCAGCTGTTTCGCGCGATTTTCCTTGCCAGGAGCTTCGGCGTCATTCACAAGACGTTCAATCTGACGTGCTTCCGTATCATCAATAGAATACTGGTAATGTGCCAAATTGGCGATGATGTCCTTCAAGCCGCGCGCAAAACCCATATCCGCCGTCATGGCGTTATAGGCGTCGTCAACCAAATTGCTCGGGCGTTCATCGCACTTCAAATCGCCTGCGCAATACTGCATGGCGTCCAACATCATCTGCATCATGGCCGGATTCCAGAAGGTTTCATGGCGATGGCCGAAACCAATATAGACGACGCGCCCTTTGCCGTAGTTCTTCAACCACGCCAACGCGAAATCGCCGTCGTCACGACGAATCTGGTTGCCTTTGTTCATATTCGTGTGAGACGTGTCCAAACGCATGAGAATGCGCTGTTTGTCACGGCTGTACGGTTCTTTCACTTGATAGATTTCTTCATTGATCGAGAACGGAACGCCGCGCCAGCCGCGCATCAGCGGATGGCCTGCGTCAACCAATTCGACGCCAACGGTTTCGCTCCACGGATGCAGATTGAAATAACCGCCCATCATCTCGCCGTATTCCGGCCATGTGTAGAAGGCATCGATGGCGGCATGGATGCCGAAGACGCCTTTGCCTTCCGTGCGGACGAAATCCAAGAGGCCGTTGCGGAGACGCATTTCACGAGCTTCCGCCGCGTCGCGTTCCTTGCCGGCAGGCATTTTCGTGTAATCGACGCCGCCGATCGGCAGACGACTCGTATTATTGTTGAGGAAAATCACATCGAAATCTTTCAGATGTTCAGGCTCGAAGGCGCTCGTGTCATCCGTCACTTCCTTCACGGTGAAGGCACCAGTTGTCTCGCCGATAATCTGCAACGCCTTGGTGGCGAACGGGATGGACGTATGGTAGAAGCCTTTCGTATCCATGAACACCAACACATTGCGCGGCTTTGCGGGCTTCACCGTCGCGACTTTCGGGCTGGCGCTCTTCATGCGGGCGATTTCCGCCTCGTTCGGCTGCGGCTTGTTGTCTTGCGCATGCCCAAGCAACGCACAGACCATCAATGAAACTATCATGAACTTTTTCATAAAATACTCCCTTTATATCGCATTAATGATTAATCACTTACCACTAGCCACTAACCACTAATCACTAACCACTAACCACTACTTCAGACGATCCACGGCGCTCTGGACGGCTTCGTCATCAGACGATCCGCTTCCGGATCGTTGACGAAATGTTCATTGACAGGATCCCAATTCAACGTGCGATCCAGACGGTAGCAGATGATGCCCAAATGGCAAACGGTCGAGCTGCGGTGACCAACTTCCGGATTGCAGATGCACTGACGGCGCTCGCGCACGCAGTCGAAGAAGTTGTTCCAATGGGAGTTGCTCTCATAGAGATGGATGTCGTTCGCGCCCCACTTCGTGCGAATCAGATCGTCGGGCTCCGTCATCAAATAGCCGCGATTCACGCAGATGCGGCCCTTTTCGCCAATGATTTCCAAACCAGCCTCGCCGGGCTTCGCGCCGCCGCGGATCATCTTCGCGCCGTTCGCATAGACGTACGTTAAACGGTTGTATTCAGATTCGCGCGGCGGGATGATGGTCACAGGACCAGAATCATCCATGCCGAGAGCCCACTGCGCAATATCGAAATGATGCGCGCCCCAGTCGGTCATGCCGCCGCCGTCGTAGTCCGAATAGCGGCGCCAATTCGGGAAGGTCGCCCAATTGTCGAATGGGCAGAGGATCTTGTTATAGCCGCGCCACGGAGCGGGGCCGAGCCAAAGATCCCAATTGATCGTCGGCGGAATCGGTTCCGACGGCAGATAGCACGGGCCAGAGGGATCCGCCACGTTGTTGATGAAAATCTCTTTTACCTTGCCAATACGGCCGTTACGAACCAATTCGCAGGCCAGGCGGAACTTCGCGTCCGAACGCTGCTGGCTGCCGTTCTGGAAGATGACGTTGTAGCGTTTCATGGCATCGACCATTGCACGGCCTTCGTGGATGGACAACGTCATCGGCTTTTCGCAGTAGATGTCTTTTCCTGTACGGGCCGCCATAATGCTCATGCAGGCGTGCCAATGCGTCGGCGTCGCGATCAACACGGCGTCGATGTCCGTGCGTTTCAGCATTTCACGGAAGTCTTCATACGTATCAACAGGACGGGCCTCCTTGCCGAAACGCTGCTTGTAGGCCTCGTTCACGATATCCTTCGCGCGATTCAGGCGGATGCTCTCCACATCGCACAACGCCATGATGCGCGCATCACTGCGATGCATCAGATGGCGGATATGGCCGATGCACTGGATGCCGATGCCGATGACGCCCATGCGGATCGGCGCATGCGTCGTCTCCGTCGCTTTCACATCCCATGCTTCCGCGCCATGCACCATGTTCGGAAGGACAGCGGCTCCCGCCGCCGCCATTGCGCTGTTTCGCAAAAAATCACGTCTGTTCATGTTTTTCCTTTCTTTATTTATTTCCTATGTCAATCGACTTGTTCATACCATTAGACAAATAGAACATTATACCTTATTTTAATAAAACTTCAAAAGACTTCCACGGATTTTTCTGAAATTATGCGCCTCACCATCTTCCAATTGTTAGCTATTCTGCTGACGGCGACGGTCTTCCTCCAGGCCGTCCACGCCGTTCCATCCGCCAGGCAGGCCTGGACGGATGGTTTCTGGCAGACGCTACCGGATGACACGGAAGAGGAAACATCCTCCGCCAAAGAAACCGTTTCCACTCCGTCCATTCCGCTTCCGCCGTCCGCGTTGCAACCATGTCCGCGACGCCACATCCTTTATCTTGACATTTTTTCATGGTATGCTGTGACCGTAATTATCTTCATATCAGTCATTTGTGCATTCACTCGCTTTCATGCATGGTATCAGTCGCCATCGCGGCGGACGCGACGGCTTGCCCGAAGACAGCTTCGCCAATGGCTCCGTTCCAATTCAAATGACCTTCCAGAAGATTTTTCCATTCTGCTGCGACAAGCCTTCAGCCAGCCTGACGACGTCAATCTGCTGCAATTGGCGGATATCATTCGGCCGAAACATCCAGAACTGGCGGATTCCCTCCGCCAGTTCGAACATGCACGCTTTTCTTCTGGAAGCACAACGGAACAAGCAACTTCCAACCTTCGTAAATATCTAAAACGAGCTTTGATGACTGCCCTGCTCCTCTGTCTGGCTGCCTGTACGTATAATTTCTCTTCTCAATGGCAGGATGCAACCAAACTTGCGCAGGAAGGACGACTTCAAGAATCGTTGGACATCTTCACCGAATTGTCGAAGACGCACTCCTCATGGCAACTTTCGAAAAATATCGCCGTTTTGCACAGTCATCTTGATGCCGCACAAGCCGCTGACGTCTGGAATACTCACAGCCAAATCCAGAAGCAGGCATATGGCCATGACAAGATTTGGTTCATTCATTATGCGCCAGAACTTCTTCTGCCGCTGATCGTTGCATTGCTTTGTGCAATTTTCTTCCATGACGGCAGACAACGCCTTCTTCTTGCCATGGCGGCGATTGTTGCCATGATATGTTTCACCATCGTGATTCGTCCACGATGGCTGTTGACGAAGCAAGCTGTCGTCACTGTTCCAACAGCTCTCCTTCCTGTTCCATCCGAAAACGCCTCCCCCGTCGTTCATCTGACGGAACTGCCGTCTGGCGCAATCGTGAAAATCTCAGGCAATTCACATGTAAATGACTGCATACAAGTAGAATACCAACAGATTCAAGGCTGGATTCCAAAACGAAATGTACATTTTTTCCCCTCTCCATGAAAAAAATCTTTTGGTTTGATTTGTTTTTTGAAAAAGCCGATGTAATGTATTGACATCGACACGCCGGAGTGGCGGAATTGGCAGACGCGCTGCGTTCAGGTCGCAGTGGGAGCAATCCCGTGGGGGTTCAAATCCCCCCCCCGGTATATTTTAAAAGCCGTAAATCGCTTGATTTACGGCTTTTTTGTTGTCAGAAACAGCTCAGTTCAAATCGATTTCCGCCGCAGTTGAAATCACGTCAAGCGCGGCCCACACGGTGCTTAAGGCTTATGGCTGAAGGACTAAGGAGAAACATATTATCTATGCCTTCGCCAAACCAGTCTCCATGTAGCGTCTGGCTGTGGCTTCGTCCAGTTTGAAGAACTTCAGCAGCTCTTCGCGTATCTGTATGTCCGGAACATGATAGTCCCGCTTGCCTTGGATAAATTCCAATACCGTCTTGTCTCTGCCTTTTGCTTCGCCTTCCGCTCTGCCTTTTGCTTCGCCTTCCGCCCTGCCTCTCGCTTCGCCGATTACTTCGCCTTCCGCTCTGAAAAACTTTTCGCATGTTGACATCTTCTTCTTCATGTTGTTGTCCTCCTTGTCTGTTTTC
>JAFZAB010000109.1 GCA_017548425.1 Victivallales bacterium
CGCCAAGCCCCGCCACGGCGTTCTGAAGAACCATGCCGGTCATCTCGTTGTCATCGACAATCAGGACTTTGCATCCCGTATAGTCAATTTCTTCGCTATGTCCTTCGGCCTCAACCGCATCCTGCAAAACTTTCTGAAGGACGTTCAAGACTTTGTATTGCGAAAGCGGCAGATTCATGTTGGCGGCGATGGGCAGCCCCGCCGCCTCCGATTCGATGGCTTCCCATTTCTGCGAAATCACGATCATGTGCTGAAACGCGTTCGCACAGAAACGCGACACGCGGGACACGATTCCATTGTCACCATGCTCGTCCGCAGGCCAATCCACAAACATGAAATCCACAGGATCGTTTTTCTGAAAATATTCCAGTACAGCGTTGAACGTCTGGAATGAGACAACGGAAACGCCGTGGGAACGCAAAATGCCCGACAGCACTTTGCCGTCGGTCCTCTTCGTCGTCAAGATGCATGCAGTCATCTGTGAGAAATCATCCATGACGCCTTTCTGTCCAAGGAAGGTGACATGACGGTAGTGTTCCACGGCTTCATACAGATCCGGCGGCATGACAGGCTTCACCAGCCAGCCGTTCATGCCTGCCGCGATCACTTCGCCGCAACGTTCATCCGTCGCGTCATGCAACAGACCGACAATCGGCAGCAACTGCATGTCCTGCGAATTGATTTCACGGATGGCGCGAACGGTTTTCAAGCCATCCATTCCCCCCTGCAAGTCAACTTCCATAAGCACGCAACTGAATGGACCGCCGCCGCGTTTCAGAAGCTCCAACGCCGCTTCGCCACTACGCACAATCTCTACGGACGCATGGACATCCTCCAGCATGCCTTTGATATATTCGGCCTGCCAGTCGTTGTCGTCAACGAGCAAGATTTTGCATTCGTTTAAATCAGAGGGAGGATTCGCCATGGATGTCAGTTAATCCTTATCGTTCGCAATCAATACTTTGCGATGAGTTCCATAAATTCGTCATGAAGTGCCTTCAAGACGGGCAATTTCGCGTCAACGCCAGTTAACTCGCCTTTGCGGGTTATCTCGACGATTTCGCTGCAAAGCGTCAGCAGCGGTTTCAGCCCCAAACTCGCATAGACGCCTTTGATTTCATGGCCTGCTTCGAAACAGGCCGCGGCATCGCCGGCGGCCAACGCGGCGGCCATTTTATCAATACACTGCATGGTCGGCAGTTTTCGCAGAAGCTTTTCATACAGTTTCTCGTTGCCCATCAGCGTCTCCGCCAACGTTTCGTCAACCGTGCATCCTTTTTCCTTTAGGACCAGCAACAATGGATTTGTCGTACTCATAAGTGTTAGAATTCCCCAAATTACAAAAAATCAATATGTATTTAACCTATATTCAACACGCCAAAAGTCAATTTTCCATATGCTTTGCCTTTCTTTATTTTTGTCAAAACATTGTGATTTTGCTTTACATGGTTACAGTATTCAAATCTATACTTTAATATAAAAGACAATACAGGAAACAACGATGGCAAAAAAAGTGTTGATTTTAGGCGCTACCGGTGCCATGGGCCAATATCTGACGCCGATGCTCGCCGAATTAGGCTATGACGTTGATGCCGTTTCGCTTGACGACATGACCAGCGAAAGACCCAACCTCCGCTACATCAAAGCCAACGCAAAGGACAAAGCCGTCTTCAAGCAGTTGCTTTCCAACAACTACGACGGCATGGTCGATTTCATGATCTATCCGACAGCGGAACTTCCCTACTACGTGCCGTTGGCAGTGAAAAGTGTCGGCCACTACATCTATCTTTCCAGTTATCGCGCATACGATGACAAAGAGCATCCTGTCCGCGAATCCTCCCCTCTGCTTTGCGATTCAACGGACAACACCCTCCTGCGGAACTCAGATGACTATTCCATCTATAAAGGCCGTGGAGAGAAGATCCTGCACTATATTGGCGGCCGCAACTGGACCGTCATCCGCCCCGCCATCACCTATTCCTTCATGCGCTATCAGCTCGTCACTCAGGAAGCTCCGAACACCGTCGGCCGCGCCTTCGCAGGCAAAAAGACCGTCCTGCCAATCCAAGCCCGTGACGTTCAGGCGACCATGAGTTGGGCTGGCGATGTCGCGCACATGATCGCCGGATTGCTTTTCAACGAAAAGGCCATCTGCGAAGCCTTCACCGTCGCCACCGCCGAACACCACACATGGGGCGAAGTCGCTGATTACTATAAGGATATCTGCAATCTTGATTCCGTCTGGATCGACAAAGAAGACTACATCCGCCTTATCGATCCGGATCCGTTCTCTAATGGCGCAAGATGGCAACTCGAATACGACCGCCTCTTCGACCGTATCATGGACAACTCCAAAGTGCTCGCCGCCACTGGCATGAAGCAGGAGAAGCTCATGAAGCTCTATGACGGCCTGAAATACGAAATCTCCCGCTGCCCGAAAGACCATCCATGGCCTGTCAACAAGCGAATCGATGATTTTCTCGCCGCCATGAAATAAAGGAAGTGCCATCGGCGTCCCGCCGTTGGCGAAAGGAAGTGCCATCGGCGTCCCGCCGTTGGCGAAAGGAAGTGCCATCGGCGTCCCGCCGTTGGCGACAAACTGAACAACAACAAAGGAAGACAATATGGAAACTTGCCGTTTTACATTCGATCGTGACGTTCCAGTTTTGAGAGACACTGACATTCTTGTGGTCGGCGGCGGTCCCGCTGGTCTCGCCGCCGCTGTCTGCGCCGCCAGACGCGGTAAGAAAGTCGTTCTTGCAGAACGTCTTATGTGTCTTGGCGGCACCGCTACCAGCGGTCTTGTCGGACCATTCATGACCTGCACGGATCCGGACGGCACGAAGATGATCATCAAAGGCTTCTACGCCGAACTCGTCAACCGCCTCATCGCCGCCGGCGGCGCTATTGATCCGATGTCCATCGCAAACGGCGACGCCTATTCGTCATGGCATTCGAAAGGCCACCGCAACGTCACGCCGTTCAATTCGGAGGCGTTCAAAACCGTCGCCGAAGAGATGTGTGAAGAAGCGGGCGTTGATATCCTGTACGGCGTCCAATCGCTTGACATCAAGAAGAACGGCTCCCGTATGGAAGGCGTCTTCTTCCTTGCAAAAGAAGGTGTTGTGTACATCAAGGCGAAACAGTTCATCGACTGCACGGGCGACGGAGACGTCGCTACGCTGGCGGGTTGCCCCATGTTCAAAGGCGATGGCCAGACTGGCGAAATGCAGGCCGCCGGACTGTTCTTCTCCATCGACGGCGTTGATGAATCCAAACTGCTCGAACGCCGCGCCGCGCAGGGCGAAATGTCCATGCGCTTCACGCCGGAAATCGAAACCGCCATGGCCGCAGGCGAATATCCTATTCCGCGCAAACGACTTGGCCTCTACAAAAGTTGCGACGGTACGTGGCGTTGCAACATCACCCGCATTCCAGACGTCGATGGCTCCACCACGGAAGGCCAGACCGCCATCATGTTGACGGGCCGCAAGCAGATCATGGCCATCATCAAATTCCTCCGTAAATACGTCCGCGGCTGTGAAAACATCCGCCTCGTCGAAACCGCCACGATGCCTGGCATCCGCGAAACACGCCGCATCCACGGCGATTTCGTCCTCCGCGAACAATCGCTCATCGACGGCGAAGTCTTCCCGGACACCATTCTCGTCTGCAGCAATTCGCGTGACACGCATATCGGCCTCGGCGGAATTTACATTCCATCGACCACTAGCTACACCCTCCCCTATCGCATCCTTCTGCCGCACGGCATCGACAATCTACTCGCCGCAGGCCGCAACGTATCGTGCGACCGCCCAGTGCTTTCCGCCATCCGCGTGATGCCGCCCTGCTTCGGTCTCGGCGAAGCCGCCGGCAACGCAGCCGCCATCGCCATCGAACAAAACTGCGCATGCGCAGACATTGACGTCAAGCTTCTCCAGCAACGTCTCACCTCCGAAAACGCCTGCCTGGAGAAATAAATAACTGTCCCTTTAGTCCCTTTCGTCCCTTTTGTCTCTTAACATATCATTCCAAAGGAGCCACACATGTATTTCACAGGTTTTGCTGACGAAGCCGCCAAAGATCTCGCAGGCCAGATCAAAGCAACGAAAGAACTCGGCTGGACGAATATTGAATCACGCGCCATCGACGGCGTCAACATCCACGATCTCCCGCAGGATCAGTTCGACCGCGCGGCGGATGCTTTGGACGCCGCAGGCATCAAAATCAACTGCTTCGGCTCCGCCATTGCCAACTGGGGCAAGAAAATCACGGAGCCGTTCGATTCTTCGCTCGCCGAAACAGAACGCGCCATCCCGCGCATGAAACGCCTTGGAACCAAACTCATCCGCATCATGAGTTTCGCACGTCTTGATGACCGCGAACCGAACGACCAGATGGAAGAAGAACGGTTCCGCCGCCTTCGCATTCTCGTCAAGATGTTCTTGGACAACGGCATCCAACCCGTCCACGAAAACTGCATGAACTATGGCGGCATGGGCTGGCCTTTCACGTTGAAACTACTTGAAAACGTGCCTGGTCTCAAGCTTGTCTTCGATACAGGCAACCCTGTTTTCACGTTGGACAAATCCAAACCAAAACCGTATCCGCAGGAATCCAGCTGGGAGTTCTATGAACACGTTCGCGACCACATCGTCTATGTCCACATCAAAGACGGAACATACGATGTCGCAACGAAGAAGACCACCTACACATGGCCCGGCGAAGGCGATGGCGACGTCAAGAAGATCGTTGCAGATCTGATCAAGAACGGCTATGACGGCGGTTTCTCCATGGAACCGCACATGCAGCTCGTCTTCCACGACAGCGCCGTGACCGCCCAAGCCCAGGCGATGTACGACAACTATGTCGAATACGGCCGCCGCTTCATGAAAATCGTCGAAGACTGCAAGAAAGGATTGGTGTGACGGCGTCTTGCAGTTCCAGTAGTCCCAGAAGTCCCAGTAGTCCCAGAAGTCCCAGTAAGTCAGCAATGAAACCCATCAAAATCGGTCAGCTCGGCATCGGACACAACCACGGAGAGGCCAAAATGGCCGCTCTGCGGAAACTGCCCGACTTGTTTGAAGTCGTCGGCGTCGTCGAAAGCGATCCCGTTTGGTATCAGAAACGCTCGTCGCTCAACGCCTACAAAGGCCTTCCGTTCATGACCGAAGAGGAGCTGTTCGCCGTTCCAGAGCTCGAAGCCGTCGCTGTCGAAACCGACGGCTTCGATCTGGTCACTACCGCCATCCGTGCCGCTAAACGCGGCCTCCACATTCATCTGGACAAGCCTGCGGGGCAGTCACTTGGAGATTTCAAACAGCTCATCGGAATCTGTCAGAAAGACAAATTGGCGTTGCAGCTCGCCTACATCTATCGCTACAATCCCGCCATCAAATTCTGT
Source organism: Victivallales bacterium (assembly GCA_017548425.1). Classification (GTDB taxonomy): domain Bacteria; phylum Verrucomicrobiota; class Lentisphaeria; order Oligosphaerales; family Oligosphaeraceae; genus UBA1407. The sequence continues at coordinate 5,405 of JAFZAB010000109.1, forward strand.
CTGGAGGCAGTCCGAAAAGGCTGGCTTGGCGACATTTTTGAAATCCATGCCGTCATGAGCCGCTACGACGGCGACAATCCGGACTACCGCCGTTGGCTCGCGCAGTTCAAAGGCGGTGCCATGTATATCTTCGCTGGATATCTTATCGACTTGGTCATCAGCATGTTAGGTAAACCGACCAATATCACGCCGTTCATGCGGCAAACGCGTGACGACGGTCTCATCGACAATGGTCTGGCCGTCCTCGAATACCCTGTCGCCACAGCGACCATCCGTGTTTCCGTCGCGGAAATCGACGGTATGAAACATCGCCGTCTCATCGTCTGCGGCACGAAAGGGACGTTCGAACTCTGCCCGATTGAGCCGCCCGGCAACGAATACTACACGACGCATCTCACGCCGCGCCTTACACTTAAATATGATACGGAAGGCTACAAGGCGGGTACGCATCTCGTCGATTGCGGCACCATGAACGACCGCTACGCAGGCCAATTGGAGGAATTCTACCACATCGTCCGTGGCGATATGGCGAATCCATATCCCTATGAACATGAGTATCTTCTGCACGAAACCCTTCTCGCCGCCTGCGGCTTCCCCGGCCTCGGCCTTTGATTGTATTATTATTCTTATATAGCAATTTATTGCATAAAAGAGCATAATCATGAACGAAGTCATCAAACTCTGGAACAACCGTCAAATCGTCACCAAACAAGCCCCGCCATCCATCACCACCTATCTGCTCAACGACGACGCTCCGCACGGTGCCATTCTCGTCATTCCGGGCGGCGGTTACGGCGGTGTCTGCGAATCGACGGAAGGCTATGCTATTGCACGTCGTTTCAACGAATTAGGCTTCCATACATTCGTGCTCAACTATCGTTGCCAGCCGCACCGTTATCCCGAACCGCAACAGGACGCTCTCCGCGCCATGAAAATCATTCGTGGCAACGCCGAAGCATGGAAAGTCATTCCAGACCAAATCGCCGCTTGCGGTTTTTCCGCCGGCGGTCATTTGACAGGATGCCTCGGAACATTGCAGGACGAAGACATAGATGCCTCGGATCAAGATGAATACGACGCCGTCGATCCATGGCCGACAGCCCTCATCATGGGCTATCCCGTCATCTCTCTAGAAGGATGGAGCAACGTCCACACAGGCAAAAACCTTCTTGGAGACAAATACGACGAACTGAACGTCAAATACTCCCTCCAATATCGTATCAATGAAAAAACGCCGCCGTCGTTTGTTTGGTGTACATTCAGCGACCAAATGGTCCCCTATCCGAACAGCTTGATATTCGCTGACGTCATGGCCAAGGCCGGCCGCCCATGCGAACTCCACATCTTCCCCTACGGCGCCCACGGCATGCTGCTCGGAATCGACACGCTCGATGTCGGCCAATGGACGTCTCTCGCCGCCAACTTCCTCCGTACGCAATGGAAACGCCAGTCGCTGCCAGAAGGTTCAGAAGAGCGGAAAGCGTTTGACGACCTCTACACAAACGCCGTCCAAGCCAAACTTGAACCACCACGGTAGTAAGTAACAGGAGGTAACGACGGCGTCCCATCGTCGGTGTGGTGTGGCGGCGGCGTCCGCGCCGTCGCACGCGGGCAATGCCCGCGAATTATCATGCGAAGGCGTGGTGTGGCGGCGGCGTCCCGCCGTCGGAGTGGTGTGGCGGCGGCGAGGACGCGATAGTACCACACCCGTTTAACGGACGATACAGTAACGTCTTGCCTATCGTTTTGCTTCTTCCAAGGCCCATTTCCAGACAGGAACAATGCGCACTCCTTCCTCCATGCGTTCTTCATCGTCCCAAGTCACCAATGTGGCATCCTGAATGCCTGTTTCATCCATAGCAGCTTTCATTGTCGATAGCTCACGCTTGATGGTTGCCTTGTCAACCATCTCCCAGCAGACCTGCACGAGACGTTCTTCATGCGTCAATCTGTCCGTGATATAAAAGTCAATTTCGCCTCCGCCCTTGCAATTAAAATATTCAATTTTCTGAAAGTTGCGACGAAGCGCCAGAAAGACGAGATTCTCCAAAAGCCATCCGCGTTCCACGTCATTTCGCGGCTGCATGGCACGGATTAATCCTGTATCAACCATGTAGTATTTGTCCGGATTCGCATTTCGGATGGTTTGTGATTCTGTGCGAAGTGAAACAGGATAAACAAGATAGGCCTCCTTGAAAAACCGTAGGTAATCTCCAATGGATTCTCGGTTGCTGGAAACTCCATTGAATTTGAGCGCTCCGGAAATGGCGCGCGTAGAGACTTTCCGCGCATAATTATACATAAGATAATTTAACGTATATTGCAGGGCCTGAATACTGGCAACCTCATGACGTTCCAACACATCCCGATAGAGAACCGCCTGGACATAGCCTTGGAGCATCTGAATGCGAATTCTGGAGCTTGTCCCCTGCACATCCGGGAAGCCTCCTTCCTCCAGATAATGGCTCATGGAATTTTTCAGTTGCCCAACCATGCGAGAAGAATACGGTGGTGACGGAAGTTGTTCGAATATGCCATTATATGTCAACATCTCAGCAAATGAAAGCGGAAATAATTCAGTCTCCAGCGAACGACCACGTAGTTGGGTGGAAATTTCACTTGAAAGCAATCGAGAGGAGGAGCCTGTCAAACATAATTGAATTTGAGGCGAGTCCAGAAGACGACGCGCATACAGCTCCCAACCGTCAATATTCTGCAATTCATCAAGAAAATACCAGCATTTTTGACGTGCGGCTTCAGGGAAAAATGCGGCATGAAGGTCATTGACAAGATGTAGATCATCCACCTTCATATTCTTCAGACGTTCGTCATCGAAACTCACATGGACAATCTGTTCCAAAGGAATGCCTGTATCCAGAAGTTCCTGCATTCGCTGGTAGGTCAGGTAAGTCTTCCCTGTACGTCGCATTCCCGTAACCACCGAAACTGAATGCGCCTTTTCAAGAATCGACGTGCTTCGTTTACGCACATCCCCTTGAATTCCATGCTCATAAAAATCCCCCAGAATTTCTTCCAATGCCTTTTTCATTGTGTTCACGCTGATTACATGTCTTGACGCAACATTTGATCATTACTATATCCCATTCGCTATAAATGGCAAGATTTTCTGGCCACTTTTATCAAAATATGGCAAGATTTTCTGACCATTTTTATCAATATACGGAAAGATTTTCTGACCATTTTTATCAATATACGGAAAGATTTTCTTGCCATTTTTATTAAAATATGGCAAGATTTTCTGGCCATTTTTCATTTCCCACCTCTTTTCCTTTGGTCATACCAATGCCTCATTCTCCGTGCTGACGTCATCCATCACTGCACACTTTCCCCAAAACGGCACATGTTTTTTCACCCTATCACTTCAAACAGCTGATGAAATCATCGAACATCATGCTATAGTATGATGTTCTGATAGCAATTCATCCATCTCAATCAGGAGGTTTTATGAAACAGATTTGCACCCTGCTAGCCATCCTCTCCGTCGCCACTTTCGCGCAGACCGCCGTCTTCCCGTCGCAGGAAGATTTGATGAATCCAAAGAAATGGACGAAAAACACATCTGGCGCCATGACCATCTCCTTCGACGAAGCGGAGCAGGCCCTGCGCTTCGACGTCATCTTTGCTCCGAACGTCGATAAATGGATCTATCCGAAATTCCGCATCAAATCTCCCGTGACATTCAACGGTGCGAAAACCATGACGTTCGACATAAAGATCGCCCCCACGCCGGATTTCAATGGCTTCAAAACCTGCAATCTCATCCTTGACGGTTTCATCGAGTATGAGCCCCCCGCCGAGCCCGGCCAGTGGAAGACCATCACGATCGACTTGTCGAAGAAAAATCTCAACACGGCATCTGAATTCCAGCTGGGCGTAAATCCCAACTATTTGAAACACACACACTTCATCAAGAACATCCGCTTTGGAGGAACTCCTATGGAACGCGTTTATCCGCCCGCGATCACGACCGACGCCCCGTCAACCGTCTTCTTTGAAAATTCCGAACACGTCTTCAAAATCAATCGCATCCTCCCGAACCTCCGCTACACCGTGCAGGACTGGCATGGCAATGTCATTCTCGAAGGCGCATGGCCCGAAAACGGCAAAGAGCCATTGGTTCTTCCGCCACAAAAGCCTGGATACTATATCCTTAAGACAGCCAGCGATTCCGATGTAAACTTCCGCGACTTCTCCTTCACCGTTATCATCGATCCCGCCAAACGCGTCTTCCCAAAGGATTCCTTCTTCGCGATGGACGCCGCTCTCAGCTGGGTCAGTCGCCCAGGCAACTTTGATTGCCCATGGTACGACGGCGACACCTTCCGCATTACCACTGACCTCTGCCACTGGGCGGGCCTCGTCCATCTCCGCGAACGCCTTTCATGGAACGAGACACAACCGAAACCAAACGAACAACCCAAATACGGCCATTATCTCGACAACGCCAAACTCTGTAAAGAACGCGACATCATCATTTCCGGCATGTTCCATGACACCGCCAACTGGGCGGACCGCATTGACAAGCTGCCCGGCAATCTCGCCGCCTTGTATAATTATTGTAAAACCAATGCGGAAGTTTTCGGCGACTGCATGGGCGACTGGGAGTTCTGGAACGAACAGGATATCGGCTTCGCTCCCGAATCCGCATGGGACTACGCCGCCGCCTACAAAGCCGCCTATCTTGGCTTCAAAGCGGGCAAGAAAGACATGCCTGTCACGTTCGGCGCCATCTGTGCAGGCCCGTTGAATCCATACGTCTATACGATGTTCGAAAACGACGCCGTCAAATTCTGCGATTTCGCCAACTTCCACACCTACGCCCCCATCGCCAACTATCCCGCATTCTATGACCAGATACACAAGCTGCTCGCCGACATCGGCCGCCCCGAATGGGAAGTCTGGATCACCGAATGTGGCACCAATCTTGAAGGCAATTCCACAGGCGAAGGCGTCAGAAAAGGCCTGAAGGCTCATTCCCCCGAGCAGGAGATGATTCTGGCCGAATTCTATCCGAAATCGCAGATTGCCCATCAAATGGGCGGCCTCATCCGCAACTACTATTTCGTCTTCGGAGCCTACAATGAACGCAACGGCACGAAAGACTGGGGCATCATCCGCCGTGACGGAACGGTAAAGCCTTCCTACGCAACCATCTCCACGATGACCGCCCATCTCAATCCAGCCAAGCTCGCTGGCGAAATCACCGTCAACGACAACGTGAAAGTCTATCTGTTCGACCAGCCCGACGGCTCCCAGACGCTCGTCTATTGGGCCATTTCCGACGTCGATACAAGCCGCGGCTCCAATCTCAAAATCACCACCGACAACGCAACCTCCTTTGACATCAAATTGGCGGACGGCGAATACGCCGCCACGGACATGGTCGGAACGCCTTTCACCGTCAAGGCCGCCAACGGCGTCGCTACGCTGAACGCCACCCGCTGGCCCGCCTATATCGATGGAATCCATGGACTTACCGCCACGACCAAGCCCTACCCGCGTGGCAGGATGATCACCTACAAGCCGTCGAACGATGAAGACCTCTCCGTCGTCATTCGCGTCGATGCCAACAAAGAAGACTTCCAATCCGCCAACCGCAAGTCCGCCGCGTCGATGCCCAACGAGACGGGCCGTCTGAAAGTACAGGTATGGAATCTGTCCGAAACGGCGAAGACTGGCCGCCTGCTCGTCGAAGGCGGTGTTCTGGACGGCATGCCCGAAACCATCGCCCTGCCCGCCATGGGAAAAGTCGAATTCGACGCCGTCTTCAAGCCGGGCGAACTTCAGAACAATTATGACGGAAAACTCGTCATCACAGGACTTTTCAACGACAAGAAATCGTCCCGCTTCGTCATGCCCGTCAAGTTGACCGGCCTCTTCCTGAAGAAGTGCACCTATGAGAAGAAGGACAATCTCATGAAGCCCGAAGCGTGGCAGCGCAACACCTCCGCCGATTCCTATTCCGTCGTCTATGACGAAGACGAAAAGGCCCTCCGTTTCGATCTGGCATGGTCCGATCCGGCCAAAGACCGCTGGTTCTATCCGGAACATGTCCTGCAACTTCCGGAAGAGTCTTTGGAGAATGTCTTCGCCATCCAGTTCGACGTCAAATCCGTGCAAGACAAAGTCGAAAACGACTTCAAGACCGCCCTCCTGATGCTCGTCCCCCACAAGGAACATGAAAAAGGCGGTTACCGTGCCGTCGGATACGACGCGCCGTTGACATCATGGGAAAAACGCTACATGTCCCTCTTCGAAATCGGCGACAGGAAAAACATCCAGATGATCCGCATCGGCGCGAATCCAGTCGGCCACAAGCTGACCTATTGGATTCGCAACATCGAATTCATCCGCGCCCCGAAGAAGTGACCATCAGCCACATACATAGGAGAAGCCATGCTCAAGCATTATCCATTGATTCTCATGCTGGCGGCGACGGTCTGCGCTGCCGCGCCGCAGTTTCCCGCCCCGCAGGAACTTATAACGCCAAGTCGTTGGCGGTCAAATTCTTCCGGCTCCATGCGCATGACGAAGGATGAAGCGGAACAGGCTCTCCGCATCGATGTCACATTCTCGCCGACCGTTGACAAATGGGTCTATCCGTACTTCGATCTTCGGCGGTATGAAACCCTCAACGGCGCGACGTCGCTGGATTTCGAAATCTGCGTCATCGAATCGAAGGAGGAATACCAAGGCTGCCGCGAAGGCAACGCATTCGTCAAAGGCTTCATCAAATATCCGCCGCCGAAGATGTCCAACATCTGGTATAAAGTCTCCATCGACCTGACGCAGAAGGATTTGTCCCAAATCGCCACCTTTCAGCTCGGTCTCAATCCTAAAAACCTCCAAATCGCATTCCTTATGAAAAACATCCATTTCAACGGTACCCCCCAAGCCCCACAGCTCGATCCCGCCATCGTGACGGACAATCCCGGCAACGTTTTCTTCCAAGGCGACAAACCAGTTCTGCAAATGACAACCGCCGTCAAAGGCCTGTCTTACACGCTTCTGGACTGGCACGGCAAGACGCTCCAAAGCCGTGAATGGCCGCAAGACGGCACGGAACCGCTGACGCTTCCTGTTCTGCCGAACGGCTACTACATCGTCAACACAACCAACAAGGCGGATGTCGCCGTCCCGTCCTTCAATTTCACCGTCATCCCGCATCCTTCCACGCGGAAGTATCCGCATGATTCGTTCTTTGCCGTCGATTCCGCCCAAAGCTGGCTGGCTGCCCGCGGCAGATTCGACTGCCGTTGGTATGGCGGCGACACGTTCCGTCTCGTCTCCGATCTCATCGCGTGGGCAGGTTTCCCGCATGTCCGCGAACGCCTGACATGGGGCGGCGTCAATTCCAAACGCGATGAATTCAAATATGGTGTCTTCATGGAAAACGCAGATTTGCTGAAGGAACGCAACGTGTTGATTTCAGGAATGTTCCATGACGCGCCCGGCTGGACGGACAACCCACAGGGCATTCCGCGGGATTTGGCGGGCGTCTTCATGTCCTGCAAACGGCTCGCGAAGGATTTCGGCGACCGCATGGGCGACTGGGAGTTCTGGAACGAACAGGACATCGGCTTCTCAAGAGCTCCTGTGTGGGACTACACCGCCGCCATGAAGGCCGCATGCCTCGGTTTCAAGGCTGGCAAGCCAGACATCATCGCCGCTCCGGGCGCCGCCTGCGCAGGCGTTTTCACCACTTTCCACCGCGCCATGTATTTCAACGACGCCGCCAAATACACGGACATTCTGAACTACCACACCTACGCGCCGCCGTCGGCCTATGCAGGAATCGCCTCTGAACTGCGCAAGTTCCTAGCGGAGAACGGTATCCCGAACCGCGCCGTCTGGATGACCGAATGCGGCACCAATCTGGAAGGCCATTCCTCCGAAGACGGCGTCATGAAAAACATCAAAGCCCATTCGCCCGCGCAGGAGATGATCCATGCGGAGTTCTATCCGAAATCGCAGCTCTACCATCTGATGCAGGGCATCGCCCGCAACTACTTCTTCGTCTTCCCACCGTACAACGAAGCGGAAGGAGCCAAAGACTGGGGCACCATGCGCCGCGACGGCTCCGTCAAACCCGCCTACGCCGCCATGTCCACCATGATGGCCCATCTGGTCGATGCCAAAATGCTTGGCGAAATCAAGCTGAAAGACGGCCTCAAGGCATTCCTCATGGAACGTGCCGACAAGTCGCAAGTGCTTGTATTCTGGCAACTTTCATACGTCGATTCCCATGACGACCCAAAGGCGGACGAAAGCTTCGACATCCAGCTCGCCGACGGCGACTACACGCTTACGGACATGCTCGGCACGCCGTCCGTCATTCATGCCGCAAACGGCAAGGCCACTCTTGTCGCCACCCGTTATCCCGCCTATCTCAGCGGTTTGCATGGTCTGAAGGCGGATGTCAAGCCGTTCCCCACGGGCGAAATCGACCGCCATACCAATCCTCCTGCGGATGAAGATCTTACCGTCATTTTCCGCGCCGAGCTCAACGAAGACGATTTCACGATTACAGGCCAGAAGGCCGTCGCCGAAATGCCGCGCACGGAAGGCGGCCGCATGAAAGTCATCATCTGGAATCTCAGCGACACCGCCAAAACGGGAATCGTCAACGCCGAAGGCGGTGAATTCAGCGGAATCCCGCAGACGATCACGATTCCGCCCATGGGCAAAACGGAATTCGACACCGTCTTCAAGCCCAATCTGCCCGATGGTGTTTTTGAAAACCATATCGTCTTTTCCGGCGTTTTCAACGGCAAAAAAACGTCAAAATTGGCCATCCCCGTCCATTTCATCGGCCTCTTCCTGAAAAACTGCCGCCAGATTCCCATGGATTGGATGAAACCGTCCGACTGGGAGGAAAACACATCCGCAAGTTCCTACAAATGCGTTTTCGACGAAGCGGAAAACGCCCTGCGCTTCGACGTCGCATGGAACACCCATGTGGACCGCTGGTTCTATCCCGTCCACACGCTCAAACAGCCGGAGGAATCCTTCAAAGACGTGCAAGGCATTCAGTTCGAAGTAAAAACGACGCAGAACAAAGTCGAGAACGACTTCAATTGTTCATACGTCATGGTCGCCTACACAACGCCTGACGACGCCTCAACACGTGTCATCAACTTCTCCTATACAAGTCCGTTGACCACGTGGGAAGTCCGCCGCATCATGTTCGACAAGACCATTCCCGCCGACGCCACGGTGAAATTCCTCCGCTTCGGCTGCAATCCACGCGGCACACAGATGACCTACTGGATCAAGAATATTAAATATCTATCTGCCAAATGAAAACGGTTTCTAGGCTTCTAGAACTCTAGCATTCTAGCGTTCTAGAAGCCTAGTTTTATGTATGCTCAGTCAATCGCCTCGAACAGATACACCTTTGATGCACAATCACGATAATCCAGTTCGCTACACCAGAGGCCATAGTTCATGAGCACGTCGCCGGGGAAGACCTGCTGCTTCGCGGATTCGACGGCGTCATCGACCAGACGGTAATGCTTCGCGGGATCCAGCCCTGGCACCGTGAAACGTGGAACGCGTTTGATGAAACCGACCTTCGAACGGCGGACAACTGTCAGCACGGCCTGTTTCTTGTCCTTTGCCACGCAGCTCCACGCCTCCACGTCGTTTTCCTTGAACATATCCGTCAAGCGGTAGTAGTCGCCTTCAGAAATCGTGTCGTGATAGCGATGATAGGCCTTGTTGAGACGGATGGCCGTGGCTTGCTCATCTTCGTCAAGTTTCGTCAAATCAAGCTCATAGCCAAATGTTCCCGCCATCGCGACGTTGCCGCGCGTCTCAAACGGAATGAACCGCGCACGGTCGTGTTGCGCGTTCACATGCGCGCCCATGGACGCCACGGGATAGATCAGCGACGTGCCTGCCTGGATCGCGAGACGGTCCATGGCGTTCGTGTCGTCGCTGCACCAAATCTGCGGCAGATAGTACATCATGCCCGCGTCGAAACGGCCGCCACCGCCCGAGCAGCCTTCAATGAGCAGATTCGGGAAGGCTTCGATGAGCATCTCATTAAGTTTATAAACACCGAGAATGTAGCGGTGTGCGACTTCGCCCTGCTGGTCAGGCGGCAGCGCGGCGGAGAAGACATCGGACATGTTGCGATTCATGTCCCACTTGATGTAGTCAATGCCCGCGCGACCGATCATACCAGCCATCACGTCGTACAGATGCTGCACGACTTCCGGACGGCTGAAATCCAGAATCAGCTGTGTGCGGCCATAGCAGCGTGGACGGTTCGGAACACACAGAACCCATTCAGGATGAGCGCGATACAATTCGCTGTCCTCAGAAATCATCTCCGGTTCGAACCACAGGCCGAACTTCATGCCGAGAGCATGGATGCCGTCCGCCAAATCCTTCATATCGCCAATCTTCTTCTTGAATTCGAACCAGTCGCCGAGCGACGACTTGTCGTCGTCGCGATGGCCGAACCAGCCGTCGTCCAAGACCAGCATTTCGATGTTCAACTTCGCGCCCATCTTCGCGATGTCCAGAATCTTCTGCGTATCGAAATTGAAATACGTCGCCTCCCAGTTGTTCACGAGAATCGGGCGGCGTTTGCCGTTCCACGGGCTGCGGATCAGATGCGACCGCATGAAATCATGCAAATTGCGCGACATCTTGCCGAAGCCTTCACCAGACCGCGTCATGAACATTTCAGGCGTTTCGAAACTCTCGCCGGCGTTCAGTTTCCAACTGAACAAGCCCGGATGGATGCCGATCTGCACACGGACGCCGTCGAATTGATCGACTTCCGCCGCTTCGAAATGGTTGCCGCTGTATTCCAATACGAAAGCATATGTCTCGCCCATCGTCTCCGTCGCGCCTGGCTCGCAGAGAATCAACGCAGGCGAATGGACGTGGCCTGTCGCGCCGCGGAGACTGCCCGTCGCCTGAATGCCATGGCGCAGCGGTGTGCGATCCAGAAAGCGTTCGCGGCTCCAGCTGCCGTAGAAATTCACCATTTCATAATGGCTCTTGCCAGTGAAATCCACCTGCGCGCTCATGGCGCGTTCCAAACGGACAACTTTGTCGGACACGTTCTTCACAATCGCCGAACGCGAAATCACGTCGTTGTCTGCAAATACGCTGTAGAGCAGCGTCACTTCCACGCCGCCAACTTCGTCCAACAGCGTCACTTCCAGATTCGCGACATCCGTATCCTTCGTGCCGACGAACGAACTCGGCAATCCATGCAACGCACGCTTTTCCGTTACGACTTTTGCGGAGACGAACCGTGCATCCGTCCATGCGGCGCCATCTTCCGTCTTGAAGGTCAATGCAGCCATGCGCATGTCACCGCTGTTGAAACCGGCATATTCCTGCGGCAGCACATCCGGCCCCATATTGCTGTATTCACCTTTCCGCATCACGCAGAACGACGCAGGCGCTGGCCGGCCGTGACGCATCAGCATGGTCGCGGGATCTTCCACCCGCGCGCCATAATAGATGTGTTCAAGACGCCCCACGGGATTCGCGAAAAAGACGTAGGATGTGCTCTTTGTCTGCAAATGGAACAGACGTCCGTCGCATAAAACTTGAATCATGTTTTTCTCCTGTTTGTTACTATTTATCTTTTAGATATTTATGTTTCAGGCCAAGCTTTTTGATCGCCTCCCTCAGCGATTCGTCCATGTGCGACTCCGAACCATCTTCGCCAACATTGATTCTGATATTTTCATCGCTGTTGCCAACGCTTCCAATCGGCCGCATGAAATGGTACCATTCCTCCCGTCCGGGCATGTAGGCGTGCGGAAGCATCCGCACGCCGCGCCGCATCCGTTCTTTAAGTTCCTCAAAATGCGATGCATAAACATCATGGGGATTGCATCCAGCCATCTTGCAGACGGCCGCCGCCATGCCGACCACTTCGCCGAGCATGCCCAATGTCCGCATTACGCGGATGCAGGAAAACGCCACATGCGACGCGCTGATGATACGTCCGCCCAGAAAAACATTGTCCATATCCCGCGCCACCAGACAGCGGTAGGGGATTTCGTACGGTTCGACGATGCCACGATGATATGCGCAAGATTGGAACGCCTCGCCGAACACCGCCTCGTTCACGGGATCCGGATAATGCAGATCGATGCTCCATGTGATGGCGGCTGTTCCATCGTCATGCGGAATCCGCTCTTCGATATCGCGTTGCGTAATCACATAGTCGCCGACCACGCGGTAGCTTTCACGTTTTCCGCCCAACGCAGACGCCCACATAAGCTCCTGGTTCGCAAGCTGTTCTTTATAGGGAGAACGATTCTTAAGCCACGACCAGTTGCCAAGAACAGTCATCAAGCCGTAATCGCGAATATATTCGATGTCGCGGACTTGATCACGATATTGCCCCGTCTCCCAATCCCAACAGCAATTGAACCGTTTCAAGCCGTTTTTGTCATTGAATTCAATTCCCCAGTCGATGTCTGGAAATGACACAGGCTTGCCGCAGTCGCGCGGCTCCCACAGGACGGAATGGCCCATAACCTGCCTGTCCGCCTGTTCGGGAGCCAATGTCTCGCCGAATCGCGAACAGGCCTCACGACCGTACATCGTCTCGCAACCGCACCATTGGCAAAGCGTGCCATCGCCTGTGCAATCTGCAAACAGTTTCGCACGGCGACGCGTCTCGCGTCCAGTCCGCAACGCTTTCGTAATAACGGCCTTAACAACACGCCCCTCCCTTTCGACGCCAATCATCAACTCGTTCAGCAGCAAATCTTTGCCTTCCGTAAACCGCCGTGATTTCCGTTCATCTTCGAACAATTCCTTGGCCTTCACCTGCCCTGGATGCCCGTCGATCGGACTGAGTAAAGCGCTGAAATTGCCCAACGCGGGATACGTTCCGACATTTGTCACGCCGCCTGTCCAGACACGAATTTCACTGCTGCCGCAACCGCCCAGAACGCCGCGATCCTGTATCAGCAATGTCCTGACGCCGCTGACGCGAGCCGCCAACGCCGTGCAGACGCCCGCATAACCGCCGCCAACGACAATCAAATCATATTCAACTGGATCATCGACAACTTTCACACCGCATTCCGCTCGTCTGAAAGCCGCCAACGCCTCCGCGCCATCCGGCGGCGTCATCGACGCATCCTTCGTCAGATAAACGGCGTCGCAACGTCCATTGAAGCCTGTCAGATCATGCAACGCAAGCGTGTGCTTTCCATTGTTTAATGTAATGCATCCAGCCTTCTGCCACGCCCAATCGACGCCGTTCGTGCCCAACACGGCAGAAAGCGGCTGTCCATCGATGCAAATCTGAAAACAGCCAGCCGACGTCCCGCGTTTCCAGACGGCCGTCCAGTCGCGTGTCCGCGCCCAGACATGCCACGTTCCTTCTGTAAGTGCCACGCTGGTCGTGGCATCCGCGACAGGCCGCCCTAGCCCATGCGCCATCAGATAGGCGCTGCCCATCGCTTGGACGCTCTGCGTCTCAAGCGTCCAACCGCCTAAATCGTCAAACTGCTCGCATTCGATGAACATAGGATGATACAGTTTTTCGATTAGTTGTCATGTTTGATATAGATGCCCATGTTCATGCCGCAGGGGCGGTAGTAGCCATTGGGAACGCGATCATGACGGTTGACAGTCTGCGGGGCTTTCTTCTCATCGTCCCAATAGCATAGCGTCGCGGAGCCGCCGCCGTCGAAATCGATCACATCATACGCGCCTGCGGCTCGCATGATTTTGACCAAATCCGTGCCCGTGGCGCCTTCGCTCCAACCGAACAGACGACCGTCAACCGTCACCAAATACATGTAATGACGATCTTTATCCAGACCGCATGTCATGCGCGGCATCAACGGCTTGTCATAACCGGACGTTGTCTGCGGCGTCGTCTCGCCATTCTTCAGAATGATGCCAAAGCCTGAATGCGCAAACCAAATATCATCGTATTTTGTGCGGCCTTCGGCTTCATACTGCGCCGTATCGATATGATCGACGATGTCGATTTTGCCATTCTTATAAACGACGAGAATCGCCTTGTGTCCGCCCGGATTGTCTGTGATAATCACGCCGTCGGAGATATTTACAGAAGTTGGATTACCGAACTTATGGGTATATGGCGACTGCCATGGCGACCACGGTGCGCTGTTGTTCGCGACAATCATGTCCAAACCACGACCGCCCTCTTCCTTCGGCTTGCGGCAATTCTTCATGAATTCCGCCGTGCGAAGACGCTTCGTGCGGATGATCTGCGTGTCATGGTCGGGCATTTTTTCGCCCCAGCCTTCCGCGCGTTCCGTTCCCGTGAACGTCAATCCCTTCATTGTCAAATCAACTTGCATGACATTGATTTTCATGGGGCGGACATCCGCTCTGTAGTTGTCAATGGTTTCCTGTGAACGCTTTTTCGCAATCATCTCCTTATGTACCTTCTCCACTTGCTCCGCCGAAAGCGGCTTGGCTCGCGGAACTTGCCATTCCATTTTCACAAGACGAACGCCGGGCCGTACCATCCGAGCGGCTTCCCAGTCAATCTTTTCCTCCTGCTGTTGCGCGACACATAGGCATCCCACCAACATGCAGAAAAACGCGACCATTCCGAATATTCTGTTCTTCATCATCAGTCATTCTCCTATTTTGGCCTGAAAAAATAAAAGGGATGGCGGAGTTCTTCGCCATCCCTCCCTTGATACACAAGGATTAAATTAATGCGTTTTACGGAATGTCAACCCAACAGACTTAATTCGATTCGATTTTCTTCCCATGGAACAGATTCAGGAAGAATTCACCAATATACTGGAACACGACGTAAAGGCCTGGAATGAAAGTCATACCGACAATTGCCGCCACGGACATGCCCCAGAATGTCGTCACACCGACGGCGTGGCGGGAGGCCGCGCCCGCGCCCGTCGCATACAGGAGCGGCAACACGCCGAACACGAACGACAGCGCCGTCATCATGACGGAACGGAAACGGATCCGCATGCCTCTGACGGCCGCTTCGCGGATCGTCGCCCCGCTCTCACGCTCCTGTTTGGCGTATTCGACCATCAGAATGGCCGATTTCGCCGTCAAACCGATCAGCATCAGCAGTCCCAACTGGCAGTAGATGTTCATGTCGCCGCGCGTCACAAACAACGCCACAAGACCGCCCAATGTCGCTGTTCCGACGGACAGAATGACGGAAATCGGCAGCGTCCAACTTTCATATTGCGCCACAAGGAACAGATACGCCATCAACAGCGCCATCGCCAGAATCCAGATGATCTTTCCTTCATTCTGGCTTTCCTGGTAGGACATGCCCGTCCAGCTGATGCCGTAGTCCTGCCCGAAATCGTGCATGATGTCGCTGACCAGCGTCATCATCTGGCCGGACGAGAAGAACGGCACGGACTGAGTGTTGATACTGGCCGACGGGAACATGTTGAAGCGTTCCGCCTGGCGGGAGCCCTGCGTCCAGTTCAGCGTCGCAATGGCGTCGAACGGAACCTGCGCGCCAGTGGAGGACGGGATGTATATCTGCTTCAGGTAGTTCAGATTCCTGCGGTATTGCGAGTCGCCTTGTATCATGACTTTGTATGTTTTCGAGAAACGGTTGAAATCATTGATGTACATGGAGCCGAAGAAGGCCTGCAGCGTATAGAAAATCGTGCTCGGCGAAAGGTTCAGGGCTTCCGCCTTCTGACGATCGACGTTGATGTTCAGCATCGGCGTGTTCGCGTCGAACGACGAGAAGGCATAGACCGCCTTGCCTGTCTGCATGATTTTCGCGCACAATTCTTCCGCGGCGGCGGAAAGTTGTTGCGGAGTCTTTTCGCCTTTCGCTTGGAAGGCGAATGTCACACCGCCAGAAGCGCCCATGCCGTTGATTGGCGGCGGCGCGAGAACCATGATTCGCGCATCCGCCACATCCGCCACTCGACGCGTCATTTCCGCCTGGATGGCAGACAGTTGCAGATCCGGAGTCTTGCGCAGTTCCCACGAATCCAGTTCGAAGATGAGGAAACCGCAGTTCTCACCGTTACCGGCTGTCATGGACTGGCCCGGAATCAGCAGGGAGTTGCGGATGCCTTTCACGTCTTTCACACGGTTCAGAACATCATCCATCACTTCGGAGGTTCGCGGCAACGACGCGCCAGGCGGCAGGATGACTTCCGCGAACAACGCGCCTTTGTCTTCCGACGGCAAGAACGCAGGGGCGATTCGGCCATACAGGAAGAAGTTGCCCGCCAGAATGCCCGCGAATAATATTAAGGTAATGAAAACATGCCGCACTAGCAGGCCGGAGACTGAGACGAAGCCGTTACGCGTCGTGTTGACCGTCCAGTTGAAGATTTTGAACGGCCCCCACGCGGGCTTCGTCTTTCGCAGCAACATCGCGCACAATGCGGGGGACAGCGTCAATGCATTCACCGTCGAAAGCACCAACGCCGTGCACATCGTCACGGCGAACTGCGTGTAGATGATACCAACCATGCCGCCGTAGAAGGCAATCGGCACATAAACGGCCAAAACTACCAACGTACTGGCGATCAACGCGTTGGAGATTTCCTTCATGCAACGAACCGCCGCGTCGTACGGCGACAGCCCTTCTTCGTCGATCAACCGCATGCAGTTCTCCGTCACGCAGATGGCGTTGTCAACCACGGAGCCGATGACCAGAATCAACGCGAACATGGACAGCGTGTTGATGCTCATGTGGAATATCTTGAGGAACAACAACGTACCGATGAGCGACACGGGAATCGTCGCCGACGGGATGACCGTCGCCCGCCAGCTCGGCAGGAAGGCGTAGGTGATGATGACGACCAGAATGAACGTCATCATCAGCGTCATCGCGATTTCCTTCATGGAGACTTTCACGAATCGCGTGGAATCGTATCCCATGGTCCATTCCATGCCTTCCGGGAAGTCCTTCGCCAGGCGGTCCATCTCATTGCGGACTTTTGTCATGACCGTCAACGCATTGGCGTCGTTCATCTTGAACACGCCGATGATGGCCGCGGGGCCACCGTTGTACATCGTCTGCCCCGTGTATTTTTCGGTACCCATTTCCACACGCGCCACGTCGCGCAGCAAAATCTGCCGTCCATCCGCGCCAGTGCGGACGATGATGTTCTGGAATTCCTCAGGCGTCTTCAGACGGCCCTGCGTATCGACTTTGAACGACATGTACGGATTGGACGAATCCGTGCCGACGGAACCGGCGGCGGCCTGCACGTTCTGCGCCTGGATGGCGGCGGAAATCTCGCCAATGCTCATGTTGAAGCCGCGCAATTTCAATGGATCCAGCCAAACGCGCATGGAATACGTTTTGTCCGAAAACACAAACGACTGGCCGACGCCTTTCAGTCGCGACAGGTTGTCCGTGATGTTGATGGACGCATAGTTGGAGATGTATTTCAAGTCGTGTTCTGGATTGTTGCTCAGAAGGGCGATGACGCCCAGAATGTCCGACGACCGCTTGTAGCTGAACAAGTTGGTCTTGACTTCCTGCGGCAGATTCGACTCCGCCATCTTCACGGCGTTGTTGACGTTGGTCAAAGCCATGTCTTCGTTGACGCCCGTCTCAAATGTAATGGTCAGCGAATAATTCCCCGAATTGTCCGATTTCGATTCAAAGTACGTCAACCCTTCGACGCCGTTGATGGCTGTCTCCAAAGGCGCGGCGACCGTATCCGCGATAACCTGCGCGGAGGCACCCGGATAGAACGTTCCGACGACGATCACAGGCGGCGAAACCTGCGGATATTCCGCCACCGGCAATGTGAAATAACTCGCGACGCCGGCCAGCATGATGACCAGCGATATGACGAACGCGAAACGCGGCCGTTTGATGAATATCGTTGAAAACATGTGGCGGACTCCTTACTTCTCAAGATTCTCTGCGGCGGGAGCGGAAGCGTCGGCCTTCTTCGTCTCGGCCAACACGACTTTGCCGCCCGGATATGTCTTGTGGGCGCCACCCGTGACGACCAGTTCATCAATTGTCAACCCTTCCAAAACCACCTGCAGATCGCCAACCTGGTCACCTGTCACAATCATGCGCTTTTCAATAATATTATCCACGCCAACGACATAAACGTAATGATCCTTTCCTTCGTTCATGACCGCCGTCGTCGGAATCGCCAGTTGCGGCGTGTCGAATTTCTGCGTGAAATCAATCTTCACGAAACCGCCAGGAACGATGGCGTTGTCAGCATTCGGGCAGAGCATCTGGATCATGACCGTATCCGTCGCGGAATCGACTTGGTTGTCGAAGAAGTCGATTTTGATTCCGCCGGCCAGCTCCTTGCCGGACGCGTCTCGCACAACCATCGTATGGTTCACAAGCTTCCCATCTTTATAGTTTTGATAGAAGTCCGCTTCGGACATGGCGAAGCGGATTTTGATGGGATCGTACTGCACGATTGTCGCGAGTTTGCCGCTGTTCGGGCCGACTTCGTTGCCGACGGAGACGACCAATTCACCGATGCGCCCTGTGATCGGCGCATAGATTTTCGTATAGGAAAGATCGTTCTCGCAAAGCTTTATGGCGGCTTTCATTTCCGCGATCTTCGCCTCCAGCGATGCACGGTTCTTCACATAAATGGCGAACTCCGCATCCGAAATGACTTTCTTGTCAATCAGCGTCTTGTTGCGGTCGTATTCCTTCACGGCGTAGTCGTATTCGGCCTCGACCTGCTTCAATCCGGCCTCAGTCGCCTGAAGTTTCGCCTTGTAGATGGTGTCTTCAATTTCAAACAGCAAATCGCCTTTCAATACAATCGCGCCTTCGCGGAAAGCCGCCTTCCACAACGTGCCATCGACTTTCGCCGTGACATTCACCGTCTCGGCCGGCCGCACATTGCCGATATAGCTTCGCGTCTCGGCTTCCATCACAGTCGTGCCGCGTCGCGCCATGACCACCGCGGCGGGACGTTGCATCTGGGCCTGCGCCGCCAACGCAAACACGCAGACCGCAATCATGATTGAACGAATCATTCGAGACGACATTTTCATTCCTTTTCCTCTTGCTTATTGTTGAATGTGCTCCACAGTTGCTCAAGCGTCCTGTGAAAGTGTTTTCTGTCTTCTTCCGACAGCCGTGCGAACGCTTCGTCAAAACGCCTTGTCAGACGTTTGGCGTTATCGTCGCGAATCCGCTGCCCTTCAGGCGTCAATCGAATCGCCACCGCGCGGCGATCGTGTTCAGCCTGCTCCCGCACGACGAAGCCATTCTTCGCCAGCGTGTCGATGGCAACTGACGTCGTCGCGGCGGTCTGCTTCAGCTCCCGTGTAATATCCTTCAGCATCAGCCCTTCGGGATGATGGCGACAGACGATATCCAAAACACGAAGCTGAGCAAACGTAATGCGATGCAGGCACGAGCCTTTTGGAATCACGCAAGCATTCTGCAGCACGAAGATGATTTTATGCATCAACTGCCAGCAGTCTTCCGATTCGCTTTTCCTCTGGTTCATGACGTCCTTACCTATAATTAATTCGACAAGCTAATTATTCGCACTTTTAAATTAATATAGCGCAAAAGACCGTTTTTTCCAGTATCTACAGAGAGCACAAAAACAAACAGCATACCCATTCAGCCGTCGCTTATATCGTTTCTGTCCCTTATGTCGCTTACATCTTATCTTATTATTTTAGTCATCACATTTTGGGAAACAATCCTCGAACCATGCAGACCTCATCATCCTGCCCCGCGACAAAACAGGACAAATAATGTCAAAACACGACAAATGTCTTTTGACAAATACAAGAGAATTGAGCAAAATATCCATAAAAGGACAAACAAGTATCAAATCTTTGTAAAAAAAGCAAAAAATGGCGTTGCAACAGGCTTTTGAGACATTATATTAGGTATTTTATGTGGTCGCCCCACAAATGCAGCCGTAACCCATCAACCAGGAGTTAAAATACTCACCACAAATAATTTTATCTCTTTTTTGACATAGCTGGCGACATGTCGTCAGTGTTTGTGCTTTGTGAATCACCGAAATTAGCACCTTCCCGATTACTCAAAAGCACACGTTAAGCACGCTCATGCCTTGAGCGTCTCTTTTCGTGCTTTTGAGTAGGTAGTGCTAAACCTCGGTGATTCACGAAACTAGAGTCGCTCTTTTTTTGTGTAAAAATCGAGAGTTTTGCTTGTATTTTCAGGAAAGGAGAAAAAACAAATCAATGGTGATTTCGAGACTCTCACATGGAAATCAAACAAGCCCAATGAGAGTTCAATCTATAAGAATGGAGAAAACACCAACAATAAATTGCAACATTGTGAGGCAATCGCAAAGGAGATTGTCTGAAACGCCATATGACAACACCTAGCAGGAAGCACACATGGCCAGTCGCATACATCCAACCAAAATATATTTCATATAGGATATTTCTAACACCCAAAGTGATTTCCATTATTTAGTCAGTTAGATTGAATAGTAGAAGAAGCATGAAAGCATGATTCTCAAATCCTGCCGCAGGGGATTGTGCTTTCTATTTATCATTTAAAGAAGGCAGGACAAACGCTATAAGGAGCAAAAATGGACTACGCACGTAATGCTAAGTACTTCCAACCCACCCCATCTCCTAAGACAATTATTATCTTCGCTGTTATTGGCGCGATATTATTAGCATTAATGCCTCCATTGGGATTACTTGCTATCATAATCGCTATTGTTGTTGGAATCATAAAGTATGGCGGAAGACCAAGTGACTCAGAGATTGACAATCAACGCGATTCGTTCATGAATTCGCTAAAAGAACAAGCCATTAAGAAATTGGGGATAGATGAAGAAGAGGCAAATATTGCCCCACCTTTATTCTTGAGAGGTTATTCATTCGGTCGTAGTGTCTTAGGGGACAAAGCAAATATGAAGTTGTGCGACAAACTCGGCAAAGATAAAAGATGGCGGTCCCCAGAATGTGTACTTTCAGCTTTTTTCTTCACAGAAAACGAGATTCATTATTACCGCAAAACGATATCCCTTGTCTCTGATTCATACAAAGACTATACGGAAGAGTTTTTCTACACAGATATTGTGAGCATAAAAACTGATGAATTAGAAAGACCGTGGATTGATCCTAAGACAGGCGAAGAAAGTAAAACGCTTAAGTCGCGCACAGTAGGATTCATGCTTCGTAACACAGGCGGCGAAACGACAGAATGTGAATGTAGCAGTACAGAAGAAGCTGATAATGCTGTGAATGCTATGCGTAGCCTTGTCAGACAGAAAAAGAATGCGTAACAGATTGTGATCAAGATATGCGCATATCAAGCATAGAACTTGCTGATGGCCAATTTGCTGGAGCGCTATCTCTTGAAATCGTCTCCATCCCCGATGTTTCAATCATCGGGGGAGGAGATGGAGACTCCGACAAGATGGGGATGGCTCATGTCGCAGCATATAGGCGTGATGCTGAAAATCTCCTGGGGCAGATATTTCAGGGATGCAAGAATGCTGCTGTTAGTGACGCGAGCATTGAAATTCTCTGGACAACAAGTGATGCCATCAATCAGGCGTATCGCGCCAGTATACGTTTATTCATCATTTTGCGCATGATCCAGAATGACACCGCTTCTCTGGAAGCTGGACTTTCTGACATGTTTGCAACAGTGCGCTCAGCATTGACTCTAGGTAAATACGAGTTCAGGGAAATACCGTTTACTGAAGTCGAGAATGAAATAGGCCGCTTGACGAGAGACACTTGCAGGGCTTTTTGCAGGGATGAGTCCATTTCATCGCTTCAGAATCAGATGCTATCGGAATGCTATTCATTTGACCGTATTCCTGTAAACGATCTTGACTTGAGCCGAATCAGCAATGCGCTTACAGACTATCCTGGATGCGCCATTTCGTTCCAACTGATTCCAACATCCTTCTCTCCGCAGGAGACGGCAGCCATAGACCGAATGTCCACAGCACTTGGAACATTAAGCAAGGGCATACACGACCAGAGCATAGGTAACGTCGCCTTTGCGCTTGCAGAAAAAGAATCCGAACTTTACCAGTATTATTCCACTTGGAAAAACGCCCCACTGTTCTCTTACAATATTCTTGTAATGGGCCGGAAGGACGCGGTTGGCACTGTATCGAGCGGCGTATATGGGTTACTCAATGGTGCAGCGGATGGCAATGTCTCTGGAAAGTTCGTGGAGATTCCCCCGCAGGATTTCGATTTTAAAGGGTTGGCTCTGTCGCTTCCATGGGCTGCGAACGAATACTTGCAGGAATGTGAGCGTCATCCAGAGATATGGCAAACGGAACGTAGAGGGATGTATGCGGCATTCTGGAGGCTTCCGTTCGTCATCACGGCAGAGGAAGCATCAACATTTTTCAGACTTCCGATAGGCAGCCTAACCGTCTCCGCTGGTCTTGTTGTAAACAAGGCTGGCAAGGATGGTAAAACATACGCGGACGGGATTGTCAACGCAGGTGACATCACAGTCGGCCGTTTGAAAAGTTCATCCCGTGGCGATACGATCGGTTTCTCGCTTCGGGATTTGACCAAGCACATGCTGATAGTCGGAACTCCGGGTTCCGGAAAGACAACATTTTCAGTCAGCCTCCTTGATCGGCTCTGGAAGCAACATCATATTCCATTTCTCGTCATTGAACCAGCAAAGAACGAATACCGTGCGCTTGTACAAAGCATACCCGACATACAGATATTCACGCCAGGAAAGAACTTCATCTCTCCTTTTGTCTTCAACCCGTTTGTCCCCCCGAAAAATGTCACGCTTGAAAGCTATAAATCCGTTCTCAAGACAGCGTTTGCAGCGGCTGTCACAATGTCAACACCACTTGATAAGATTTTTGAAGAATCGGTGAACAACTGCTATTCAGATTTCCGCTGGCTCGACACTTATACAAAAGATGACAAGGGTAGAGTTTTCAACATTCAGGACTTCATCAAGGCTTTTCAACAGACGTTTGACGCAATCGGTTACACTGGTGATGCACGGAATATTGGACGAGCAGGACTTGTCCGTCTGAACAGCCTTGTCAATCTCTTTGACAATTATAGTAGCATACCGATTGAAGACATACTCACGAAACCTACAATTATCGAACTGGCCGCCATAGAGAATGGGGATCAAAAGGCTCTCATCATTGCCCTGTTGCTTTTAAGCATACTTTCGTATGTCAACCGAAACTATGTAGGCGACGGCAAGCTCCGCAATGTCATACTGCTTGAGGAGGCGCACGTCCTGCTTGATTCGGATTCAAAAGTGAGCGAAGGAGCTGCCGATCCAAGTACTATAGCCAGGGGACTGGTCAAGCGAATGCTTGCGGAGATTCGTTCATATGGTGTCGGAATCGTCATTGCCGATCAATCTCCACGCAAGGTCGGCACAGATGTCGTGGCGCTTACAAACATCAAGCTTGCGTTCAGGCTTGTAGAACGCGAAGACAAGGAGATTCTTTCCGACAGCACAAACATGTCGGACGTGCAGACACAGCGTCTTGCACGTCTGCGAACTGGTGAAGCAATGCTCTTTTTCGACAGGCTTGAAGAACCGGAAGAGATAAAGACCGACGACTACCGGGCCGCAAATAACATATCCATCTCACTGTCAGATGAATCCATCAAAGAGAGAACAACTTACTGGAACGGAAAAGAAGAACTGTTACGCCCATATCCAGAATGCGCGTATGTAGGCGCATGCAAAGGGAAATGCGATTTCGGATGCCGTGCTCTTGCACGGGAAATCTCAAGACGCATCTATGCGCGAAACTTCAAGCCGTCAACTTCCGATATAAGCATGCTCAAATCCGTATTTTTTCATATTGCACAGCTAATCAAGTCTGAGTTGAACGACGAACCTCTTACGCCTCAGTTAGCCGGATGTGCCAGAATGCAGTTTCTTCGCAAGATAAAATATGGCACAGCAATCAAGCTGACTGACGGTACGATAAGGGCCACACTAGAACAGAGAGGAAAGGAGACAGGAAAATGAGCGACGGAGACTATGGCGATTCTTTGGATGATACTTCCTACGAAGCCTCATCGGATTCTTCGTCCGACAGTTCAATGGATTTTTCATCTGACAGTTCAATGGATTTTTCGTCAGACAACGCTTCGGATACGGCTTCCGATTCTTTTGACTTGTCATCTGACGACATCAGTTCATCAGATGAAGCCTTCAATGTTAACGACTCCTCGATAGATGAGGTGTTGACAGAAGACAGTGGAGATTTGTTTGCTGAAACACCGATGCCAGAAGATGTTTCTGAAGACTCGAGAGAAGAAATACCTTCCGAGACACCTCCCATGGAAGAGGAATCCACAAATGATATGCCGTTGGATGAGGAGGTGGTAGAAGAAAATGAGCAGATGTCCGAGACGATAACAGAAGAAAATCAACAAGCTGAAGCGGAAACTGATGTCAAAGAGGATCAGATTGCCGATGCCTTGAATGAATCGGAAAAACAAGAAGAGACCACAGAGAATACTGGTAATGATGCCATAGAAATATCTGATAAAGCTACTGCAGCAACACAAGAGGCCGAAGCGGCTGCAGAACATTTGAAAGATGTCGACACGTCTGATTCTGCAGCTGTAGAAGCGGCTGTCCAGGAAGCGCAGGACAAGAGCGCTGAAGCGCAGAGTCTTTCCGGGGCTGCTGCCGATGCGAGTGATGCGGCGGCGGTTGCTTCGGAACAGGCGCGGGAAATTTCGGATCAGGCCGCCGATGCCGCTTCGGAGCAGGCGAAGGAGGCGGAAAAGGCCAGTGATAATGCCAAGTATGCCGCAAGTGAAGCAGAAGAAGAGAGCCGTCGTCTTCAGGAAGAGGCGGAGAAAAATGAAGCTGAACGCACGGTGCAAGAAGCCGAAGCGGAGAATCAACGGCAGGATGAAGAGGCTGAAGCCTTGCGTGAACAGGAAGAGCAAGAACAAGCGGAACGCGAAGCAAAGGAAGCGGAACAAGCTGAACGTGAAGCGAAGGAAGCGGAACAGGCAGAAGCAGCAGCTCTTATCGAAACACACGCCGAAGGATCTTCTGAACAACTTGATGAACAAACAACAAATGATACTGAGTTTTTAGCAGAAGATACAGATGTAGTTTCGAGTGATAGTTCAGTCAGTAACGACAGCACCATCGATGCAGATAAATTCCTTGAAGAATCTAGCTTGCCTCCAGAAGAAAGGATACAAGGGTACCGTGAAGAAATCGCGCATAACGATCTGGCTGATATTGAAACAGCGAGAGAACTGCAGAATGCCGAGATTATGACGGGACAAGCAAGTACTGAAAACTCAACGGATAATATGCTAGACGCAATCGAAGCATATGGCTCTCGAAAAATGTCTGACTCGCAGATAGAAGCCAACAACGAAATGGCTGACAAGATGACTGAATATACCATCGCCCAAGGACATAAAGCCGATTACACAGACGATTATAATAAATTGTCATCTATGGAATCTTCTGACGATAATCAGCCTAATGTTTCTGAAGAAGGGGATATGATAGATGAGCCTGCCGATCAAACAGAAGCCATAGAAACAGAATTAAACAATGAAGATTCTGACAGTGGCTTGAAAGCCACGCTTGCGGCTCATTCAATATCAGAGGAAACGACAGAAAATACAGATCAATCTGGTAGTAGCCTAAAAGACACCCTTGCCCAAGCATCTGAGGCAGAAGCGAATGGAGATACCGAGGACGTACCTCCACCTCCACCACCGAATGATGGTGGTATGGACGACAATAACCGTTCAGCTCAACGGGATGCAGTAGTTAATGCGTGGCTTGCACAACAACGAGCAAAAGAAAGATGATTTGCTAGCAATAAACAAACAGAAAGGAAGTTGAAATGGGACTCTTCTCAAGCATCAAAGACAATTTGTCGAATGCATATCAAGTGATAGCACGTGATACGCAGACGGGAGCATACCCGATATGGCGGCACCCCACGGAAGATTTCCGCAATGGCAGTGTACTGCAAGTTGCCGAGGATGACGTAGCTTTGCTTATGGACAACAGCAAACTTGTGGAATCATTCACAGGTGGACGATATACACTTACAACAAGCAATTATCCATTTCTCGATAGATTGCGTGCATCATTTTCAGGGGGTGAAAATTCCTACAAATATACTGTGTTCTTTATAAGCAAACGTCCTATGCCAGGACTTATGTGGGGAACCCCTGAACCGATGGAGGTTGCCATGCAGATGGCATTGCCAATTCCTGGGGCAATACCCAATTTAATTCCAATTAAGCTTCAGATAGGTGTTAATTATACAGCGACAATCGCGGATCCCAAGACATTCCTTTTGAAAGACATTGAAGGAACTACAGCTGTCACACGAACCCAAGACGAACTAAACAAATTAATCATCAGACCCAAGATTGGCCAATTTGTGAAGAGCAATATCGCAAGAGCGATACAATCCGTCGAAGGCGGGATTTGGAGCATCCAGACACAAACCGAGAACATTGCAGCAACACTCGAAAACGTTTTAAACGATTCATTTGCAGAATATGGCTTGCATTTGGACCATTTGTATATTGATACGCTCAATGTTCTTGATACGGAAGAGTGGTTAAGCTTTAAGAAAGCACGTGCAGATTTCGGTACATATCAGATGGAGAAGGCCAAAGAGGCAATGGGTGACGTACAACAGCTCAATGCATTAGGCAATAACTGGCAACGAATTCAGGCAAGAAACATCATGCAGACAATGGCGGAAAATCCAGGCGCTGGAGGAGTTGCCGCGACTGGAGCCGGTCTTGGCATGGGTATGGTGGCGGGAGGTGTCATGGGGAGCATGGCGGCATCAATGTTTGCGCCAATGCAGGAAACTACTGTGCCGCAACCACAGCCGGCTGCGCCAGCTGGTCCATCACGTTTCGCCCCCAAAGCGGCGGCAACACCAACTGCGACATCGGCTTCCTCTCAGATAAAATGTCCACATTGTGGAGAGATTGTCGGTGGCGGGAAGTTCTGCGGCAATTGCGGACAGCCTCTCCCCCAGAAATGCGTATGCCCAAACTGTGGTGCAGACATGCCTTCAGGTTCCAAGTTCTGTCCTAATTGTGGAACGAAAGTTGGCTGACGCAAAGGAGTTGAACATGCAAAAGAGTTCTTTAGCAAAAATTATATTGTACCTTGTTATCATACTCGTCTTCAATATCTTGTATTTCAACATAATTGATAATCATACGCCAGCTAGGTGGGTATCGTATGCGGGAATACATATTTCGTATTTGCTTTTATGTGTGTCTTCACTTTCATATAATCGATTTGATTCAAGTGGAAGTGTTGTACATGTATATCCTAAGATGATGGTGGCATACAGTTATTTTATGGCGTCATTGATCTGTGGAACGATACTAATTTTGATAAACAACTCAACAATTACATTCCCCATAATCGTTCATGCGCTTATTATTGGGTTCTATATATTTCATTACTTGCTCCTGATGAATGCGGAAATTCATACAGAAGCAAACGAGCAACGCAATCGTCGTGATGCTTTTTTTATAAGAGATTGCGTAGGGAGACTTGATAATGCTATGCAACATGCGACATCACAAGATATACGTCGTACTATTGAATCTTTTCGAGATGCAGTCAATGGCTCATCCATGAGAACAATTCCACAAGTTTCAGAATTGGAAGAACAAATACGAACCCAAGTCTCACAGATTGTGAACGCAATGGGAAGTGGCGAATTGGGCGAACTTGAGAAAGATGCCAAGAAAGGTATTGATCTTGTTCGTGAACGTGAACGGCAGATTATGCTTTACAAATAAGCAACAAGCAAAAGAAAGGATAGAATAATGGCAGTAAAAATGATTGACTTGAAGTGCAGTGGCTGTGGTTTCGCACTGTCGCCTTCAAATGTCGAATGCCCAAGGTGCGGAAACGCAATCACAGTCACAAGTTTCAACAGCGTCTATGCACAGAACTTGCCAACACTGAATAAGTTGTCACGTGCACTCGACAAGGATTTGCGAGATGGTTCTTCTCCTGAACTGGACAGCAGCATAAAGTTTACACTTGGCGGTTGCTATCTCAAGCTCAAGCTCTATGACAAAGCATTGATGCGATTTGAGGAGGCTATTGAGGAGAACTTTGACAATCCAGAAGCATCTTTCTATGCAGCCGTATCGCTACTCAAAGGGAAAAAGGCATTTCTTACCCCCATGGCGGATATCAAAAAGGCGATTGAGTACGTCAATGCTGCTTTGATGGTGGAAGAGCGGGGAGTTTTCCATTACTTCCTCGCCTATATCAAGTTCGATTTCTATGCACGAAAGTATCTTCGTATCTCCCCTGATTGGCGACAGGAATTGATGATGGCTCGGTCCACCAATCTCTCTCCAACGGATTGTGACATGTTGTTTGATATTCTTGGTGTGGCGCGCCCTGCTGAATTGACAGTTTTTTAATCAAAGACTTATACAACTTCAAACAACAAAAAATTGTCATCACTAAACCATTGAAATGTCTCTTATGCCCGATTTTCCGTCAAAAACAATACGGAAAATCGGGCACTTTTTCTTTATCGATTATCCTGAAAAAAGCAGTGTTCTTCCAGATTTTATAAATCTGTTTTCCCATATTGCTATCTACCATCATGTCAACCACCACCAAACGCCTTTTCAATCAACTCTGAAAATAATTCACGATTCCATAACTCAAGCGACGGTCTATCCGTTACATAAACAAACGGCCTGACGTCACGCCTCGCTTCCTGCCAGTCAATTCGTGAAACAACATCAAGAAGATTTCGTTGTACCCACGCATCGTCAGTCATCACTTTTTTTCCTGCCCATGGGCCATGTTGTTCCAGAGCATTTGAGAGAAATACATGGTTTAGATGAACTTGCATCGAAACATACCAAATAAAATCAAACCAGTCTCTTCCTTTGATATATTCCCTGCACAGCAACGCATGCATCTTGCCGGCAAATGCGCTTCCGCGATCAAAAATCCGTACGGAAGCAAGAAACGGGAAGAAAAGTTGTGCCACACCATATGTCGCTCCCGATGGTGGATTCGCATCCACTTCGACTTTGATGGACAATTTACGAGTGCGGCCATTCCCAATGGCATACTTTAAATTTAACAATTTCACAATGGAATCATTCTTCAGAAAACCTTTTTTTACTGCCTGTGCCGCTCGTGATTTGTCCACAACTTCCATCGTCACGCCAATTGCATCCAGTTCTTCGGCAACACGATTCAAATATGGAAGGAGATCAAATCCAACATGGCTGGACATCAATGAAAAATCAAGATCTTCCGAAAAACGCTGGACTCCTTCAAAGATGCGAAGCTGCGTGCCCCCATGAAAGGCGGCTTTCGTGAAAAAATCCGTCCGCGACAAAGCCGCAAGAATCATTTCCTGCAGCATTTCACGAATGGCGTTCATCTCCTCTTCCGCATCGATGCATTTGTAGGAATCAAAACGGTTCTGTAAAAACACGATATCCTTCATTTCCCAAGCTCCATTCGTAAACCTTCCAGGAATTTCCTCGCGCGACGTGACTTATAGACACCTTCCAATTCATTGAAATCGGCTGGCTGTAGTTCGTCCAAGCTTTCCGGCTCAATGCGGAGGCTTTCCTCAAGTGGTTCCCTGCCAGTCCAATCCTTCTTATGCGACGCGACATAGTCAGCCAGCGCCTTCAATGGCTTTGCAACGAAATACGTCAACGGCTCTTCGCCTGTCTTCATTCGTTCCACACCAGAAAACAACGGACGCTGCTTCACCTGCATATAGTCAAAAACGCCCAACGTCGTTTCAAATGATTTCGCACGTCCTAACGACACGGAAATCACGGAATGGACGGTTTCCGGAATCCATCGATGGATTGACAGGGCTGTTTCCATGCTGATGTAGCTTGGCCCGTAGATTAAATTTGCAAAGACATTCCGATCCAGCACATGACGATTGTATTTGCCTGCAAGGCAATACAATCCCCTGTGAATGTGAAGGATTTCCCCTGCTCCGATAGCCCGTTTGACAATCCCATTGACCGAATCTCTGCTGCCGTCCAGCCACACCAAAACGTCAACATAGGAGAACACCCCTGTCTTTGAAAACTCAAATGCTTTTTCCGTCAGTTTATTCATGTATTTATACTGTCATTTTTTGACATTATCTATTCACATTTTTAATTTAATGATTTATATCTCATTTGTCAAATATATTCACCAATAAAATACTATACCATTAATTTATTTAATTAAAAACAGATTGATATTAGGCACCGCTATTGACTGTCATCATATTTTCGAAAACAATCCTCGAACCATGCAGACCGCCCATGACGCCAACATGCACACATGAGACGCCACATACGTCGGGATGATCAACTTTCCACTGCGCTTCATGCCGAGGAAATTGCTCTGCGCAATCATTGCATCGGAAAATATCAACAACAGTACCCCCGCCAGAAACAATCCCTTCTGCGGCCATGGCGCTTTCATGCCAGAAACCGACGCCAACGTCGCGCAGGAAAACGCCGTGTAAAAACTCACGGCGACACCAATCTGCCAGCCAACACGCAAGACAGTAGGAATCGCAGGCCATGCGCACAACAAGGCGAAAGCAATGCCGCCAATCAGCCAGTTCGGATGGTGACCGTATTGCCACGCATACAGGAAAAACATGATGTGCGCAACGGAAAACGCCGCTACGCCGCCAATGAAAAAACTCAGCCGTCCATGACGGTTTGCCAGAAACAAATCGCCGATGCACGATGCAAAAAATCCAGCCGACAGCCAAAGATGGCGCGGTTCGCCACGCCACAGGCTGAACGCAAAGGTCAGAATCATGCATGTCGCCGTAAAATAATTGTGGCTCGTCATTCTTCCTGTTCCTTTGCGTCAACCTTTTACTTTAAACCATAAGCCATCGGCCATAAGCCATAAGCACCACCGAAGGTGGTTATGCTATCAAGCTGTCAACAAGCTTCACGGCTTCGTTGGCATCAGAGCTAAAACCATCTGCGCCAATGCTTTCAGCAAATTCGCGCGACACGGCGGCGCCGCCGACGATGACCTTCACACCTGTCCCTTTGTAATGCTCGACGATCTCCTTCATGTACGGCATCGTCGTCGTCAGAAGCGCGCTGCACGCCACAATCGTCGCACCTTGCGCGACGCCTTCGTCGAATTTCGCGACATCGCAGTTGACGCCGAGATCGATGACTTTATAGTCCGCCCCACGTAACATGATGGCGACAAGATTCTTGCCGATGTCGTGCAAATCGCCTTTCACCGTACCGATGCAGATGACACCTTTCGGCTGGCGGCCGCTGGCCGCCAGAATCGGTTCGATCAACGCCAAACCACTGTTCATTGCGCGCGCCGCGACCAGCAGTTCGGGAACGTAAGCGTCTCCGGCGGAGAACTTGTCGCCGATTTCGCGCATGGCGGGAATCATGCCTTTGTCAATCAGTTCGCTCGCACTTTCGCCCGCGTCAATGGCGGCCTGAACGATTGCCACCGTGTCATTCTTTTTACCTTTCAGAATCGACTGCTTCAGTTTCGCAAAATCCGTCATTTTCTGAGTTCCTTTTTTTGGTTATGAGTGTATGTCAATCAATAAAATATCAGAAACCACCGCCGAAGACTTGACGCTTCAAGTCAAGATAGTACAGATAATCCTCCTCCGGCACGTTCGGCGGGCAGCGATGGTCGCAGAACGGAATGAATCCGCCGCGTTCCACGTACGGGACGAGCGTCTCCATGTAGTCTTTGATCGCCTTGCGCCCCGCTCCCAATTGCATCTTGTCGAAGCCGCCCATGATGTGGAGTACACCCTGGTATTCGTCCAGAAGCCTGCCCGGATGCGTGCAGCCCATCACTTCGTACGGGAACAGGCAGTTGATGCCACCTTCCAAAAAGCCATGCAACAATGGACGGACATCGCCGTCGCAGTCGCACCACCAGAGGCCGATTCCATGTTCCTTCAGCTTCTTATTGATGCGGCAATACCGCGGGACGACGACTTCTTCGAAGAAATCCAGCGTGATCAGCGGCCCGTTCTTGAAGCAAATGTCCTCCCATGAGGAGGCGAAATCAAAATCGAAATGCGGAAGCACTTGATCAAGAAAGTCCTCCACGAGAACACAACATGTCTCGACCATGTCCTCCACCATCTCCGGGTAGTCAAATGTCGCGTACGCAAGCCCTTCCATGGTCATCATGTCACGGATCTTGCCGATCATCGAACCAACGTTGACGCCAAGCGGATAGTCCCGCGCAGGCCCCTGCGGATGGCGCTTTTTCAACGCTTCGATATCGATTTTTCGCACAGGATCATCCCGACGGAACCGTTCTTCCTTCACACGTTTCCATTCATCAGGCGTTGATACGGACGATTTGATGTAATGTGGAATCGTCGAATCGCCGCTCGCCAGCACTTCGCACATAACGCCGTCACCATTGTGCATGTAGGTATGGCCATTTTCTTCCCATTTATCCGTCGGGAAGCCTGGATGCATCCACCCAGCCCCGCCAATGACGGCATATGGATCAAAGGCGAAGAAGCGATCCGCCTCCCAATTGTTATGGATATTGTTATCGACAAACATCTTCCATTGATGGAAATTCTCATCCCAATAGCCGAATTCCATGTTGAAGCAAC
>JAFZAB010000110.1 GCA_017548425.1 Victivallales bacterium
GAAGGTTCTGCAAGGCGCCATCGATTCCATCGAATCAGGCGGCCAACTCATTTGGCTCTAATTTAATGCTTAATGCTTACTGCTTAATGCTTAATGCTTAATGCTTAATGCTTAATGCTTAACATGGAGTGATAAATGAAGCGGTTTCAAATAGTTGCGGGTTTGGTTTTGATGATGGCGATGGCTGTCATGGGTGGCGTGCCGTCGAAGCCTGCTGAGTTCAACTGCGTGTTCGACTATGGTGGCATGCTGTCATCGGAAGAAACGCAGCTGATACGGATCGCAGGCAACTACATCCGTGCGAAAAGCAAGGCGGAACTGGTCGTCGTCACGGTTGAAAATCTGGATGGCATGGTGCTGGAAGACTATGCGCATGAATTATTTAACACATGGGGCATCGGCGACAAGGAGAAAAACAACGGCGTACTGCTGCTCGTCAACAAGGAAACGACGCTGGCGGGAACGTCCGGCCGTGTGAGAATAGAGGTCGGCTACGGTTTGGAAGGCGCGCTGCCGGACAGTGTCTGCGGACGGATTCTCGACGAGAAGACGTTGCCGGCGTGGGACAAGAAGGAATATGGCCGTGGCATCGTCGAAGGCTACATGGAAATTGTCCGCCGGACGGCGATGGAATACGTTTTGGACATGCCGCAGGAATTGATGGATGCTTGCGGGATGGCGCCGTTGTGGTGCAAGGTCGTCGAACGGCCTGATGATGCGGCGTATGTGGTTGATATTTCGAATGTTCTGGATGATGAGAAACGACAGGCGATGGAGGCGATTTGCACGGAGATGCAATCGTTGGCGAACGTTCAGTTCTATGTCGTGACGGTTGATTGCGGCGGTGAGGATTTGAAAGTGTATGCGTGGTCGCTGATCCGCGCGTGGGGGCTGCTGACGGATGAGAAGACAGATATGGCTCTGTTGTTGTTCGATGCGGGCCGCACAAGTGAGAATAAGCCAGAAAACGCGATGTTGCTGACGGGCAGCAAGTCGATACAAAAGAACTACACCGTGATGGATGCAGTGCATTCATCGGCTTCTACATATATCGGAAGTCGTTGGCGGAAAAAGCTGTACGGAGATTGTCTCTACCGAGTTTATCTTCATACGGCAGAACTTGTCGGGAACGCGTTTCAATTGAATCTGAGCAAGGAGAACAAGGCGTTTTTCTCTGAAATCCATCCTTGGTATGAGAAGGTTCTGGGCGGAATTTTGGGTTTATTGTGTTGTCTTGGGATACCGTTTTTGGTAATACGGCATATTTGGGACTTATTTAGTGGGTTGGGAGGCGGAGGTAGTTCCGGCGGTTATTCCAGTGGCAGCTCAAGAAGTTATTCCAGTCACAGTTCAGGCGGTGGCGGCGGTGGCTTCGGCGGTGGCAGTTCGGGCGGCGGAGGAGCGTCGCGGTAAATTAACAATTAATAATTAACAGTTTACGATTAAACAATTTTGTGAAAAAAGTCGTACATAAAGATTTCAGATAAAGGATCATGTTTCGATTTGAATCTCCATGGTGGTTTTTGGCGCTGATCGTGCCCGTTGGCTTGTGGGCATGGCGCTGGTGGCGC
The DNA here is from genome assembly GCA_017548425.1 of Victivallales bacterium. Classification (GTDB taxonomy): domain Bacteria; phylum Verrucomicrobiota; class Lentisphaeria; order Oligosphaerales; family Oligosphaeraceae; genus UBA1407. Next base: position 1,572 of record JAFZAB010000110.1, read on the forward strand.
CGTCGCCGCAAGGCTGGCGTGCGTTTTTCGTCAGTGTCGAATGCGAGACAGGCGGGGCGTTCGTGGCGGCAGCGTCTGCAATGGCTGCCGACGGCGCTTGGCGACGTCGCGTTGATTCTGCTTGTCGTCTGTCTGGCGCGGCCCCAGGCGGGCAATGAACGCGTCCGTGACATCAGCGAAGGCATTGCGATTGAGATGATTGTGGATCGTTCGGGTTCCATGGGGCAGGAGATGCAGTATGAAGGTCATGAAATGACGCGTCTGGAGGTTGTGAAAGACGTTTTCCAGCGGTTTGTCTATGGCGACGGGAAGAGCCTGGAAGGCCGTCCGAACGATTTGATCGGTATCATTTCATTCGCGCGATATGCGGAGACGGCATGTCCTTTGACGTTGAGCCAGAAGGTGTTGAAGACGCTGGTCGATAAAATCGATTTGGCGCGAGACCAGTCGGAGGACGGAACGGCTATTGGTGAAGCGTTGGCGTTGGGCATCGCTCGGTTGCACACGGCGGACGAGACGCTGGCGAAGCAGTTGAAGAAGAATAAGACGGACTACCATATCAAAAGCAAAGTCATTATTCTGCTGACGGACGGCGAGAACAATGTCGGGCGGAAGGTGGAATCCGTGATCGATCTGGCGGTGAAATGCGGCGTTCGCGTACACGTCATCGGCGTGAGCGGCAACGGCATGATGGTCGTCCAGACACCATTCGGACGGAAGAAACTGCCCGTTCGGCAGCCGCAATTGGATACGCGTGAACTGGAAGCACTCGCCTCGAAGACAGGCGGCACGTTCCAGATGGCCACGTCTGCGGAACGCCTGCTGGAAATCTACGGCGACATTGACAAGATGGAGCGGACGCAGATTGAAAGCATTCGGTTTGTGGATTACAAGGAGTTGTTCCAGCCATTGGCGCTGACGGCGCTCGGGCTGGTTGTGTTGAAATTGTTGTTGGAAGCGAGCTTGTTTAGAAGGCTGCCATGATTTTGCACAGGGCGGAGCCTGTGCATCATCATGCTGTGTAGCCTGTGCATCATCATGCTGCGGAGCTTGCGCATCATCATGCTCATAGCGCAAGGCGGAGCTTGCGCATCATCATGCTAAAGAAGGTATAATATGCACGGAATTTGGCAATCTATTGACATGCTGCATTTGCTGTGGCTGCTGCCGTTTCTGCTGGCCGTTTTCATGATGGACGGCCAGCGGCGGAAGGCGCTGCTCAGCCGTTTGGCGGCGGTTCCAGAACTGTTGAAACGGATGACGGAATGCGTCAATCTGGCGGCGCGACGCTGGAAGAAGGCGTTGGCGCTGTTGGGCTTGGCGTTTTTGATCGTCGGTTTGGCGAGACCGTCGTGGAATCCGACGCGGCGCGATTTGCGCCGCCGTGGCCGCGACGTCGTGTTCGTCTTGGACGTTTCGAAAAGCATGTTGGCGGACGATTTGAAACCGAGCCGTCTGGAACGCGCGAAACTGGCCATTGAAGACTGTCTCGACGTCATGGACGGCGACCGCGCAGGTTTGGTCGTGTTTGCGGGAACGTCTCTTGTTAAATGCCCGTTGACAATGGATTACGGCTTCTTCCGGATGATGTTGGACGATGTCGATGTGAACAGCGTGTCGCGCGGCGGCACGATGATCGGCGACGCGTTGCGGAAGGTCATGGACGAGGCGTTCGACGATCAGGAGAAGCAGTTCAAAGATGTCGTGCTGATTACGGACGGCGAAGACCAAGGCAGTTTTCCTGTCGAAGCCGCGGAGAAATTGGCGGAACGCGGCATGCGGCTGATTGCGGTCGGTTTGGGTGACGAATCGGCTGGCACGAGCATCATGGCTCCTGACGAAGACGGCCGCCGCCATATCGTGAAATACAAAGGCGAAGTTGTTCGAAGCAAATTGGACAGCGAGACGTTGCGGCAGATGGTTGCGAAGACGCGTGATGGCAGATATTTACCGGTGGCGACGAGCGACTTTGATTTGGGCGGCGTCTATATGTCGTTGATTGCGAGCGAGGAGAAGCGCGATTTGGAGGAGAAGTCGGTGGAAATCTATGAAGAGAAGTTCCAAATCTTTCTAGGCGCGGCATTTGTGCTATTGGCAGGCGCGGAGCTGATAGGGGATAGGAGAAGGAAACTCAATTAACCCATTGAATGATAACCACGAAATACACGAAAGAGCACGAAATTTCAAACCACTGAATACACTGAATACACTGAAAAGCCTCGCCGCCGGGCCGGCAAGCTCAAGAAGGATTGGTTTGTAAAACGAAGATCCAACAGTAAATGAATTCAACGGCTCCGGCGGCTCGGCGGTTTGAAAGCGCTTCGAGCGGAAGTTTCTGTATGAAAAACAACATGATGAATGATAATCGCATGAGATGTTCAATGAACATTGGAAAAGTCATGAGAATGGCGCTGGCAATGATGGCGGCGGCGATGGTTGCCGCCGCAGATGATCCATCTTTTAAAGAATCTTTAAAAGATGGTATAAGGGCCTATAAAAACGGAGATTACAAGGATGCTGCCAAGAAATTCGAAGACGCGGGAAAACTGCGTCCTGACGATGCGCGGGTGAAATACAATGAAGCGTTGGCGCGCTATCGGAATGGTGACATGACAGAAGCGAATAAGTGTTTCCAAGATGCTTTGGAAAAGGGATGGGATGAAAGCGATGCTTTCAAGGAGTCCTGTAAGCTTGGTAGTGGCAATAGTTTGTATAATGAGAGCAGGCAGATACAGAAAGAAGCAGAAAAAGAAAAAAAAGAGCAAGAAGCTGAAACGAATGATTTGAAGAAAGCCATCGATAAATTAGATAGTGCCATAAAAAAATTAGAAGTAGCTAAAAAGAACTGTGAAGAGGGAATGGCAACTTATGGTGAAGCGAAGAAGTCGCGAAAAGTGAGAAGAACAGCGCAGGTGAATCTGAGAAATGCACGTCAACACAAGAGAAAAATAGTAAATGATTTGAAAAAATGGAATAAAGAATTGGAAGAATTGAAAAAACTTTTGCCTCCACCTCCGAAAGACGGTCAGAAGCAGGACGGCGAAAAGCAAGACGGTGAGCAACAACAAGACGGCCAGCAGCAACAGCAAGATGGTCAGAAGCAAGATGGCGAACAACAGCAACAACAAGGCGAACAGCAACAGCAGCAAGGCGAACAGCAGCAGAAGGATGCTGGCGAGCAGTTGAAAGAGTTGGCGAAACGACAGTCGCAGGAAGCGGATAAGAACGAACAAGGTCAGCAGAGTCAGCAGCAGGCTGCCGATGAGCAGAAAAAGCTCAGCGACGAGACGGAGCAGATACGTCAGGATATGGAACAGCAGCGTGAAGAAGAAGACAAGCAGAACGGCAAGCCTTCTGAAAAATCTGATGCCGAGCAGAAGCTTGATGAGGCGCGAGACGCCCAGAAGAAGGCGGAAGAGTCTCTGAAAGAAGGAGATATGAAATCTGCATCGGAGGCGCAGAAGGAAGCCGCCGAGAAGCTTGACGAGGCGCATAAGGCCATGTCCGAAGGCGAGAAGAAAGATCAGGAAGACCAACAACAGCAACCACCGCAGCAGCAACCGCCTCAGCAGGCTGAACAACAGGAACAGCAAGACGAGAGCGAAGAGCAAGGAAAGTCCGAAACGGAGAACGAAATACAAGATATTTTGGACCAAGAGCGCAATAATCAACGCAAACGGCTGAAACTCTTGCGCGTTAAGCCTGTCGAACGAGATTGGTAATCTCCGTTTCGTGAGCGAAACGGAGAGGCTTATGGCCTATGGCTTATGGCTTATGGCTTATGGCCTATGGCTGGTGGTTAGTTGTTAATGGTTAGTGGTTTGCAGATGTTGAAAATGAAAAAGACATTGTTTTTATTCATTATATGTTTAGGGCTTGCGGGCTGGGCGCAGTTTAATTTCCAGTTCGGCGGAGGCATGCCACAAAGGCAGGAGCCTATTCGGCTCGGCATCGATTCGCAGGACATTTTTCTTGGCGAGACGGTGACATTTCAGATTCAAGTTTCCGTGGATGATGATTCCAAAGACAAAGTTGTCATGCCGGATTTCCCTGAATCGCAAGACTATACGGTTGTTGCGAGGCCACCATCGACGGGAACGAGTTCCTTTACATCCATCGTCAACGGCAAACGAACGGAAAGCCACACGACCAACACGACGTATTCCTATCAGATCACACCGAAGCGAATCGGACAGGTGACGTTGCCGTCGATGACCATCAAAATTGGTAGCAAGACATATCGTACGCAAGAGGTTCCGATTACGGTACGTAAGGCGGAGAAACTGGACGATTTGAAAGTGACGATGACGGTGTCGAATCCGTCGTGCTACGTTGGTGAATCTGTCATGCTGAACTGGCGGTGGGAGATTGCGCGGGACGTGAAGGATTTCCAATTTTCATTGCCTGTTTTGGAGATGGACGCGTTTTCGTATCCGGAAGTCGAACCGAAAATCGACCAGACGCGCCGTAATGAATTTTTGTGGATTCCATTAGCTTCTGGCGAAAAACTGTTGGGGCGTCGTCGTTCCGGGCCAGGCGGCAGCACCATCATTGAATTTTCGCAACCGATGGTGACGAAGCGGGCGGGCGAGTTCGAATTGCCGCCATCTGTCGTCATCTGTGCGGTTTATGACGAACGGGCAGGGCGTCAGCAACGTCATCGTGGCGGCTGGCCGTTTGACGATGATGATTTTCCGTCATTTTTCGGTCCTGCACGTCCGACGCGTCGTGTCAGCGTGCAGTCGGATCCTGTGAAATTCACTGTGAAAGAATTGCCGGCGGCAGGGCGTCCGAAGAGTTTCAGCGGAATCGTCGGAAAATGTTCGCTGATGACGATGGCGGATCCGCTGGAAGTCAGTGTCGGCGATCCGATTCAGTTGACGTTGCAGTTGAGCGGACCTGCGTATCTGGAGACGGTAAAACTGCCGTCGCTGTCATCACAAGAAGCGTTGGCAGAGCATTTTAAGATTTCCGGAGAGGACGATCCAGGCGTCGTGGAAGGCGATGTGAAAAAGTTCACGCGAATTCTGCGTGCGAACGACGTGAACGTGAAGGAGATTCCCGCGATTGAGATCAGTTATTTCGATTCGGAGACGGGCAAATATGAAATCGCGCGGAGCCCTGCGATTCCATTGCAAGTCCAAGCGGCTAAGCAGGTTACGGCTCAGGATGCGGAAGGCCTCCGCATGGCGGGGGCCGTTGCGGCGGCTCCGAAACTGGAGTCGGAAGTGAAAGTCCGCGAAGGCGGTCTTGTGAACAACTACGCCGTCCGTGAACTGCTTGCGAACGAGCGATTGAAGACGCAAAGTCTTCTGAAATCGCCAGTTGGGCTTGCCGTATTGGCGGGTATGCCATTGCTTTATTTGGTTGTGTTCGGAATTGGCTGGATGCGGAGCGTTGGTCTTGCGGATCCAGCCGCGGCGGCGAGCCGCCGCGCGGGTGGTCGTTGCATGGGCATGATCGACACGGCGGAGAAGTCCAACGATGCGCTGTCGGGCGTGTTAGATGCTCTGCGGCAGTATCTTGGAGCAAAATTGCACATGACGGGCGACGCGTTGACGTTTGGCGACGTGCATGAACCGTTGCGTCGGCAAGGCGTTGATGATGCGTTGCTTGGCGAATTGAAGGATTTGTTCACGCGTTGTGAGGAGAGCCGCTATGCGGGCGGAGGCAGTCTCGACGGCGCGACGGCTTGCCGCCGCGCCCGCGAAATCGTCCGCAAACTGGAGAGCTTGAAGCTGAAGCCTTGAAAAATATCTGTCTCTTTTGTCCTTTTCGTCCCTTTAGTCCCTTTTTGAGCATATGAAAAAAACTTTTGCATTCATCATTTTCTGTTTGGTGTCCGTCATGGTCCATGGGCAGGGCGAAGCGTTGCCTGAAAACGAGCGGAGCCGTCTCTGCCAGGAGGCGGAGCAGTATTTCACGGAAGGATTGGAACTGTCGCGCGACGGCAAGAAGACGGAGGCGGCGGAGGCGTTGGACAAGGCGGCGGCGCGTTATGAACGCGTCGCTTCCGACAAGACGTTTGCCAACGGAAAATTGTTCTATAATCTTGGAAATGTGTATTTTCTGAAAGATGATCTTGGACGGGCGATACTGAATTACCGCCGCGCGGAACGGTATCTGCCGTTTGACAAGAAACTGCAGGACAACATGGCGTTCGCGCGGTCGCGCCGCGTCGATGTCATTGAGGAGCATGAGCAAAAACGTGTTATGAAAACGCTGTTTTTCTTGCATTACGACTTGCCGTTGGTGTGGCGTGAGGGGATATTATTAGGATGTTTCGCGTTATTCTGGGCGGCGTTGATTGCGTTGCGGTGGCGGAAGGACGGCTGGCTGCGTTGGGTGGCGGGTCTGTCGTGCATCGTGGCGGTGGTGTTCGGCGTGTCGGTCTGGATGTCGTATCGTGAACTGCGGCAACCACCTGCGGTGATTGTCGCGACGTCGGTTGACGCCCGAAAAGGCGGCAGTGAAGCCTATGACAAGAGCTTCGAAAAGCCGTTGCACGCGGGCACGGAAGTGACGTTGACGGATGACAACGGCGGCTGGGTGGAAATCCGTCTCGGCAACGGCGAGACAGGTTGGTTGCCGAAAGACGCTGTGGGAATTGTGGAGTGAAAGGGACGAAAGGGACGAAAAGGACAAAAACAATGAAATCATTGGATTCATACAGTGCGTATTTTCCGGGCTGTCTGATGTTCGGGAGCGGTTCGCGGAAGGAAGTGCCCGGGCTGTTCGACAAGCTGTGCGGCCGTGGCGGCCGCGTGTTCGGCGTGTTTTCGAACAGCGTTCTGCAAAGTGTTCGCGGGCGGGAACTTAAGGAATTGATGGGCGGCCGTCTGGTCGGCTATTATTCGTCCGTTCCGCATGATCCGCCTGTGGAATATGTCGATGAAATCATCGGCCGGATACGCAAGACGGATGCGAACGCCGTATTGGCGGTCGGCGGCGGCAGTGTGATGGATTCCGCAAAAACGGCGGCGTTGCTGACGTGCGGCGACGGTTGCACAAGCGACTATCTCATGGGGCGGCTGGCGGTTCCGACGCGGAGCCTTCCCGTCGTCGCATTGCCGAGCACGGCTGGAACAGGCGCGGAAATGACGAAAAATGCCGTTTTGACGGATCATCAGAACAACGTGAAGAAGTCGTTGCGGTCGCCGTTGATGATTCCGAAAGCGGCGGTTGTCGATCCGGAACTCACGTTGGGGCTGCCATTTGCAGTGACGCGTGACAGCGGATTGGACGCCTTGACGCAGGCCATCGAATCGTGTGTCTCGACGGGGGCGACGCGTCTGACGCGCGCCATGGCGCGCGAAGCCGTCCTCCTCTTGATGACATATTTGGAGAAGGCCTGCCGCGACGGCGATAATCTGGAATATCGCGAACGTGTCGCGGAAGGAAGCATGATTTGCGGTTTGGCGTTCGGGCAGAGCGGCTTAGGCGCGGTGCACGGGCTGGCCCATCCGCTTGGCCATCTCTTGGGCGTGCCGCATGGATTGGCCTGCGCGATTCTGCTGCCGTACATTCTGGAATGGAATCTGCCCGTGGCGGAGGACGAATTCGCCATTTTGGGCGGCATGTGCGGCGTTGGCGACGGGGCGGCGTTCGTGGCGGCCGTCGAACAACTGTGCCGCCGTCTGCAAGTTCCGGAGGGCTTCAGCGGATACGGTCTGAAGGCGGATCACTACGACTACATCATCGCGAATTGCCGCAGCGGAAGCATGAAAGCGAATCCGCGGGCGATGACCGACGACGACGTCCGTGAGCTTCTCACCCGTCTAAATGGCTAGAAAATGCCATGTTTTGCGGCTAAATGGCAATAATCGTTCTTTTTTTGTTGGAAATTAGCGAAAAGACCATTATTGTTATAGTATAAACATAGGCAATATGTGGATTGTCATCATAATATCGTAAAAGAAATCAAGGAGCAAAGAGATGAGAAGAGCGTTGATGTTGGCGTTGTTGTTGGTGTCCGTCGGTGTTGTGAGCCATGCTTATGACACGACTCCGTTGCAGATTTCCGTTTGGCCGCCGAATCTGCAGGTCGTCACCTCCGAAATCGATGTTTCCGGCCTGAAGCTGAACCTCCCGTACGGCGGCAACGACCGCATCATGGGTATCGACCTTGGTATCGCTTCCACGAGCAAAAACTGCTCCGCGTTGCAAGTCAACCTGTTGAACATGATTGAAGAGCGTTACAGCGGCATGCAGGTCGGTTTGTTCAACCTCTGCGGCGAGAGCCGTGGCTTCCAGGTTGGTCTGTTGAACTCCACGGATTCAATCGGTAGCGGTCTGCAGATCGGTCTTGTCAACTCCACGCTGGAAATGACGGGTGTCCAGATCGGTATCGTGAACTACACGGATTTCATGGTCGGCTTCCAGATTGGTATCGTGAACATCATTCGCGAATCCATCGTTCCGTTCTTCCCGATTGTGAATTTCTGCTTCTGAGCCAAGCAGTCGCTTTTCGTATTGGACGCCTGCAGAACATGTTCTTCTGCAGGCGTTTTTTGTCATGATTCGTAGGAGGATGTGATGAGGTTGCCGGTCAAGCTGATGATTTCGGGGGCGGTGTTCATGTTGGTGTCCATCGTCTGCCTGCTGGGCGTCTGGGGCCGCGTGGCCGCCTTGGGCGAACTGTCGGAATATCTTGGCATGACGGATGATTTCCAGCATCGGCTGGTGGAATTGTCGTGGTGCCGTGACCGACAGGAGGCGGACCGTCAGTTGACGGAGCTTCAGCATGTTTTCGAAACGATGAACGGCAAGCCGAATCTGCTGAAGGAAATCGGCGGCCGTTACGGCGGGCAGGGGAAGGTCATTCAAGGCGAACTGGCCGTTTTGAAGGCGGCGGGGCTTGCCGTGAACCGCCTGCAGGATGCTGAGAAGATTCGTGAGATTTCGGACCAGATGGGCGAACTGGCGGGGCTGGCCGTCGCGCGCATGTTGGAAAACCGTTCGATCGCGTGGCGGTACGCCATCGTCTGGATGGCCATCGGTGTTCTGCTGTTAGCGGCGAACGGCGTCTTTTATTGGATTGACATCCATAATCGCCTGAAACAGTTGAGCTTGCAATTGGCCAAGACGGGCGACGAAAAGGCCGTTTATCAGCCGTTGAACGACATATCGGAAGTCGAGCCCGCCTTGAAGCGTTATTTGGAAAGCAGCGGCCAGCGTGTGCAGGGCCATGAATTTTTCTTGGCGGAAATGAGCCATGAAATTCGCACGCCGCTGAATGGCATCATCGGTTTTTTGAGCAATTTGGGTGCGACGACGCTGAATTCGCAACAAAAGCAATATGTGCGAATCATCGAATCGAGTGCGCGAAGCCTCCTGCACGTCATCAACGAAGTGCTTGATTATTCGAAAATCAACGGCGGCAAAATGGAATTGGAGGACGTCGCCTTCGATTTGCGGTCGTTGGCGGAGGATCGCATCGCGATGGCCGCGCAGCTTGGCAAGTCTAAAGGCCTGCGTTGCAGTTTGTTGTTCCCTGGACACGAACCTGTGATCGTGCGCGGCGATCCAAACCGCCTGCGGCAAGTATTGGATAATTTGCTGAGCAACGCCGTCAAATTCACGGAGCGCGGCGAAGTCTGCTTGGAGATTCAATTGGGCGACACGGGCGGCGAACAGCTCGTCGTGGATTTCGCCGTAAAGGATTCAGGCGTCGGCATTCCCGCATCCAAACTGCCGGATTTGTTCCAGCCGTTCAAGCAGGCCGATAGCAGCGTCAGCCGAAAATATGGCGGCACGGGGCTTGGTCTGAGCATTTCCAGCAGTCTCGTGGGGCTGATGGGCGGCAAGTTGGAAGTCTGGAGCCGCCAAGGCGAAGGCTCCCGTTTCTATTTCATGCTGGAGATGGCGAAGGCGAATGCGGCGGAGCAGGTCCGTCTGCCGGGAAGCTTCCGTATCGCGTTGCCGCGTAACGAGTTGAAGAAACACTGCGCGTTGCTGGTCGATGACACGCAGACGAATCTTTTCCTGTTGGAAACGGTCTGCCAGAGCATCGGCTTGCCGTATCGGACGGCTGTCAACGGCGCGGAAGCCGTCGAATTGAGCATGAAACAGAAGTTCGACGTTATTTTCATGGATATCCAAATGCCTGTGATGGACGGATATACGGCCATTCGTGAAATCCGCAAGCTGCCGACGAGCACGATGACGGCCATCATCGCCTTGACGGCGAGTGCCTTCCAGGAGGATGTGGAACGCGCGTTGGCGGCGGGGGCGACTGGATTCATCGCCAAGCCGTTTGAACGCAATCAGTTGCTGATGTGCATCGCGGACGCGTTGGTCATCGAACCAGTCCGAGAAGCCATCGATGAAACGGATACACAGGAAAGTCAAGACGAAGCGACCATCCGCCAGATGCATAATTTCATGCGCGAACAGTATCAGATTTCGCTTGGTGAGATCAAAATGACGTTGGCGCAGACAGTTGCGGATTGGCGACCGCTTCTGGACAACTTGCGGATCTACGCGAAAAAAGGCAACGGAACGGATACGCGGGCGATTCTGCACAGGCTGAAAGGGCAGTTGTCGTCCATTGGCCTGCCGGAGCAGTCCGAACAGGCGGCCATGCTCATGGAATGTTTGGAAGGCGACAAAGTGCCTGAACAGGCGTTGAACGGCATCGAAGAGCTGATTCGTGATTTGGGGCGGATTTTCCGACAGTTGGAGCAAGACGTAACGGTCGTGAAATGAAGGATGTAGCCATAAAATCATCCGGCCTGAAGATGTTTCTGGTCTTGTTCGTTCTGCTGACGGCTTGTCGTTTCGGGCAGCCGATGGGGCAGGACGAAATCTCGCATTACTATAAATGCATACGTATGCTTTATTTGGATGGCTATTCGCATCCGGCGGATGTCATCACGTTTTCGCCGCATCTGTATCCACTTTTGGCTTGCGGCGTGTGCAAGCTGTTTGCCCATTTCAATCAGGCAACCGTGCAGATGACAGGTATTTTCTGCTGGTTGGCCGTGATCTACCTGCTGTGGAAATTAGCAAAAACAACGCAGGAGCAATGGGTTGCATGCGGTCTTTGCGTCTTATTGCCGATGGTTCAGCAGGCGGCCGTGACGATTGAAATCGACCAGACTGTCCTGCCGCTTGTGACGCTTCTTCTTTGTTGGCGGGCGAAATGCTTCATGGATGACGGTTCGGCGAAAAACGGCCTCTGGCTGGCCGCAACCATGGCTCTGGCCTTGTGGGGGCGGTTGACGACGCCGTTTGTCTTAATTCCTCTGCTCGTTGGATTTGCGTGGTGGAGTGTGGATTTCAAGAGGGCTGTACAAACGGCGGTATGGCTGCTGATTGGCTGCGCGGTGTTTTTCGTGACATGGCGGTTGTACTGTCTGGCGACAGGCGTGGATTGGCAGGGGCCGTTCGTGTATTTGGCGCGTTCGTTCCAAGAGACGACGGTCGGCGAACGCGCCAGCGGCGCTTCGCGCCTCGTACAGAACATGTTGTATCTTGTATTCTGGGGGATGAATCCATTTTTGATCGTTTTGCTGCTGGCGAGCATGGTGGTCGGTTGTCTGCGGCAGCGTCCGCGGACGGAACTGTGCTATCTGGCGGCTGGCGTGTGGCTGCTGTGCGGCTATGAAATCGTCGGCGGCGCGTTGTTTGGCTTCCCGAAATACCAGATTCCCGCGATGCCGTTGATTTGTCTCGGTATCGCGTTGGCGTGGAGAGGGTTGTGGAAATTCAAGCCTATCGGCCGTTTGGGGATCGTCCATTTGGTGATTTTGGGATTGCTGTCGTGTGTGTTGCTGATGAAGACGGGCGATCCGTTGCATGCGATGCGAATCGATGTCCGCGAAACGGCGGTTGCCGGCGGCGCAATTCGTCTGGAGCTGATGAAGCTTGGCCTGCTTTTCGCCGTCTGCTGGGGGGCGCTGTCCATGGCGGTCGTCCTGTTCTGGTGGCGGGTTCCCGTGATGACACTTTGGCAACTGCTTTTGCTGGGTGTGTTGTGGACGAACGGCGTGTTCAGTGTTTGGCAGGGCAACCGCCCGTATGCCACAGGCTATGTCTATGGGGATGAAGGGGAAACGAAAATGTTGGCGAAACGGATTGTCGATAACGGCTGGACCGATTGTCCACTGCTGGCTCCCCATGAAGTGCTGTTCCAGACAGGCGACTTCCGTCTCGTCGATGGTCTGCCGATGGACTGGACGGATTTGGACTCTGTGGCGGAACGCATTGGAAATGAACATCCGCCGATGGTCGCCGTGTCAGTCCTGACGAATACGACCACGGAGGTCCGGAATATCCTTCTGCATGAAAAATTGCAGAAAATCTTGCGTGACGATTACATAATGGAGCGATTCGGACGTTATTATATGTGGTGGAATGTGCGACGTTACTAAGAGTATAACCGCTATTTTATATTGATCTTTATCTATGGTTTCGATTCTAAGTTACTTATTTGGATTTACATGTCTTGTCTGGTACGGCAAGGCGGGACTGCCTGTCGCCTTGCCGGATGTTGTTCTGGTCTGCCTGCTTCCGTTTGCGTTGCGCAACTGGTTGCAACGGAAGGCCGACGTGCATCTGTGGCTGAATCGCGCCTATTATCTTGTGCTGTTGGGGCTTTGCTGGGCGACGGTTTCCTGCGCGGCGGCGATGGGGCTGGGTGGCGGTCTGCTGAAGGCCTGCCAGTTGGGATGGTATCTGCTGGCGGGGCCGTTCGTCATCGCGATGTTGCCCGAAGAGCGTGGGCGGATGATGAAAGGCCTTGCGATTGGCTTAGTTGTGAATGCGATAACGGCATGCGTCATGCCGTTTTGGGGGACGATTGGCGGGCCATGCGGCGGCTTGATGGTGTCGCGAACAGGCTTTGGCGTCGGTATGGCTATCGCGTTGTCGCTGTTGCTGTTGCGTGACGCGTTGCCGTTGGCGTGGGTGACGGCGCCGTGGGGCAGCGTCGCATTGATGCTGTGTGGTTTGTCGTTGAGCGGTTTGTCCGGAATTGTCCTGTGTTGTCTGGCGATAGCCATGAGTTACCGCAACGGATTCATCATTCGTGAACGACAGCTTCATTTGGCGCCGTTCTTGGCGGCCGTCCTGCTGATGCTGTTGATCAGCCCTGGACGCTGCGCGGCGTTGGTCGATTGCGTGACGCCGTCAGAAGCGACGGAGCTGTCGGCAGCAAGTCCGCGCCGTTGGGTACAGGAACGAATCTGTGCATGGCGGGCGACGAAGGCGTCGCCATGGTTTGGATACGGGCCGGGCCAGTATCAGGCGACGGTTGGCATGGCGCGTTTCCGTGGTCGTTTTCCGCGGCCGAACGAGACGAAAGTCGAATTGAACACGCAGGACGGCTGGCAGGTCGTGTCCGTCGAATACGGATTTGCCGCTGCGCTATTGATTGCGGCTGGATTTATCATTTTGGCGTTGAATAGCTTGCGCCGAAAAGACGTCATTCCGGATGCGGCGCGAATAGGCATCTTCCTGTTCTTGGGGATGTTCTTCACGCCATTGTTCGTGAAAGGCGCGGGCATGCTCGTCGCGTTGGCGTTGGGCGTCATGTTGCAGGGCAAGCGGCAGGCGGCTGTCGCCGCCGTTGCGGAAAAGGTGGAAGCATCTGCTGATACGAAGGTTGCGCCGTCGCATACCTGTTGGGCGACAGGGCTGAACAAGCTTGGCATTAGTTGGTCGTTGCTTCGCCAGCCGTTGCCGTTGTTCGCGTTGTGGGCCGCGTCGTTGGTGTTGATGGCGGCCGCGCATCGCGCGGGCATGCTGTCGCCGTCCAGCGAAGACGAAACGGGCAAGACGGAACTCGCAAGTGGTTCATTCGCAAACATCGTCGAAGCGGAGACATTGCTGAATATCGTCAAGCCTTTTGAAATCAAAGAGGATGATGATAGTTCTGGCGGGCGCGTCGTGGAAATTCCGGACCGAATTTTGGAAGACGATGCGTCGTTGCGGCAGGTTCGTGTGACGTATCCTCTTGAAATTCAAGAGGCAAAGACGTTGCATCTGTGGATGCGCGCACGTTGGAAGGACGGTTGCGGCAATTCTGTCTATGTTTCGTGGGACGGCGTGACGCCGTCCCTTGCGGGAAACGACGGAACGTATCAGGCGTGGCATTGGATTTATGGCGGCGACGTCAATCTGACCGTCGGCAAGCATGAATTGGCACTTCTGCCGAGCGAAGACGGCGTGGAAATCGACCAGTTGATTCTGTGCGATGATTCACAATTCAGGCCGCGCGGCGTCATGGATCATGAGAGTTTAGCCAATGGCAAGTTGTTGGCGGAAAACAAGTTGACTGGATGGCAGGCACTCTTGGCGTCGTCTGCACCGCTGTCGGAGCCAGTGAAGGCGGAAAAGCCGTTGCTGTTCGGTATCGCGGGGCCGTATCGCGGCGGCTACGAAGGGATGCTTATTAAATATGGTATGCCGTTCCGCCGTCTGATGGACTACGAATTGGAGATGCCCGAACGGCTGGCGGACTGCACATGCATCATGATTTCCGAACCGATGAATCGCGATTTCGAGAAAATGACGGCCACTTTGACGAAATTCGTCGAAGACGGCGGCACGTTGGTTTTGGAAAAATGCGACAACTGGATGGGCACGTTGCGCCGTCCGACGCCGTTGTATCCGCGTCGTGTCTGGTGGCATACGCCGCCTGGCGGCGTTCTGCAAGCGGATGATTCATGGCCGTTTGTGGGACTTGAAACTGGAACGGAATTGACGCTGGCCCATGACGTCGCCATGCAGCTGATACGTGCGCGGGATGACGGCGTGTGGCAGCCTCGTGGTGTCCAAAAGGTTGCGAATCAAGAGATTAAGGGCGGCATTTGGGAACGGACGCTCGGCAAAGGCCGCGTCCTCTACTGCTCCGTGCCGTTCAGTTTCCAAGTCATGTGGCGGGATCGTCAATTCGATGTCATCTTGAAGAATATTCTGGAGAACATCGCCGCTACGGTCGGTCGCAAGCCGTTGTGGAACGGCTGGAAGGCGAAGACGCTAGTGCCGTCTGAGCCGTGTTTTACAGACGATTTCATGCGCGACTGCAACGAGCCGGGCGGCGGTTGGAAAGTGTTGAGCGGATTGTTCGTTTGTCCGGGCGACAAGCCGCCCGTTCCGAACGGCGAATTCACGTTGGAATGCAAGGAGCCTGGCACCATCGCTGTCGGCGACGACAGTTGGAAGAATTATGTGTTTTCATATTCTGTTCTTGGAAAAGGTATTACGACGTTGAGCCTCAAAACGACAGCGGGGCGAGACGTGGTTGTTCGTTATGATGCCAACAGCCAGGAAGTCTCTTTGGAAGTAGGAGGCTTTAAGACGAATGGTCGCGGAAACGGCATGGACGGAGAGACTGAACGGTGGCACCGTATCGCCGTTATGTGCCGAAATGCCTCTGTGGAAGTGTTTTGCGACGGACAATCCCTGTTGCGCACCGCCAGCGGCGCCGTCCTGTTGGACGGCGAGACGTTTGCGGGAGAAGCAAAACTGTCGTTCGATATGGTTGGCGTGTTGTTGGATGACGTGTCCGTCCGATCCATCGATGACATCCTGCCAGAGACAGGCCGCGCTGTCGGCGAAGAGGGCAGCTGCCTGTCATTGGCGCGGTTGCAAGATGATGGAATTGAACCCTATACGGTGTTTACGCCGTTGGTCAACGGTCGTCCAAAGACCGATATGTCAAATGGTTTCACGATACCGTTACCGTTGTTCCGCGAGGCGAAACTGCTCGTCAACGGAAAGGCCTACACGCTTCCGTCTTCACGGCCGGAGAACGTCTGGGCGATGCCGGAAAGTGATGTGACAGAATGGTTTGTGGCATCGCCAAGGTGGAAGGACTATGTCTTTAAAAGCCGTCTGACGGATTGGTACGGTACGGGCGAAGGCAAATGGCAAAGTCTGGAGCGTTGGAGCTGTGATCGCAACTGGTCATGGCTCGGCGTTGAGACGAATGTGCCGTCCATTCTGTGGCATCGGCAGAAACTGACGGCTCCATTCGGCGTTCGCACATGGATTTCCATGGGGGCGCGGGAGAATTTCGCCGCCGAATACGAACGTGGCCGCGATCTGAATCTTGTCTTCGGCGGCAACGGAAAGGATTTGACGGAGGGCTGGACCGTTCGTGCCATGCGTGCGGAAGAACGCGGCGTCGAACTGTGGCATGGCGACCAATTGGTCGCCCAAAATAAAGATTTAGGTTTAGGGCGCGGCCATACGCTGCACCATAGTTGGTATGAAACCGTCGTCGTCGTGGAGGCGGGGCGGATTCGCGTTTATTACGAAGGACGTCCTGCTTTAGATGCGACGGTTGACGAAAAGGAGTTCAGCGGGCAGATCGGCATCTGGACGGAGAACAATTCCATCCGTCTTGGAAGAGCGCAGATCGCATTCTAGTATTCTAGAATCCTAGAATAAAAGAACTTATGTCTTTTAGCCATCCAGAGAAAAATTTTTTCTGGATGGCTATTTTTTTTGCAAGAATCGTTTTTCAAGCGAGTTATGACTTGGCGCAGTCATAAGGATTGGGCAGATTTTGTAGGAATTATCATGATTTATCATTACTTGATATGATTCTGCATGATAATGAAATTATCTTGCTTGCATTGTCTGGATGACAGGATATAATAATCGCAAAACAAAATAATTTTTCAGGTAATTTATTTTTGTGATTGTGAATTGAATCCAGACAAGACAGGAGTGAACAAGATGAAAGAAAAATGCAAAGAACGGCGAACGTTGGCAGGGCGGATCCTGCTATTGGCGTTGGGGATGATGCTATGGGGGAGCTTCGCGATGGCGGAACGCATTGTCTATGTCAAGACAGGTGGCAGCGGCGACGGCGACAGCTGGGCGACGGCCATGGGGGATGTCCAGGCGGCCATCGACGCGGCGGCATCAGGCGACAGCGTATGGATCGCCACGGGAACGTATTGTCCGACTGCTGTCCGTGAATTGGAAGGCGTGGAACTGTTCGGCTATTCATTTGAATTGAAGGATGGTGTGTCGCTGTATGGTGGTTTCAAAGGAAACGAGACGTCGTTATCGGAACGGCGGAAACGGAAGAATGGCGGCGACGCATGGGATTTTTCCTATCCGACGGTGCTGTCGCAGTCAGAAGGAAACGTGGGCGGCGTCATCCGCAGTGGCGAAATGGCGCTGACGGCTCCCGTGTTTTTGGATGGATTGGTCATCCAGAATGGACAAGCCGTCGGCAGCGGTGTCGATGGCATGGGCGGTGGTGTGCAGGCCATGGGGCTGATTACCATCCGCAACTGCTTGATTAGCGGTAACTTGGCCCGTGATGGCGGTGGTCTCGCGATCGGTGGCGGAGCGACTGTTGAAAGTTGTGGCGTCTTCGACAACGAACTGATTGAAGAAGGCTGGGGCGGCAAAGGCGGCGGTCTGTATCTGTTTGGCGACGGCAATCTGGTCATCGGAAGTGTCTTTTCCGGAAACGGTTGCGTTGAAAACGGCGTCCAGAACGGCGGTGGTGTTTACGCCACAGGAAGCGGTTCCGTCATCCATTGCACGATCGCGGGCAACTGCGCCATGCGGGAAGGCGGCGGCGTTTGGTGCGAAGGCGACGTGGAAGTGACGAACAGCATCATCTGGGGAAATGCTCCTTCGTTGGTGCAAGCCAATGGGTTGCAGGAGAATTTCATCTGCTGCGCCATTGAAGCGGGCGGCGTGGGCATCGGCGTCATTCCGCTGATGAGCGAAAACTGCGGCAGCAAAGGAATTTCGGCGAATCAGAACTGGGTAGGCGGCTACTATGTCTGCTTCCATGATCCGGCGAATCGTGACTTCCGTTTGGGCGATGGTTCCTACGCCATCAACCGTGCGCTGCCCGGCGTGACGGGCGTTGATGCGACTGGAACGGATCTTCAGTCGCTTGGCCTGCCGGATATCGGCGCCTACGCGACGGCGGCGAAGGGCAATCTGGCGGCGGATTTTTCAGTCGCTTATCCTTATATATATGGTGGCTGGTCTGAAATCGTGACGCAGTTCGGCATCTGGACGCCGGAAGGCTGTCTGAACGAATATGCGGGGGAGGTCGATTGCGTCAGACTGACAGGTGATGTCACAAGTTCCGTATGGACAGGCGATTGGCTACAGGCGGGGCCTGTTGATATCACGCTTGGCTATTGGGTGACCGGTGATGAAGCGGCGTTGTGGAATCCGGAAAGCATCACGAAGCGGGTGATTGTCCGTCCGCGTCCGTTGATGATTCAGGCGAATGACGCCATCCATCGTTTCGGTGAACCGATGCCCGAACTGACATGGACGCTGGTCGGCGGTCGGCTCATCGGCGACGATGAAATCGTCGGTGAACTGGTCTGCGAGGAAGGCGATGAATTGGGCAGGACGTATCCCATTCAGCAGGGGACACTTGTGGTTTCCGACGGCAACGACGGCAACAATTACACGATCATCTTCCGTGAAGGTCTCATGACGACCATGAAAGGTCAGGCGGACATCACGGCCGACGATCAGTCGAAAGAATACGACACCGATCCGTTCGATCTGGATTTCGAGACAGAGCCTGGCGATGTCAATGTCATCGTCATCTATGAAGGAACGGACGGGACGGATTATGGTCCGACAACCGAACCTCCTTCGGATGCAGGGACTTACATCGTCACCATCATTGTAGACGATCCGCATTATGAAGGCGAGACGACGCTGACCATTGAAATCACGCCGGCCGCGTTGACGATCATCGCCGACGACAAGACGCGTTACTACGGCCAGCAGAATCCTGAACTGACGATGTCGTTCGAAGGCTTCAAGGGCGGCGACGACGCGTCTTGCATCACGCTGCCGGCGATCGCCACGGAGGCGACCGTCACAAGTCCCGTCAGACTCGGTGGTTATCCCATCACATTGACGGGTGGAGAGGCTCGCAATTATGATTTGACATTGCGAAACGGCAAGCTGACGATTCTGAAAGTCGTTCCGATGATCGGCGACGCGACGGCCGGTGATATCGTCTATGGCGATCCGCTCTCCGAATCCGAATTGACTGGAACGGTGACGAATCCGTATGGCGACGGCAACGTGCCCGGAACGTTCGTTTGGGATGACGGTGACGACATGCCGCCCGCCGGAAAGGAGCCGCATACATGGACGTTCATTCCGGATGACACGGACAATTTCGAACCTGTCACAGGCCAGAGCCCCGTGTGGGTCCATCCGCGCACAATTGTCGTGTCCGGAGGAACTTATGAAAAGACTTATGGTGACGATGATCCGGAATTCACATTTGAAATCATCGGTGACGGATTGGTCGGCGACGACACGTTCAGCGGTTCCATCGAGCGTGTTCCAGGCGAAAACGCAGGCACGTATCCGATCAAGCAGGGCACGCTGGCCTTGAATCCAAATTACGAAATCGATTTCCATGAAGGCACGCTGACCATCAAGCCGGCCAAGCTGATCGTCCATCTGAAGAATCCGGAAGCGACCCGCGGATATGGTTATCCGAATCCGGACTTCGAGCTTGAATATGAAGGCTTTATCAATGGCGATACGGAAGACGACTTGACGGTGAAGCCACATGCGAGCTGCTCGGCGGAGCTCATGAGCGTGCCTGGCGACTATCCGATTGTCATCAGCGGCGGTGTCGATGACAACTACACCTTTGAGTATGAGAATGGTGTTCTGCATGTCGGAAAGGGCTCGCTTCAACTTTCGGGCAATGTCACGGCGAGTGATATCACGTATGGACAGTATCTTGAGGAATCCGTGCTGACGGGGCGTTTCCTCCATCCGTATCTGGGCGTTCTGATCGACGGCGATTTGCTGTGGGTTGACGACGGCGATACGGCGCTGCCTGCGGGAGACCATGAGCTGGAATGGGTGTTCATCCCGTACAGTGAATATTATGAAATGGCGACGGGAACGGCGGTCGTCACGGTTCACAAGGCCATTCTGATGATCACGGTGGTGGATTGCGAACGTGATGTGCACAATCCCATTGACGAATACGAACTGATCTATGAAGGATTCGTGTTCAGCGAGACGGCAGATACGGAAGGCGTGTTCACAGAGCGTCCGCATGTGGAAGGCACGGATGAATTCGATTCACCGATGGGAACTTACGATCTGATATTGGTCGGTGGTGAATGCCCGAACTACGAACTGGTCTTGAACAACGGGACGTTGACGGTCAACCGCATCAAGCCCATTGTCATAGAGAATCCGACCTTGTATGCGGTCAGAGGCCAGACGATCGGCAGTCTTGGTGATCCAACTGTCGTGATGGCTGATCCTTATACAGATGCAATCGTGCCTGGCTCGGTGGCATGGCAGGCTCCTCGAACCGTGCTATATGCCGGCTCAAGAACGGGTTCATGGTATTTCCGTGCAGATGATCCTACCCGTTATATCAGCTTCATAGGCTTCACGAATATCATTGTGACAGCTGAGGCGGCCACGACCATAATGAACATGGGGTTGACGCCTCCGTCCGCAACCGTGAAGACCGTCCCGACAGCATCCGCTATTATATATGGTAATACGCTGGAATCTTCCACCATCAATGGCGGCGTCTGCATCCATCCCGATACTGGCGAAACGGTGGAAGGCGTCTGGCAGTGGAGCGAACCGGCCACCATGCCGACGGCCATTGGCGTACAATCCTATAAATGCTTCTTCACGCCAAATGACGAGACATTGGGCATCACGGAGACATCCATCTCCGTGAATGTCAACAAGATGCCGATTTCCATCAAGGCAGATTCGCATCACATCCAGTATGGCGACGCGATGCCGACGCTGACGTGGCAGGTGACGGAAGGGCGCATTGTGGAACCGTCGCATCTGACTGGCGCTCTTGAACTTGTGAAGACAAGTGCGGATGGTGTCTGGCCGGAGATCTACCGAATCGCGATTGGCACACTCGCTTTGCCTGAGCCGTATGACATGACGTTCACGGAAGGCACGTTGATGATTTCCGCCCGCAAGGTCGTCGTGGCCGCGCAGACGGTCGCGAAGAAGGCCGGCGAGGCCGATCCTGTGTTGCAAGTCACAATTGTGTCGGGACTTGGAAGTGGGCAACTGACTGGTTCGCTGACGCGAGATGAAGGCGAAGAGCCCGGTGAATACACGATTCGGCAGGGCACGCTGGCCATCGCCGGCGGCGACGACGGCGCGCAGAATCTGGTCTTCGTGGAAGGGAAGCTTGTCATTCTGGAGAATGAGGCAGAGGCGAAGCCGATGAGTTCGCGTGTTGTCGTAAACGCCGCCTGGGCGGAAGCTTATGAAGATGGTATGGCGACAACCTTCCAAGGCACAGGGCTGACGTTCGGCTACGATGCGTTCACGACGATCGAGGAGGCCATCGCCAACGTGGCCCCCGGCGGTTGCGTCCAAATCGTCGCCGGAAATTACGAAGCGCCTGGTGGAGAATGGGTTGTGGCAAAACCGATGGCCATTCTCGGCTGGCAGGCCGCGAATGATGGCGATGTCACGCTGACAGGTTCGATCCGCGCCAGCGGAATTGCCGTGACGAGCCTGCTGATTGGCAATCTGGTCGTCACATCGACGGAAGAGTCGCTGGCGGCGTTGGTTGTGGAGAACGGCGTCGGGACAGTCATCTGCTTGAACAGCGTGCTCGTCGGCAAGTCCGACGCCATCCGCGTTGGCGTCTATACGGGCGGTGTGACGTTGCAGAACAACGACATCATCGCCGACGGAACATGCGTGACGTGCGTGCGCGTTGGCGGTCAGGCCGCTCCGACCGGTCTGCTCTACATGGGCGGCAACGCCTTCGAAGGTACGAAGCTGTTGGAGGACAACGGATTCCAGTATCTGCTCGATAAAAATATCTTCAACGGACAGGAGGCCGGGCATTAAAAAAACACGAATAAATATTAGTTAAAATCAAAAAAACGACGGAAAAATCTTTTTTTCGTCGTTTTTTTTGAAAAAATGATTGTTTCCTCTTGTTTTCCTCTTTAAAAAATCGTATAACATGGGCGTGTTGATAAAAAGACCCTCCTGAGAAAGAGAAAGAGTAAGAAGGAAAAAAGAAGAGGATACGAAGATGAAGAAGTTTTTGGTTGCATTTTTGGTTTTGGCCACCGTGTTCGCATATGCTGGAAATGGCAACGGCAATGGCAATGGTAATGGTAATGGCCATAACAATGGTAATAACAACAACACTACTGTTGTCACCACGCCTACGGAACCGACGGTTACAGATCTTTATGAGTACTACAATGGTGTGTTCAAGATCAAGCAAGATGGTTCCTTGTCGTTGACCTATTATTCTCCGGACAGCAAATATGGTCAGATTGAGGAGTTCGGCTATTACAAGGTCGGTAATCCTGAAGAAAAGTTCTTGTTGGACTCGCATCTGACGGGAAATGAGACGGTAACGATCAAAAATTTGAAAGCAGGCGATGAGATTGCTTTCTATATGGATTCGAAGAAAAGCGGTGAAGTGATGATTTATTCATCGAACGTTACGCTGCCGAACAGCACGACGTATTTTTACGAAAAAGACTACGGCAATCAAGATTACGGTTATACGTTCGGTGATACCAAATGGAAGGAAGGTCGTGCGTTGGCGTGGAAGATGGGAACCAATCCCGCTCCCTCCGGCCAGCCGTTGCCGGGTGCTCTGACGACGATGCTGATCGCCGGTGGTTGCGCGGCTTACCTGAAGCGCAGAAAGTCCGCTCGCAAGTAAGCGAGTTTCGTTCCAAATGATTCAAAGGGCTGTTGCCGAAAAGCAACAGCCCTTTTTCTTTTTCTAAATAGCTGTATCGGTTCGTGGATGATGGAAAAATCAACATTTTACGTTTTTGGTGTCGATTTTGCCCCCATGAACCATAAAAAAAATACAAAAATAGTTGATTTTTTAAGTTTTTTCCTTATTTTTGCGATTGCTCTTTGACAAAACGTGCAATATATTAAAAATTGCGTTTGTTTGAAAAATATTGTTTTAAACTTAAATTAGAGAAAGAGAAAAGGGTATGAACATGAGAACATTTTATTTAAAAGCAGGGTAGAAGAGAGTTTATGAAGGGAATGACGAGAAAGGATAAGTCCAAGACGCCTCTGTCAATATTCAAAGCAATCGGCGACGATAATCGCATCCGGATTGTGGAGCGCTTGCGGAAAAGCGATGCGAGCGCGCACAAGCTGATGGATGACCTGCATATCACGCAGCCGACGTTGTCGCACCACATGAAGATATTGGGCGAAGCGGGCTTGGTCGTTGGGCGTCGCCGTGGTCGTTGTACGCATTATTCATTGTTGAGCGAGGGAATGGATATGCTGATGGGATATCTCACGCAGTTGAAGGTCAGTAAGACACGGGCTGCGGGAGCTGATGCTGAGGCCGGTTGATTGATGTTGAATCGGAAGTTGTCGATTGGTTACCACGCTGGGGACTACGACGGTCTGGACTGTTCATGGTCCAGAGGTGTATCTTCTTATCGTGGATTTGTTTCTGAAGTGTTTTTTCCATTGCCGGAGATGGTTTCCGGCGTGAGGCAGTCTGATTTCGCGGATAGCGGCAATGCGTCGCGCTTCTATCGTGATTTGTCCAGACTGCGTGCGATGGACGTGGACGGCGTGTTGCTGCTGGACGCGTCCTGTTACGGGGGGGACGTCGTATCGGAGCCGTTTTTCAGGCAGATCGGGCGCGGCGTCCAGATGGTGACGGAGGCTATCCATCTGAAGGCGGTCGTGACGATGACGCCGCCCTTGGCGGAATTTTTGAAGAAGTCTCTTCCCAAACTGGAGATACGGGCGTCCGTGAACGAACGGATTGGGCTCGTTCATCAGATGGAATATGCAGGCCGTTGCTATGACGGATTTTATATGAGAAGCGACTTGTCCCGTGACATCCGTCTTGTGGAGAAGGCCCGCAAATGGTGCGACGCGCATGAGAAGTCGCTCCATCTGGTCGCCAACAGCGGTTGCCTGTATGAATGCCCGTTCCTTTTGGAGCATTTGAACACGATGGGCCATCAGTCGGAGATTGCCGCCGGCGGTTCCGCCTGGAGCGGTCGCGCCATGCAGTGCCGTGAGGCGTTGGCGGAGGCGGCGAATCGTGTGCAGATTTTGCAGGGCGGATGGATCCGTCCGGAGGATTTGGGGCGGATGGAAGGCTTTTTCGATACCATCGCCTTGCTGTCCAACGACATAGCGCAGGCGTTGAAAGTCCTGCAAGCCTATACGGAAGGCCGTTGGGACGGCGATTTGCTGGAACTTCTGGAGCCATGCCATGCGGGGCTGGCCGGAATGCCGCCGTTGCGGAACAATGCGTTCCCGACGGATTGGTTTGAAAAGACGTCCACCTGCGGCCATGCGTGCAACGGCTGCGGATACTGTGCTGATATCTTGCGTCAACTGGACGCGTAGGCGTTTGTGAGAGAAAGGGTTTGACTATGGCTTCATTTTGGAACCAATTGAAAAATAAGATATTCGGCAAACGGCTTCAGTTCGCGGTCGGCTATCAGCTGCCAGGCGAAATGAACCGCTATGACATGGTTGATTTGATCGGACAGTATCGGAAACACATTTCGGAAGTCTTTTTCGCGATGCCCGGCGACGCAAGCGGGCGGGTGCCCGTCGGTTCTCGGAAGGGCATGTCCGTTGAGGAAGCCGATGAACGTCTGTTCGCGGACTTAGACAGATTGGCGGCGATGAATCTGCCGGGCGTCTTGCTGTTCAATTCGTCCTGCTACGGCGGTGAATACGGATCGGAAAGCCTCGTGAAGCATGTCGCCAAAAGCATCGAAGAGGCGGAAAAACACATCCGCCTGCGGGCGGTGACGGTGATTTCGCTGCCGTTGGCGGAGGCGGTCAAAAAGTCGTTCCCTGAACTGAAGGTCCGTTCGTCCATCAATATGCACATCGGGACGATCCAGCAGATGTCATTGCTTTCCAAGTATTTCGACGGCTTTTATCTGAACCGCGACTACAACCGCGATCTGGAGCATATCCGCCGCGTCCGCCAGTGGTGCGACGAAAACGGCAAGTCGCTGCATCTTTTGGCGAACAGCGGCTGCATCTATCAATGCCCGCATCACCACTATCATGAAAATATCGTGGCGCACATCGACGAAATCGTCTCGAAGGAATCCGCCTACAAGGGGACGTTGGCGCCTTGCTTTCGGATGTTGAAGGATAAGTCGATCCAATTCTGGGTGTTGCGAAACACATGGATCCGCCCGGAGGACATTCGGAATTATGTGGATTTGTTCGACACAATCAAATTGGCGACGCGTGAAAGCACCGAACCGGAATACACGCTTCTGGCCTACACCACGGAAAAATGGAACAGCAATCTGCTGGACATTCTGGAGCCTGGCCACGGCAACGTTGAAGGCATGCCGCTCGTCATCAATTCGCGTTTCCCGGAGGACTGGTTCGAGCATACGACGCATTGCGGACATCATTGCGATTCATGCAATTACTGCAAGACCGTCTTTGAAAAGGTCTCCAAAATCCCGCAGGCGTTTTCCATGCTTTCATGACGGCATCTAAGCCGTTTATTAGGAACCACGAATGGACACGAATGCACACGAATTTTTTTCGTAGTCCACTGAATACACGGAAGAAACGGAATGCCTCGCAGACGCCGGCCATGGTTCTGAAGAGTTTGTTGACAATATGATATTTTGATCAGGGAGGAAATCGGATAGGCCTCCGTCTGCTCGGCGGTTGTCATGCGCTGCGCGGCGGCAAAGGATGTCGTGCGGAAGCTTGAAGTCCATGGCCTGCCTGTTCAGGTGGTCTGAAAACGCTTCGCACGACAGAAAAGCGCAATGCAAAATCTTTGTCAAAAAACAAGAAATTGAACAATAGTAGTACGAATGCACACGAATTTTTTCGTAGTCCACTGAATACACGGAAGAAACGGAATGCCTCGCAGACGGGCCGAGGATACTTCTAGGAATTCTATGATGAAACAAAACATTGATTGCTAATGAAACCAACGGCTCCGTCTGCTCGGCGGTTCGTCACGCTTCGCGCAAGCGCAAACAACGTCATGCGGAAGCTCGAGATCTGTAATCCGTCAGTTTTGGCTGGCCTTCGTCTGCTTTTTCCCTTGCATAACGTGCATCCTTGCCAAATCACGTTACATTATGGAAGAGATTTGTGGATTCACGTATTATATAAGGAATGGAAATCATGAAAAAAGCGTCCTCTGAAGAACTGAAGAGAATCGTCTGCACGTTGTGCGACGACATCGGCATCCGTCTGGCCGGATCACCGCAGGAGCGGCAGGCGGCGGATTTTCTGGCGGCCGAAATGAAAAAATACACGCCGCATGTGAGCATCGAGGAGTTTCCCGTGTTCGAACGCTGCGTCGAATCGGAAAAACTGGAAGTGTTCATCGATGGCGCATGGAAGGAATTCCCCTGTTCGCTGTTCAGCAATGCCGTAGGAACGAACGGCAAGACGGTCGAAGGCGATATCGTCTTCTTTGATACGGCGACTGGCTACAAGCGCCCCGATCTCTCTTATCTGAAAGGTAAAGCGGTCATCCATCTTGGCTGCCATATCGAAAGCGAAGACGCCTACCGCCGCCTGATGGAAGCGCAGCCCGCCTTCCTGCTGTTCGTCGATACACGCTATCCGGCGGACATCCAGTTGGCGGACGGCTTGTTTCCTGCGTATGTGAAAAAATTCGGTTCCGTCCCAAGCCTGAACGTCGCCTACCAGCATGCCTGGAAATGGAAGACGAACGGCGCGGCGAAGGCGCGCATCAATGTCGTCAGCGAGATGCGGCCCGCCATGACGACGGTCGTCGTGGCGGATCTGCCCGGAACGGATCCGCAGGGCGGCGTCATCTATGCGGGCGGCCATCACGACACGCAGGCGGGAACGGTCGGAGCGGACGACAACGCAATCGGTTCCGCGTCCGTCGTCGAATTGGCGCGGCTGCTTTCGGAGAAGCCGCACAAGCGGACGTTCCGTCTCATGAGTTTCGGCGCGGAAGAGCAATTGTCGCTCGGCAGTGCAAGCTACATCCGCCATCATCGCGCGGAGATCGAGAAGGAAGGCCTCTTCATGTGCAATTTCGACTCCTGCGGCTCCGCGATGGGATGGGCGTCGTTCATCGTGAACGGCCAGACCGCCCTGTGCGATTTGATCCGGAAGACGCTGAATGGTGATGATATCTACTATAACGAATATCATGGATGCGATCCCTATACGGATCAGTTCCCGTTCGCGGCCTGCGGCGTTCCCGGAATGCTGTTCTTCCGAAAAAACTGCAGCGCGGGGCTGTTCTTCCATCATCGCATCGACAATACGCCGGACAAGATTGATTACAATGTGGCGGCCGATTATGTGACCGCCGCCGCGAAAGTCATGGAGACGCTGGCGGATGCGGCCGACATTTCGGCCTTCCGCGGCATCCCCGCCGATTTGAAAGTCGAAATCGACGACCTCTTTAATAAGGTATATGGCGGTTTCTGACGGCTGGAGAAAAAGCTCAAAAAAAGCTTTTTTTCACAAATCCAAGCCCGTTAGGCTTGACAAGATGAAATCAGTGATTATTTTAATTGAAAATTAATGATTTTTGTGATTCTACCTTGAAAGCAAAAACGTAACCTAAAGGAGTAAAAAACAAATGAAACGTGTGTTGACTTTCACGCTGATTGAGCTGTTGGTCGTGATCGCGATCATCGCGATCTTGGCCGCCATGCTGCTGCCCGCGTTGGCGAAGGCCCGCGCCAAGGCCCGCGCCATTTCCTGCACGTCCAACGTGAAGCAGATGGCCACCGCCCTGTTGATGTACAAGGGCGACAACGAAGACCACCTCCCCTTCTTCCAGTGGGGCACCCATCGTATTCCGGATGGCTCCAACGCCGCCGCCAACGCCGCAAAGCCCTGGCATCAGGCCGCCTATGACTACATTGGCGACATCAAGCCGTTCCAGTGCCCCGGCAACCAGAAGAAGACTGGCGCCGTCTATGGCTATTACATCGACAACTGGAACACCAACAAAGGTTCCGGCAGCAACGTCTATCCGAACTACGGCTACAGCGAATACGGCATGTACAGCAGCTGGAAGATGACCCAGCTGAAGTGGCCGAGCGAGAGCCTCGAACTGGCTGACTGTTCCAACGGCCTTCTCGGCAACACTAATACGAACTGGGAATCCGGCGCTGGCCTGACCCCGCAAGGCTATTTCTACCGCATCTGCACCAGCTTGTCCGGCGGCAGCTCCTCCGAAGGCGCGTATGAGAATTCCGTCCCGCACAACGGCGGCGTCAACCTCGAATTCTATGACGGCCACGTCGAATTCCGCAACTGGAAGTCCGTCCGCCGCTATGGCATGGGCGGCAATCTCCGCTATCATGACAACGACGTTAAGTAATCGCAAGATTATCTGAATCAAATCCTAAAGATGCGCCTTGGAAACGGGGCGCGTCTTTTTTTATGTCGTGAGATGATGCTTCCATGAATTTTTTTTTCAAAAAAATCATGATTTGCTATTGATTTTTGTCGATGTGATTGTATCTTTACCTAAAATTAATGATTTTTTTGAATGCGTTCCCGTAGTCGAAAATCAAAAGAAAGGAGTAAGAACCATGAAACGTATGTTGTGTTTTACGCTGATTGAACTGCTGGTCGTGATCGCGATCATCGCGATTTTGGCCGCCATGCTGCTGCCCGCGCTGGCGAAGGCCCGTGCGAAAGCCCGCGCCATCTCCTGCACATCCAACTGCAAACAGATCGCCACCGCCCTGTTGATGTACAAGGGCGACAATGACGACCACATCCCGTACTTCCACTGGGGCCTCCATCGTATCTCCGGCGGTACCAATGAAGCCAAAAATGAAGCGAAGCCCTGGCAGCAGGCCGCCTATGACTACATTGGCGACATCAAGCCGTTCCAGTGCCCCGGCAACCAGAAGAAGACCGGCTCCGTCTATGGCTGGTACATCGACAACTGGAACGCCAACAAGGGTTCCGGCAGCAATGTCTATCCGAACTACGGCTACAGCGAACCCGGCCAGAACGAGAGCTGGGTCCTGAGCATCATCAAACGCCCGAGCGAAAGCCTTGAATTCGCCGACTGCCGTTGGGGCCTCATCGGTCATACGGGTACGGACTGGGCCGCCGGCGCTGGCCTTACGCCGCAGGGCTATTTCTACCGCGTTCTCGCTTCTTTGGAAGGCACGTCCCCCGCAGAAGGTCTGTATGAGAATTCGACGCCCCACAACGGCGGTGTCAACCTCGGCTTCTATGACGGCCACGTCGAA
This sequence comes from Victivallales bacterium, assembly GCA_017548425.1. Lineage (GTDB taxonomy): Bacteria > Verrucomicrobiota > Lentisphaeria > Oligosphaerales > Oligosphaeraceae > UBA1407. The sequence goes on from JAFZAB010000110.1 coordinate 30,794, forward strand.
TACCGCAACTGGAAGTCCGTCCGCAAGGTCGGTTACGGTGGCAATCTCCGTTACCAGAAGGACGAAGTCAGCGCCAACTAAGTTTCGCTGGAAGCGAAACTTAGGGCTTATAGCCTATGGCTTATGGCTTATGGGCTAAGGCTTAGAACTTAACGAAAAACCATCCGTTTCGCGATGAGCGAGGCGGATGGTTTTTTTCTAGGCTTCTAGATTTCTAGGCTTTTAGATTACTAGATCCCCATAAGCCATCGGCCATTGTCCATAAGCTATAAGCCTTAAGCCATAGGCCATAAGCCATAAGCCATAAGCCTTTATCCGGCGGTAAAACATTTAGAATAAATGCTTTACCGCCGGATAAAGTTGATTGTAGCGGTCATAGGCGGAATCCAATGCATCCTTCCATTCCGCTACAGGTTCGACCAGATGCGAATTCCGCAACGGCGCCGTCAGTTCAAAGGCTTGTTGCGGCGTCTTGAGGACGCCGCTGCCGAGACCGGCCGTCAGGCAGGCTCCAAGACTGCCGACATCGTTGAAATCCAACACGATAAGCGGTCGGTCTAGCATGGTCGCCTTGATTTGGTTCCATAGATGGTTCGTGCTGCCGCCGCCCGCCGTGACGATTTCGGCGGGGCGGAAGCTGAATTCCTTTTCAAGCAGTTCGAGCATCTGCCGCCATGCGCAGGCCACGCCTTCGAGAACGGCGCGGGCGGCTTCTGCACGGCCTGTTGTCAATGAAAGGCCGAGGAAGACGCCGCGGACGTTGGCGTCCCATACAGGCGTCCGTTCGCCGAGCAGATAGGGGAGGAAGACCAGCCCGCCGCAACCTGCGGCGGCGTTTTTCGCGTCCGCCATGGCGGCATCGACGGAACATTGCAAGAGGCTGTCGCACAACCACTTGACGGAGGCGCCAGCCGCGCTCATGGAACCAGTGGCGGACCACACGTCCGGCAGAATGTGTCGCACGTTGCAGAAGATCGGATTGCCCGACGGACGGTCTGCGCAGACGATGATGTTGTCGGTGCTGCCGCAGGCGGCGAAGACCTGTCCGGGAAAGGCGACGCCAGCTCCGAAGGCTGACAAAACGGAATCGCCGTTTGTCCAGACGATTGGCAGATCTGACGGAAGTCCCGTCTCCTTTGCGACTTCCGCGCGAAGATGCCCAGCCGTTCCAAGACCTTCCTGCACGACGGGAAGCTGTTCGGACGTGATGCCGACGGCTTGCAGCAGTTCGTTCGACCATTCATGTTCGCGCCCCATGGGGCACATGGCGGAAAGGGAGGCATGGGCGGGATCCATGCCGATGGCACCCGTCAGGCGATGGATGATGAACGTGCCCAACGTGGCGTAAGTCTTTGTCTTCGATGTGATTTCCGGCATGTTCTGCTTCAGCCAGAGGATGCCTGGAAGGATGCTCGTTCCAGGCGTCAGTGTATTGCCTGTAATGCGTTCCACCGTGTGAAGACCGAGACGGCGGTTGAGTTCATCGACCTGCGGTTGCGACCGTCGGTCGTTGTAGAGGATTGCGTTGCAAAGCGGCGCGTTATCGGCCGACAGCGGCAGAAGTGTCGGAAAGACGATGCTGATGGCGGCGGCTTTCAGCGCCGCGACTTCCTTCGGATATTGCGCGGAGATTTGCCGAAGGACGGAAGTCACGGAATGCCAAAGATCTTCGGCATCGATTTCCGCGCGGACGGAATCCGGATAGAGGTAGTTCAACGGATGGCGCGCCGTGGCGACGATGCGTCCCGTGGCGGAATCCAGAATGGTGGTCTTGCAGGCGGATGTGCCGATGTCTATTCCAAGTAGCATGAAGGCCTCTTTATATTTGGTATTGTTTTTTCTAGAATGCTAGAATTCTAGACTTCTAGTTTTTTCCGGTAGGGTGAACACCATGCCGTCATAGGCGGCGATGGTGTTTGGAAAGACGGCCTGCGCTTCGGCGAGAAGGGCGGCTTCGTCATAGCGGGTGGAATAATGTCCGATGATGAGCTGCTTTGTGTTGATGGCGCGGGCCGTTTCGGCGGCCTGCTTCGCGGTCGAATGCTTCCATTCGACCGCGCGATCGATGTCGGCATCGCTGAAAGTCGTCTCATGGTAGAGGACATCGACGTCTCGCAACTGCTCGAACATGTTGGGATTGAACAATGTATCAGAGCAGAAAGCATATGATTTTGGCAGTTCGTCAATAGGTTCCGTTAGTTTGCTGTTCGGAATGACGGTGCCATTTGGCAGGACATAGTCCGCACCGTCTTTTATTTTCGCAAGTTGCGTGACGGGAATGTCGTAGGCATCCGTCTTCTCGCGAAGAAGGCGGTTCGGCTTTTGCTTTTCTTTGAACAAAAATCCGCAGCAGGGGACGCCGTGGTTCATGGGAATGGATTCAACGACCATCTCCTTGTCTTCGTAGATGCGTTCAGGCTGGTCTGGATTCAGCGTATGGAAGACGATTTCGAATGGAATGTGGCAGAAGAAATCGATGACCTGCCGCATCTGCGGTTCAAGATCGGGCGTCATGTAGAGATGCAGCGGGGCGACGCGCCCCATGAGGCTCATGCTTGAGAGGAGACATGGCAGGCCGAAGCAGTGGTCGCCATGGCGGTGGGAGATGAAGATATGGTCGAGCTTGCCAAATTTCAACTGATCTGCTTTGAGGAAAAGGATTTGCGCGGCCTCGCAGCAGTCCAGCATGAAGAACTTTTCATGGATGTTCAGGACTTGCGTGGTCGTGAAATGGCGCAGCGTGGGGAGGGCGGCGCCGCAGCCTAGAATGGTGATTTCGAATTTCGTCATGATTTGAAATGCTCCAAAAGTAGGATAGATGAAAAATAATGATTGTCAAATCCGTTGCCTCATTAAACTTGCAAGTTTTTCCGTTACGTGTACGTTAAAAGGTGAAATTGTTACTAACCTTATATAAAGGAGTTTTTCATGGACAAAATGAACAGACGTGATTTTCTCGGGCTTGGCGCGGCTGGCGCGGGATTTTTGGCGACGACGGCGTTGGGCATGACATCGGCGACGGCTTCCGCGAAACCGATCGAATATGGTCCCGCCGTGACGTTGCCGGATGCGCAAATCCCTGCCTTGACGGGTGATGTGCTTCAACATGTTGAAAAACTTCCGATTCGCAAAGACGTCGATGTCTTGGTGGCGGGCGGCGGCGTGGCCGGCGTGGCGGCCGCATTGGCGGCGAAACGCGCGGGAAAGGACGTTCTCCTGTTGGAGAAGACGACGCTGCTCGGCGGTCTCGCGACCATCGGCCTCATCAACTATTTCGAGCCGTTGTGCAATGGCCGCGGCAAGCAGGTCATTTTCGGCATGTGCGAAGAATTCCTGCGGCTGTCGCTGAAGGTCGGTTTCAGCACGCTGCCGAAGGAATGGGCGGATGGCGAGCCGAAGGAACCGACGAACAAGCGCTACACAAACCGTTACTCCCCACAGATTTTCGCATTGCAGTTGACGGATCTTTTGCATCGTGAAGGCGTCCAGTTGCTGTTCGACTGCATCGCCTCGACGCCGATTATGGAAGGCGGTCACTGCAAAGGCGTCATCGTCGATTCGAAATCCGGCCGCGAGTTCATTCCCGCGAAAATCGTCATCGACACGACAGGCGACTGCGACATCCTGTACCGCGCGGGCGTGCCCACGCGGCAGGGCGGCAATTATTTTACGTATGGCGCCAAGGCGATTACGTTGGAAAGTTGCCGTAAAGCCGTGGAAGCAGGCGACATCCGTTATGCTTTTGCTGGCCGTGGCGGCGGTGGCGCCGCATTGACGGGAAAAGGCCATCCGGAAGGCATGCCGTTGTTCCAGGGCACTACCGTTGACAACGTGACGGACTATCTGCTGAAGAACCAGTTGTTCATGTTGAGGAAGCTTTCCAAAGAAGATCCTAAGTCGCGTGAAGTCACGACGTTGCCGACGATGTGCCAATTCCGCGAGACGCGTTGCATCATCGGCGACCATGTCTTCGTCGATACGGATTGCTACAAGCATTACGACACGTCCATCGGCGCCATCTGCGACTTTACACGGCGTGATCGCGTCTATGAAGTTCCCTACGGCGCGTTGTGCAAGGCGGGATACGACAACCTGTTGACGGGCGGACGTTCCGCCAGTGCCGAAGGCTTCGGTTGGGATGTGCTGCGCGTCATTCCGCCTGCGATCGTCACAGGCGAAGCGGCCGGTTACGCGGCGTCCGTCGCCATCGATCGCAAGAAGCCAGTGGCGGAGATTCCCGTCGGCGAACTGCAGAAGATTCTTGTGGGCGTCAACGCGCCAGTCCATTTTGATGACTCGCTGATTCCGCCGAAGAAAGAAGAGAAAGCACCAGAGAACAAGTAACGACGGCGTCCCGCCGTTGGATGGTAACGACGGCGTCCCGCCGTTGACAAGTCCGAAACTGTTTTGTTGCATTGAATTTTATAATTAGTTTGTTTATAAGTAATTAGGAGTTTATCATGGGTAATTTCATGGTTGGAACGGCGAAACTGGACATCACGCCTGGATTGGGCTGCCACATGTGCGGATATTTTGAAGACCGTCTGGCGACGAGCATCAACGATCCGTTGTATGTGAAGGCGTTGGCGATTTCTGACGGCGAACGCGAAATCGGTCTGGTCACGTTGGATATCATCGATATTTCGCGCCCCGTCGTGGAAAAGGCGAAAGCCTTGATTCAGGAGCGCATCGGAATCGATGCGGAGCATATTCTGATATCGACGACGCATACGCATACGGGACCCGCCGTGATGTCGGCTCTCGGCACGCCTGCCGAACCAGGCTATGCGGACAGTCTTATCCCGCGGATTGCAGACGCTTACGTGATGGCGCACAACGCGCGTGTTCCGGCTGAAATCGCGCATGCTTCGGGCGACGTCCATGAAGAGGTCCACAACCGCCGTTGGTACATGAAAGACGGCTCGACACGCATGAATCCGGGCTACCAGAATCCAGACGCCATCCGTCCCGCGGGACCGACCGATCCGCAGCTTGGCCTGCTGATCGCGCGCGATCCCGTCACGAAGAAACCGCTTGCTCTGTATGCGAATTTGGCGTTGCACTACGTCGGCCCATGGAAAATCCACACGATTATTTCCGCCGACTATTTCGGCTGCTTCGCCGCCGCCATGCAGCGCATCGCGGGCGCGGACTTTTTGGTCATGCTCGCAAACGGCACGCAGGGCAACATCAACAACTGCGATTTTGAAAAGCCTGCCCGCACGTCGCGTTACGTCTGGCAACAGTGCGAACGCGTCGCAAATGTCTGCGCGGGAGAAGCTTGGAAAGCGTGGAATTTGCTGCGGGACGAAGACTTCAAGACGGAAGGCTTCGTCGATGCGAAGATTTCCATGATTCCGTTCGACGCGCGTACGCCGTCCGCCGAACTGCTGGAGGAATCGAAGAAGATTCTTGCGAATCCGGACGGCTACAAGCCTGCCGAAGTCGTCTATGCGAACGAAATTGTGCAGTTGAACGACATGCCGTCGCATCTTGTCATTCCTCTTCATACGTTGTGCGTCAACGACTTGGGCATCGTCGGACTGCACGGCGAAGTGTTTGTGGAGATTGGTCTGGACACAAAGGAACGGTCGCCTTTCCCGCAGACGATGGTCGTCGGTCTCGCCAACGGAACGGTCGGCTACATCGCGACGGACAAGGCGTTGGACGAAGGCAGCTATGAGACGCGTCTCTGCCGCCATGTCCGTTCGCCGAAAGGCACGGGCAAGCTGTGGGCGGATACGGCCGTCGCAGGCCTGTCGGAATTACTGAAGAGAAGGTAACGAGGGCGTCCCGCCCTTGAAGGTAACGGCGTCCCGCCCTTGACAAGGCCGAGACGGCCTCGCTACAACGGCAATTTAATAGGAGATTTTCATGGGCAAGTTTACGGTTGGAACGGCGAAATTGGACATCACGCCTGGTCTGGGCTGCCATATGTCCGGATATTTTGATGATCGTCTGGCGACAGGCATCCATGATCCATTGTATGTGAAGGCGTTGGCGATTTCCGACGGCGAACGCGAAATCGGCCTCATCACGTTGGACAACCTCTATATTTCGCGGCCCGTCGTGGAAAAGGCGAAAGAACTGATTCAGGCCCGGACTGGCGTCGATGCGGAGCAAGTTCTGATTTCCGTGACGCATACGCATACAGGGCCGGGCGTCATTGACTTGCTTGGCGTGCCGGCGGAACCGGGCTATGCGGAAAGCCTTATACCGAAAATCACGGATGCCTTTGTGATGGCCCATAACGCGCGCGTTCCTGCGGAGATTGCCCATACATCTGGTGACGTGCATGAAGAGGTTCACAACCGCCGTTGGCACATGAAAGACGGCTCAACAGTCATGAATCCGGGCTTCATGAATCCAAATGCCGTCTGCCCCGCCGGACCGACCGATCCGCAGCTCGGCCTGCTGATCGCCCGCGATCCCGAAACGAAAAAGCCATTGGCGCTCTATGCGAATCTCGCGTTGCATTATGTCGGCCCCATGAAAGTCCATACGATCATCTCCGCCGACTATTTCGAATTTTTCGCCTACGCCATGCATCGCATTGCGGGCACGGAATTTCTGGTCATGATGGCGAATGGAACGCAAGGCAACATCAACAACTGCGATTTCACGAAGCCGAATCGCACGTCCCGCACGAATTTCCAGCAGGCGGAACGCGTTGCAAACGTCTGCGCGGGCGAAGCGTGGAAAGCGTGGAACTTGTTGCGGGATGAAGACTTCAAGACGGAGGGCTTCGTCGATGCGAAGCTGTCCATGGTTCCATTCAAGGCGCGCACGCCGTCGGCGGAACTGATTGATGAATCCAAAAAGATTCTGGCGGCCCGTGAAAACCACAGCAAATCTGAAATCATCTATGCCAATGAAATCGTGACGATGCTCACGATGCCGACGGAATTTGACATTCCTGTCCAATCGCTCTGCGTCAACGACTTGGGCATTACAGGACTGCCTGGCGAAGTCTTTGTGGAATTCGGTCTGGATTTGAAAGGACGTTCGCCGTTCCCGCAGACGATGGTCGTCGGTCTCGCCAATGACACAGTTGGTTATGTTGCAACAGACAAGGCATTGGATGAAGGCAGTTACGAGACGCGCCTTTGCTGCCACGTTCGTTCACCGAAAGGCACGGGGCAGAAATGGGTGGACACGGCCGTCGCGGATCTAACCGAACTTCTGAAACGTGAAAATCCATGAAGAAAATTTATTTCTTTCTTGTTTGTTTCCTTGTGCTTGCGACATATTGCACAGGCACGCCGATCATTCTTGTGAAAGACGGCACCGCCTGTGCGGAAATCGTCGGCGGCGACAATCCGGACGTTACGATAAAGCATGCGGCGGATGAACTAAGACATTGGGTGAAAGAGATATCCGACGCGGAACTTCCAATTGTCGCGAAGCCCACCGCGGCGGAATACAAAATCCATCTGACGTCCGATCCTGATATCCTGCAAAAGTATCCGAAAGAAGTGGAATTGCTGAAGGATATCGATGGCTATGGTCTTGATATCGATGGAAAGACATTGACGATATATGGCGCCATGTCCAAAGGGCCATTGAACGCCGTCTATCGTCTGCTACGCAAGAATACGGATATTATTTGGGCACGACCGAATCCGGAATACGGGACGCTTTTCACAAAACGCAAAGACGTGGTTTTCGATGTTTCCGACGGCGTGGACATTCCGAAGTTCCATGTTCGCGGATGGCAGGTCTTCTTCCCGTATC
>JAFZAB010000111.1 GCA_017548425.1 Victivallales bacterium
CGACTTCGTCCCACAATTTCGCATCGAACTTCCCTTCGGAGATATAGCGCAGGACTTCCGCCTTGCATCCTTTGTTCGTGGCGATGGAGCAGGAAATCCGCAGGTCACTGCAGTTCCAACGTTGGTATTCCGTGATGGTTATGGGAGCGCGGTACTGCCCTTGCAAATGGACGCGACCACCGTAGCGGACGTAATCCGCCAGCGGATTGACGGCGTCCGGATTGCCGCTGCATTCGATCACGACGTCCGCCAGACCGCCGCCGCAAGCCTGTTTGACCGCTTCCGCGGCATTCTCCGTCTTCGAAAGATCAATCAACGCATCGGCATACTTCTCCGCATAGGCCAGACGATTCGCATGGATGTCCGCCGCGATGATGCGTTTCGCACCATAAATCCGCGCCAACTGCATGGCGGACAATCCGACACAGCCGCAACCCGTGACCATCACCGTCTCGCCTGCATTCACGCCGACCATCTGCACGCCCTTCAACGCCACCGTTCCAAGATACGCGACAACCGCCTCTTCGTAGCTGACATTGTCTGGAATCGCCACGACTTCGTCCATCGGCGCAGGAGCCGTATAGGGATTCTTCACCGCGTATGCCGCGCTGCCGCCCCACGCCGCGCACAGCCCCGGATAATGACGGACTTCATTCGCCATGACGCGGTCGCCGACCTTGAACGGCTTGTCGCCATTCTTCCACGGAGCTTTCTCGCCAACGAAAATGACTTCTCCAACTTCCTCATAGCTAGGTACTAACGGATAGCTCAAATTCGAAGCCGGAAACGCCTGTTCTTCATAAAGCGACATATCCGTCCCGAACGACACGCCGCTCCGTTTCGTCTTCACAACAATCGTCTCATCATTGACTTCCGGGAAATCAATGCTTTGGATGACCGCATGTTTGCGTGCATCCATGATAATCGCATCACCTTTCAGTTTCATGGTTGTTTCCTCTTGCAATCACTTAGTGTCTTCTGATAAAAACATAATACCTTGACTCTTATTTTCAATTTAGCGACAAGTATCACCCTTCGGGTGAATTGTGGCGCCCTTCAGGCGCGATTCAAGGGGCGGCTCTGCCGCCAGCTACGCGGCCTTGAAAGGCCGCTTGCAAGCGGTTACGATTGTTTCGCCCTCCGGGCAAGGGATGCCTCTCAGACGGGACTCTCAAAAGTCTTCACGTGCGCAGATTTTTAAGCCGCGTAGCGGCAACGGGAATTTAGCCGTGGGTGAAGCGAGCGCGCAAGCGCAAACGTAACCCACGGTTGACATGGAATTTACATCAGAACCGCGTTAGCGGTGACGGGAATATATGCCATGCATGGGGAAAGACGAAAAAGCTGCACGTGACTTTTGAGAGTTGCGTCTTCTCACCTGAAGAGCGACATTTGCGGTTCCCCCCCCTTCAGGGCGGGGATGACTGCCTGAAATCCATCCGTCTGGAAGATGGCACTCGCCTGAAGGGCGACATTTGCGGTCCCCCAGCCCTTCAGGGCGGGGATAACTGCCTGAAATCCAATCGTCTGGAAGACGGCACTCGCCTGAGGGGCGACATTTGCGGTAACCCCGCTCTTCAGAGCGGGGTAGAGCCAACCGAAATCCATCCGTCTGGAAGACGGCACTCGCCTGAAGGGCGTGAGACATGAGACAAGAAAGGTGAGTTTTTATCATCCTTTATTTCATATCCTTACGAACTATCTCAAACAAAAAATGCGCCTTTCCATCCGGCCCTTTGACAGACGCCGTGAACGATAGTTTTCCATCCACGATGTTCACAGGCACTTTGGTGGTACGCCGTCCATCCGTCTCCAACATCCATACATCGTATTTTCCAGCATCTTGCAAAGCCAGCGTCACATCGGCTTCGCCATGGCGTACAACCATTCGCTCCGAGCCCCACTTTTGCAACACAAGTCCTTTTTCATTAAGGAATTGCGTCCCATCCTTCTGCAAATCCGTCAAAAACGTCAGAAGAATTCGGTCGGATTCCACAAGCGGTTTCAAATCAACAGAACTTGCCCAGATGGCGGCTTCCGAGCCACGAATACTTGCCGTCAGCGGCATGGCATTCAATGTATCGCCATCCAACGCAAATCCACCTGCCGTACAAGGAGTTGTGATGGAAAACTGTCCACTGCCCTCTTCAATGGACAATGGGAATCGCCCTAAATTCTGCGCAATCATATCAGATTTCACAGCCTGTCGGTTCATGAACAACAGCACGGTAGCACGGTCGGTGGCGATTTGGAACGGATCGGACACGATATGGAAATAACCATTCGGATTGAGATACGGTAGCCACGGCGTGGCATCATTCAGTTCCGCCTCGAAACCAAGATAATAGAACCGCCACAAGGCATCCCAGTCCAACTGCGCCGCGCAATATCCCGTCAACAGCCCGCCGACGCTTCGGCATGGATTCGGACGGCAAAAATTCCATTCGGAAACCGTGAACGGCTTGGCGGCATGATGCGCCATCTTGCTGATATTCAACGGAATGCTGCGAACCGCCCTGTCCGGACGCGAACGCGTAACATTCGCAAGTGCCCATGGTTCAGAAATAAACGACGGATGGTCGATGTAGAAATGCGTATCGACATAGTCCATCGATCCTGTGACGGCGTCCGCCCGCGGCGTCGGTGAGCAGTTCCAATCCGTCAGCATCGCTTTCACGCCGAACTGCCGCAGGAAGTCGCGCGCCTTAACGGCGAACCGCGCCTCCATGTCGCTCATGAATTCGAACAACGCGGGATGGGATTGAATCGTCTTCCCGTTACTGTCCGCTGGCGCGTCCGCAGCATAATCCGCCTGTACGGTTCGTTTTTCCGCAAGCCATTGTTTCCAAGCCTGTTGCGTGACAGGCCAATTGAAAATCTCCCCCCTGCTCCATGCGAAGACGCCTTCATTGACAAGCGCGATGAACGGCATGGCGGGATCGTCCGCATAACGCAATTCCGTATAGGGATTGACATGGCCGAGCAGTTTTTCCGCAAACATCCGCCAGTTTCCAAACGCAGGTTCATAGACAAGAAACAACGCCTTGAGCGTATTGTCCGGAATTCGTCCATCTCCCTCCAGACCAATATCTTGCCACAGGACTTTTCGCGAAACATACAGTTCGGTCGTCACATAGATTCCGTTCTTTTTGGCCTGCGCGAAAAGATAGTCGAAACGATCCATCATCTCTGAATTGAGCGACATCCTGTCCGCCGAGCCTTTCACGAATCCCGCTTCGCAGTTGTGGATGCGGATGCTGTTGTATCCTGCACGGCAAAGGCGTGTTATGAGCTTGTCCGTTCCTTCATGCGAAAGAAATGGCGCGTCGATGCACAAGTTGACGCCATAGAACCGTTGCGGCTTGCCGGGCAGCTTTTCAAACACAAAATGACCATGGTCGTTTTTCAGCCAGCCATATTTACCTGCGGGAGCGTCACGGAACGGCAATTGCGAAAAATCGACGGCGGAATTCGGCTGGATATCCTTATAATAATCCAGTGGAATCCAGTCATCGTTCTGACGGATGACAAGCGGTTGCATGGCGAAGGCGCGATGCGTCTCGCCGACAATCCTGTATGTCGTTTCATATGTCTTGCCAGCCATTAGCATATCTGGTCCTGTCAAATAGATACGCATGGTAAATGTCGGTCCCCACTGACGGTCGTCCTGCAAATTGAATCGTGTTCCTGCAGGCAGTTCAAAGGCTAGTTTTCGTTTCACGGCAGGCAGTGTGAACGAAAAACGCCGCGGCGTATCCAAATACAATGACAGAATGCTATATTTTTGCGGCACGTCGCCATGAATTCCTTTGTCGTCTTCAAATATCCCACCTACGATGGTTTTCTCCGGTATCGTGATGGAAATGACAAGTCCTTCCGTAGGAATATCTTCCGTCATCCTCACGCCCATATGGACTTCCGTCCGTTTATCATCCAGTTGCCGAAGCGTCGTGAAACCATTTCCATACGACTTCTTTTCATGCTGTAGTTCCCAATGCGCCGTTAGCGTCTGCGCATCAGGCGTATCATGACCGACTGACATGGCGGAACGCCCCTGCCAGTCTTTGGGATATGACCGCAAATCCAGTTGGATGCCATCGCCAATCGTCACAATACCCGATGAATCAAGATGATACTCAACTACAGACGGCTGCGCGACAGAACAGACGGCCAGCATCGCCAGCCCGATGGCTGCACATTTATATGAAATATTTTTCATGATGGAAGGTTGCATATGATGATTGTATTTTTTATTACATTGTTTTTCCGCATGACGTTTTACCCCGAGAAGTGCTTTGAGACCGCTTGAACAGACCATGAACTTCAAGCTTCCGCATGACGTTGTTTCCGCTTGCGCGAAGCACTTTCAAACCATCGGAACAGACAGATTATGGACTTCGAGCTTCCGCATGACGTTGTTTGCGCTTGCGCGAAGCGTGACGAACCGCCGAGCCAACAGGCTATAAACATCGAGCTTCCGCATGACGTTGTTTGCGCTTGCGCGAAGCGTGACGAACCGCCGAGTCAACAGGCCATGAACATCGAGCTTC
>JAFZAB010000112.1 GCA_017548425.1 Victivallales bacterium
GTCCAGGCTGCGGCTCCGGCCGCCGCACCCGCCGCTGAAGGCGGAGCGAAAGGCGAACAGCGCGCAAAGCGCGGCGCGGGCCTTGACAAAATCAAGGAAATCCTCGCCAAGATCGTCGGCGACAAGGAAGTGCTGGTCGAAGTGAAAGAAATCCGCTGCGTTGAAGTTGATGCGCAGCTGGTCAGCGAGACGGTTGCACAGCAGCTGGTGAAGCGTGTCGCGTTCCGCCGTGCGATGAAGCGCGCCATCCAGACCGCCATGGAAAGCGGTGCGGAAGGCATCAAGATTCGTTGCGCGGGCCGTTTGAACGGTGCCGAACTTGCCCGTACCGAACAGTACAAGGAAGGCAAGGTTCCGCTTCATACGTTGCGTGCCAATATTGATTATGGTTTCTCCGAGGCCCATACCCTCGCTGGTCTTATCGGAGTGAAAGTTTGGATTTGCAAGCCCCAAAATTGGGAGGACACTAAAAATGCCAATGATGCCAAAACGCGTAGATCATCGAAAGGTACAGCGCGGGTCCCGGGCGGGAATCGCAAGCAGCAGCAATAAGCTGGACTTCGGTGAATTCGGTCTTCAGGTGTTGGACCGTGGTTGGCTGACGGCCAACCAGATTGAAGCGGCGCGTATCGCGGCGACCCGCCACATGCAGCGTCGTGGACAGATATGGATTCGGGTGTTCCCCGACAAGCCCTACAGCAAGAAGCCTCTGGAAACCCGTATGGGTAAGGGCAAAGGCGCCCCGGAAGGCTGGGTGGCGGTCATCCGCCCCGGCAACATGATCATCGAGCTGAGCGGCTGCCCGGAGAGCGTGGCGAAGGAAGCATTGGCGCTGGCCTCCAGCAAGCTTCCGTTCCGTTGCCGTTTCCTGAGCCGTGTCGTGAAATAAGACGTACCAGGTACAAAGTATCAGGATAGTAAAATGAAAGCAAAAGAAATACGCGAATTGACGTTGGAGGAAATTGATCGCGCTTTGCTGGACTGCCGCAAAGAGATCTTCAATCTCCGGCTTCAATTCCAGACGGGGCAGTTGGAGAATTCGGCCCGCATCCGCACGCTGCGGAAGGACGTCGCCCGCCTGGAAACGGAAAAAACCGCTCGCCGTTTGGCTGATGCGAAGTAACAGAGGTGAGTAACATGTCAGAATCCACAGAAAACAAAGAAACGGTCGCCGCCGAAACGGCGGAGAAGCCCGTGCGGAATCTGCGCAAGGTCCTCACCGGGACGGTCGTGTCGGACAAGATGGACAAGACGCGCGTCGTTCTGGTCGAACGCCGCGCCGCGCATCCGCTCTACAAGAAAGTGGTGAAGCACACGAGCAAGTGCTATATCCATGACGAGAACAACGAATCGAAGATCGGCGATGTTGTGGAAATCATGGAGACGCGTCCGCTCAGCAAACTGAAGCGCTGGCGTCTTGTGAGAATCATTAAGGCAGCCGTGATCGATTGAGGAGGATGAGCAGATGATTCAAATGCAAACCACCATGGACGTCGCGGACAACTCCGGCGCCCGTAAGATTATGGCCATCCGCACGTTGGGCCAGCGCAAGAAGTTCGCCGAAATCGGTGATGTCATCCGCGCCTCCGTCAAGGAAGCCCAGCCGCGCGGCGGCGTGAAGAAAGGCGAAGTCGTGCGTGCCGTCATCGTCCGCACGGCCTTCAACATCCGCCGTTCAGACGGCAGCTTCCTGCGGTTTGACCGCAACGCGGCCGTCATCATCGACGAACAGAACAACCCGAAAGGGACCCGCATATTCGGTCCCGTGGCCCGCGAGCTGCGCGACAAGAATTTCATGAAGATTGTTTCATTGGCACCGGAGGTGTTGTGAGATGGCACAGGCGAAGATCAAGAAAGACATGACGGTCCGCGTGATCGCCGGCGCCGACCGCGGCAAGGTCGGTAAGGTGCTGAAGGTTGACCGTGAGAAAGGCCGTGTCGCCGTCGAAGGCGTGGCCATTCGCAAGAAGACAATCCGTCGCAGCCAGGCGCATCCGAACGGCGGCATCGAAGAGTCCGAAGGCACGATCCACATCTCGAACGTGATGAACGAGGAAACGTGGCAGGCCAGGATCAAGGCGCGCGAAGCGCGGAAGCAGAAAGGCTGATAGCACGAGGTCAAACACATTATGATTACGAGTGTACTAAGTGATTACTACAAGGATACCGTGGTGCCTCAGCTGAAGGAGAAACGCGGTTACAAGAATCCGATGGAAATCCCGAAGCTGGTGAAGATCGTCATCAACACGGGCGTCGGTACGGACAAGGACCGCGAGGTCATGACGGCTGCGGTGGAGACGCTGGGCCTGATCACTGGTCAGAAGCCGGTTATCACGAAATCCCGCGTCAACGTGTCCAACTTCAAATTGCGTAAAGGTATGGCGGTCGGAGCGAGCGTCACACTGCGTCGCGGCGTGATGTACAACTTCCTGTACCGTCTGATCAACATCGTGCTGCCGCGCGTCCGCGACTTCCGTGGTATCAGCCCGAAGTCGTTCGACGGCGTGGGTAACTACAATTTCGGTCTGACGGACCAGTCCGTTTTCACCGAAATCGACCTTGACAAGATCAAGCACACGATCGGCATGAACATCACCATCGTGACGACGGCCAAGACAGATGACGAAGCCCGTGATCTTCTGACTCTTCTCGGCATGCCGTTTGCAACGAGCAACAACAATTAAGGGGGCCTATCCGTGGCGAAGAAAAGTTTGATAGTGAAGTCCCAGCGGGCTCCGAAGTTCTCAAGCAGGGCCTATTTCCGCTGCGAGCGCTGCGGACGTCCGCGTGCCTACATCCGCAAGTTCCACCTGTGCCGTATTTGTTTCCGCGAGCTGGCCAACAATGGCCAGATTCCGGGTGTGACGAAGGCCAGCTGGTAACCTAGAATCGGAGGAATGAAAAGATGAGCATGAGTGATCCCATCAGCGATATGCTGACCCGCATCCGGAACGCTTCGAACGCGAAGCTGCCGCGTGCGACCATGCCGAGCTCGAAATTGAAGGCTTCATTGGCCGAGACGCTGAAAGACGCCGGTTACATTGAAGACTACAAAGTCGATGACATCGGTCATAACAAGAAAGAACTGACGGTTGTTTTGAAGTACAAAGGCAAGAACAACGTCCCTGTGATCGAAGGCCTCACCCGCGTGAGCAAGCCTTCCTGCCGCGTGTATGTCCCGAGCGACAAGATTCCTCGTGTCCTGGGCGGACTGGGCATCGCCGTGTTGTCGACCTCTTCAGGGGTCATGACGGACAGGGCGGCGCGCAAGCAGAACGTGGGCGGAGAGCTTCTCTGCTACGTCTGGTAAGTCGGAACCATAATTATTGTAAGGAAAGTCAGACATGTCACGCATGGGCAATAAACCTATAACGGCGGGTTCAGCCGTTAAGCTGGAGGTTTCTGGCCAGACCGTGAAAGTGACGGGCCCGAAGGGTTCGTTGAGCTACACGATGCCGGCCGGGATCACCCTTGAACAGGACGGGAACACGATTCACGTGAAGCGTGCGAACGACGAACGCCAGATGAAGATGTACCATGGTTTGGTTCGCAGTCTTGTGAACTCGATGGTCGTCGGCGTCACGGAAGGCTTCAAGATCGAAATGGAGCTGTTCGGTGTTGGTTATCGTGGCCAGATCGCCGGCCAGAAGCTGACGTTGAATCTTGGTTATTCGAATCCGGTCGTGTACGAGATTCCGGAAGGTATCAAATGCACGATGGCCGACCAGACGCACATCACGCTGGAAGGCATTGACAAGCAGAAAGTCGGCCAGGTGGCCGCCAACATCCGCAAGTTCCGCGTTCCGGATGCCTACCATGGCAAGGGCGTGCGCTTCGCCGGTGAACAGATCGTGCTGAAGGAAGGCAAGAAGGTCGGTAGCTGATGGCTGTCGCCGCCTGGTCTGGAAGTAGTTCTTAACGAAAAACGAATAATAAGAGGCTGGAATGCAGTCCAGTTTCTGTCAATGATTGGAGCTTGAGAAAGCAATGGGCAAACTGACCAAGAAAGAGGCGAAAGATCGCCGTCATCGCCGTTTGCGCGTGAAAGTCTCTGGCACGGCTGAAGTGCCGCGTCTGAGCGTGTGCCGCACTGGCATTCACATCTATGCGCAGTTGATCGACGATGTGAAGGGCGTTACGTTGGCGAGTGCGTCAACGACGGAGAAAGCGATGCGCGAGCAGAAGCTCGCCGCGAACATCAAGAGCGCGCAGGTCATCGGCAAGACGATTGCCGAACGTGGTCTTGAGCGTCAGATGAAGAAAGTGGTGTTTGACCGCGGTGGTTTCAAATACCATGGTGTCGTAAAGGCCTTGGCGGACGCCGCCCGCGAAGCCGGATTGGAATTTTAACAGCGTGCGGAGTCCCGACCGGGAGCAAGCGAGCGCCGCAAGGCGCGTTTAGTAAGCATGGTCGGGAAATTGACACACAGGAATCAGGAGATTTTACCCGTGGCAGATCAATTGAACAAGCCTGAAAACGAAGAAGCGCCTGTCAACACCCGCGATTTCGTGGGTGCCGTCGCGCAGGATCAGGAATACGAAGAGCGGGTCGTCGCCGTCAACCGCAGCAGCAAGGTTGTGAAAGGCGGCCGTAACTTCTCGTTCAGCGCCCTGGTCGTCGTCGGCGACAAGAAAGGCAAAGTAGGGATGGGTTTCGGCAAGGCGAACGAAGTAGCCGACGCGATCCGCAAAGGCGGTGAGCAGGCCCGCAAGAACATTGTGACCGTTCCGATGTTCGGTACGTCGATTACGCATTTTGTGGCGGCGGATTTCCGCGGCGCGAGCGTGATTGTTCGTCCGGCGTCAGCCGGTACCGGCGTTATCGCCGGCGGCGGCATGCGTCATGTGCTGGAGCTTGGCGGCGTGAAGGACGTCCTCGCGAAGTCCCTCGGTTCCAAGAACGCGGTGAATGTCGTGAAAGCGACGTTTGCGGCGATCGCGAAGTTGCGCACACGCAGCGAGATGCTTGCGAAACGCGACCGTAACACTCTGTAATGACAACAAAAGGAATTGAGGATACAAGCGATGAAACTTCACGATCTTCACAACACCGTTCCGCGTCAGGCGCGCAAACGCGTCGGCCGTGGTGACGGTTCCGGTCACGGCCGCACGGCCGGCCGTGGTGACAAGGGCGCGGGTGCGCGTACCGGTCATACCAATCGTCCGTATTTTGAAGGTGGTCAGATTCCGTTGATCCGCCGTCTGCCGAAGCGCGGTTTCAAGAACCCGAACCACATCGAGTATGAAGTGATCAATCTGGCCGAACTGGAAGAGCTGTTCGAAGCCGGTACTGAAGTCAATGCCCAAGTTCTGCAGGAACGCGGCGTGATGAAGAAAGGTGATCGCCCCCTGAAGATTTTGGCTGACGGCGAACTGACGAAGGCCCTGAAGATCACGGCCGACAAGTTCAGCGCGAGCGCGAAGCAGAAGATTGAGGCGGTTGGCGGCTCCTGCACGGTTATTGAGCATCCCGTCTATAATGAAATGGAACGCCGCGCCGCCCGCAAGGCAGCCGCCGCGGCCGAGGCGAAGAAGGACTGAGCGGTAACGCGAAAGTCTGTCAATTAGTCAGGACGCTGAAGGCGGGAACAGGGCGCGGCAATGCCGTTCTCCTGCTTTCCGCCTTTGGGCACAAACGGACAAGGAATCGAAAATGATTTCAGCATATAAGAATTGCCTGAGGATTCCGGAACTGAAGAAGCGTTTGCTTTTCACGTTCGGAATCATAGCCTTGTGCCGTCTGGCGAGCATGATCCCATGCCCGGGAGTGAATCCTGCCGGTTTGAAGGCCGTCTTCAGCGCGAACAAAGGCGAAGGCGGTGTCATGGACCTGTTGGATTTGTTCAGCGGCGGTGCTCTTGAGCAGTTCGCCGTCGGGGCCTTGGGCATCATGCCGTACATTTCGGCATCAATTATTCTGCAGCTGATGACGCCTGTTCTCCCGCCGTTGGAGCGCATGATGCGCGAAGGCGAGAGCGGCCACCAGAAATACAACCAGATCATGCGTTATGTGACGCTGGCGATTTGTATCATCCAGGGCGTGATGTTCGCGTCCGCGATGAGCAATCCGCGCCGCATCGGCTTGTCGGCTGGCGACATTCCGGTCGTCATCAACCCCGGCTTCTGGTTTGTGATTTCGACGGTCATCACGCTGACGGCCGGCGCCATGCTGGTCATGTGGCTTGGCGAAATGATCACGGAACACGGCATCGGCAACGGCGCCTCCCTGATCATCACAGTCAACATCATCGCGCGTTTGCCGCTTGCTCTGGACAGCTTGTACAAGCAGGTCTTCGGCGGCGCGGCGACGGGCGACAACCAGCTGACGGTCATCCATCTGTTGATCCTGTTGGTCATGTTCTTCATCGTTTGCGCGGCGACGGTCGCGTTGACGCAGGCGTTGCGTCGCGTTCCGATCCGCTATGCGGCGCGCCGCATTTCGAGCATCGGCGGCACGACGGCGGCTCAGACGAGCTACCTGCCTCTGCGTGTGAACTACTCCGGCGTTATGCCGATCATCTTCGCGGGCGCGATTCTGTCGTTCCCGATGATGCTGATGCGCTATCTGCCGGCGAACTGGACAATCGTCAAATGGATCGCCCCGATTATCGCCTACGGCAGCGTTGGCTACATCATTCTCTACGGTCTGATGATTCTGTTGTTCTCCTTCTTCTGGGTTGCGAACCAGTTCAATCCCATCAAGATTTCGGATGACCTGCAGAAGAACGGCGGCTACATCCCGGGCATCCGCCCCGGCAACGACACGGCCGCTTTCCTCGACCACGCCATGACGCGTATCACGCTGGCCGGCGCCGTCTTCCTGACGGTTCTGGCGGTTCTGCCGATGCTTCTCAGCCGCGGCATGGGCATCCAGCCGTTGATCGCTCAGTTCTTCGGTGGCACAAGCCTGCTGATCATCGTCGGCGTCTCGCTGGATACGATGCGGCAGATTGAAGGCTATCTCCTCTCCCGCCACTATGACGGATTCATGGAGAAAGGCCATCTGCGCAGCCGCCGCTAAGACAGCTTGATGATTGAATGAGCCATGGAGAAATTCCATGGCTCTTTTTTTGTCTGGATATTCTGGAAGTTCTGGAAGTTCTGGAAATGTGAGACGTAAGAAACATAACGTCATGGAAAAACATCAAACAATGTATGTTCTGGCTCCGTTGGCGGGTTATACGGATTTGCCGTTTCGCCGCATGTGCTGGAAACAGGGCATGGATCAAGCCTACACGGCGTTGATCGACGCGGGAGCGCTCATCTTCGGCAACCCTGAGAATTCGCATATTCTGGCCCGTGGCGACGACGAGCCGTGGGTTGGCGTTCAGTTGATGGGCAGCCGGCTAGACTTGTTGGAAAAGGCCGCTCCCATGCTGGACGCGATGAATTATGATTGCGTCGATTTCAACATGGGCTGCCCTGTTCGGAAAGTCGTGCAGCGCAACGCGGGAGCGGCGTTGCTGAAAACGCCGGAACATGCGTTGGAATGCGTCAAACTGCTACGGGATTTAATCCACAAGCCGTTTAGTGTTAAAATACGGATTCTGGATGATCATGATTCAGAACCGACCGTGCGTTTCTGTGAACAATTGGAAGCGATTGGCGTTGAAGCGATTGCAATTCATGGACGGCTTGCCTGCCGCGTCTATTCAGGGCCAGTGGCGATGGATGTCATCAAGGCGGTGCGGGAGGCCTTGCATATTCCCGTGACGGCAAATGGCGGCATCTTCGGCGTCCGTAGCGCGAAAGCGTTGCAGGACGGAACGGGATGCAGCCGCCTCATGGTGGCGCGCGGGGCCATCGGCAATCCATGGATTTTCAAATCACTGGCTGACGGAACGGAATACATTCCGACGCATGGCGAAATCTGCGAAGCGATTCGCGAACATCTCGTGGGGATGGTCGATTTGTATGGCGAACAACAGGCAATGGTCGATGGACGGAAAATCGTTTTAGCTTATATGCGTGGTCGCGGCTATCATCGGGCGTTGAAGAATCCAATTTGCAAGATGGTGAGTTGGAGTGATTTCGAACGGATTCTGGCGTCCATCGCTGCCGACAAGGCGGCGGACGAACGGCTTGGTATTTCCGCTGACGCGACGTTGCAAGATCTGCCATGAAGAGGCTGGAAGTTCTGGAAGTTCTGGAAGTTCTGGATGTCTGTAGGTTCCAGTAAATCCAGAATATCCAGTTTATCCAGAATTGGAAAGTTTTTTTGAGATAGGTTTTTGCATTCTTTGGCAGGAGTGGTATATTCTATTTTGCCGTGTTGCCTGTTTTGGAACCTGTGCGGCAGGAACGCTGTGAACCGGGTCAGGTTGGGAACAAAGCAGCCCTAAGCAGCCTACTTGGGCGCCAGGACCTCTGATTCAGGTGACACGGCATTTTTTATTTCGTGAAATCAAATGGGACGGAGGAGTCAACCCAAGGGGGCAGTTGTCATGGCGTATCAAGTTCTGGCGAGAAAATGGCGTCCGCAGACGTTTGCGGAAGTAGTCGGGCAGGAGCATATCAGCCGGACTCTGAGGAATGCGATTATCCAGAACCGCATCGGCCATGCGTATCTATTTGTTGGTTCGCGCGGAATTGGCAAGACAACGACGGCGCGAATTTTCGCAAAGGCTTTGAATTGCGCGAATAACATCGATGGTGAGCCATGCTGCCAATGCCAGAGCTGCCGTGAAGTGGCGGCCGGAACGTCCATGGATGTGATTGAAATCGATGGTGCGTCGCACAACAAAGTGGAGCATATCCGCGACATCCGTGAAAACGTGCAATACACGCCTGTCAATGGCAAATACAAAATCTATATCATCGACGAAGTCCATATGCTGACGCCGCAGGCGTGGAATGCCTTGCTGAAGACGTTGGAAGAGCCGCCAGAGCATGTGAAATTCCTTTTCGCGACGACGGAGCCGCATAAAGTTTTGCCGACGATCATCTCCCGTTGCCAGCGTTTTGATTTGAAACGCATCTCCGTTCCGTTGATTGTCCAGCGGTTGCGGCAGATTGCGGACGGCGAACATATCCATGTGGAAGATAACGCTTTGGCGGCCATCGCCCGTGCGGCGGATGGCGGCATGCGCGATGCGCAGTCCATTTTCGACCAGATGATCGCCTTCTGCGGCGGTTTGGCCGAAGGTGAACTGATTACGGAAAAAGATGTCATCGATGTATTCGGATTGGCTTCCGGCATTGAACTGCGCGAAATGGCCGCGGCTTTGTTCACGAACGACATTAATCGCGCAATGGTCGTGTTGCAGTCGTTGGCGGACAGCGGCCGTGATTTGGAACGTTTGTTCGGCGATTTGATTAATTACGTCCGCAACATCATGGTGGCGGGCATTTGCGATGATCCGTCTAAGTTCTTGGAAGTGAGCGATAGCGAACTGGCAGATTTGATCGGCATCGGCCGTTCGATTGACCGCCAGATGGTTCAGCGGATTTTGCAAGGATTGGTGGCGCAGGAATGGTCGTTCCGCGCGGCTGTCAATAAGCGGATTTATTTCGAGACTGTTTTGGCCCGTGTCATGCTGGATGCGCATAGTGTGCAGTTGGATGATATTATTGCGCGACTGAATGTGCTGACAGGCGTGTTGCCGCCAGACCAATTGCCGCCTCCACGGCCTGCGATTGTGATTCCGCCCGCCGCCGTTAGCACGGCGGCCGCAACACCTACGTCGCAACCTACTGTACAGCCGCAAGTAGCTGCACAGCAGCCTGTTGCGGCGCCGCAACCAGTAGCCGCACCGCAGCCAATTGAGCCGCAACCCGTAGCCGCGTCGCAGCCAACTGAACCACCACCCGCCGCCGTTAGCACGGTAGCTGCAACAACTCCACCACAGCCCGTAGAGGTCCCACAGCCTGTGGCCGACACACCACAACCCGCGCTTGTTTACACGGCTCCTGACATGCAGGAGCCGTTGACGACATCTGCTCCGCAAGATCCTGCGCCTCAAGAACCTGTGACAACGCCATCGCAACCCGCCGCGCCATCAGCAGTTGAGCCGCCAGCGGCCAATCCGGTAGATGACGAAGAGGCCAGACTGACGACGGCGAATGTCCTGTTGAGCATGAGCCAGCAGGATAATTTCGAATATAATGACGATATCACGCCGGAGACGGATGTGTCCATTCCGCAGACACCGTTTTTGGCGGCTACGACATCCACGCGGGACAATGTCTCGGAAGAGGCGGAATCGCTTGGCAAAGGTTTGCGTGAGCCGACGGCGGAAGAGTTGCAAAAGCTTCGTGAACATCCATTTGTGAAACAAGTCAATGATTTGTTTGCGACGGATGTCATCTTCGCGCGTGTCAAGAAGAATCAGTAGTCAAAAGAATAATCCGAGAGGTGAAAATGGCCGCATATCCACCTGCATTGCAACGCTTGACGGCGTACTTCTCCCGTCTGCCCGGCATCGGCAAGCGGACGGCGGAGCGTCTGGCGTTGTCGTGCATGGATTGGCCGGAGGCGGATTTGCAGGGCTTTGCGGAGTCGCTTGGCACGTTGCGTTCCCGCATCAGACGATGCGCCATTTGCGGAAATCTTTCGGAGGAAGAGACGTGTTCGATTTGCCGTGACGGGCAGCGTCAGCGGAATGTGATCTGCGTTGTGGAGCAGCCGTCGCAACTGATGGTTTTGGAAAATTCCGGTTGTTTTCGCGGATTGTACCATGTCTTGGGCGGCAAGCTGTCGCCGCTTTCCGGAAAAGGCCCGGAAGATTTGCGTATCAAGGAGTTGCGCGCACGATTGGTCGATGGCGGCGTGGCGGAACTGATATTGGCGACAAGTCCGGATGTGGAAGGTGAGGCGACGGCGCATTATCTGGCGCAGGAATTCGCTGATTTGCCAGTGCGGATTACGCGAATCGCGTCCGGTGTGCCAATTGGTTCAGATTTGACGTATGCGGATGCGGCGACGCTGGCCATCGC
The DNA here is from genome assembly GCA_017548425.1 of Victivallales bacterium. GTDB lineage: Bacteria > Verrucomicrobiota > Lentisphaeria > Oligosphaerales > Oligosphaeraceae > UBA1407. Next base: position 10,936 of record JAFZAB010000112.1, read on the forward strand.
CATCGGAAGCCGTCGGTCATTGGGAGAATAGTTGGATATGCTGAGGGAGTGCTTCAACGATTTCATCGGCCATCTACGGCTGGAGCGCGGTCTGTCGCCACGAACGGCGAAGGCCTATGGTTCCGACATGGAGTTTTTCATCCGCTATCTAGAATCTCTGCATATCGATGAATGGGAAGATGTTAGACGGGATGATATCAGCGATTTTCTAGAGGCGGATAAAGACAATGGCATGGAGCCGACGACGCTCGCGAGACGTCTTGTCTCCATCAAAGTCTTTTTCCGCTATCTTGTTGAAGAGCAAATCATCAAGAATGACATCACGGACATCATGGAGGGAAGTCGTAACCGTCTGCTATTGCCTGGCTTCCTGACGGAAGCGGAGGTGGACAGACTGATCGCCGCATACACGGGCAACGACCTTCTGACGATTCGTAATCGCGCCATCATCGAAGTGCTTTACGCAAGCGGCCTTCGCGCGTCTGAAATCACACAACTACGGCTGGAGAAGGTCGATTTTAACGAAAGCTACCTGCGAATCATCGGCAAGCGTGATAAAGAGCGCGTCGTTCCGTTCGGACGCGAGGCGAGCGCTTGCATGGCAGCCTATCTTCGTGAAGTTCGGCCGAAACTGGACAAGACAGGAAAGGCATTGGAGTTTTTCTTGTCGCGCACGGGAAAGGCTTTGACGCGCGAACGGATATGGATGATTGTGACGGAGGCGGCGCGTATCGCGGGTATTGACAAGGAGATATATCCGCACATGCTCCGCCATTCGTTCGCGACGCATCTTTTGAAAAATGGCGCGGATCTGCGCGTGATTCAGGAGATGCTCGGCCATGCGAATATTTCGACGACTCAAATCTATACGCATACGGATAGTTCGCGGTTCGCGAATGCGCACCACCAGTTCCATCCGCGTGCATGACGTCTTTTCAATGACCATAACGGAGACGAACATGAAATTGAAGAAAACAATGGTATCGGTTGCCTTGGCTGCTGTGCTGTTCGGTTGCGTGAAGTCGCCGAACGTGGAGCGTGTGGCGGCGGAGACGAAAAAAGGCCTGGAGGCCAGTTGGGCCGGAAAAGGCGTTACCGTGACGGCCGTCAATTTGTCGCCCGACGGGATAGACAAGTATTCTGGAACGGTTTCCGTGAAAGGCGACGGCTGGGAGGAGGACGTCAAGATCACGGTCGCGTACAAGGACGAGCAGATCACATGGAATGTGGATAAATGGGCGATGGCGAAATAGGCCGTTGGCCTATTTCGGCTTATGGCTAAAAGCTTATGGCTTATGGGAAGGGACGAAAGGGACGAAAGGGACGAAAGGGACAGGAAGAGTGCTTAAGGCCTGTGGCTGATGTTTATTGGAAATGTTAATGGAAGAAGATCAGGAGAGAGCCGAAATCGTTGAAGCGGAAGCTCTTGATGCGGCGCGGCAGTATGCGGTCGCAGTCGTGTGGGCTTTGGTTGGCTTCGGGCTCGGCATGGTCGTTGCGCGTGCCGTGACGGCAATATTCAAGCCGCAACAGCCTGTCGTCCAATTGCTTCTGGGGCTTCTTCCGTTTCAATTGACGGCGCCGTTGGCGGCAGTTATCAGTCTGCGAAGCATGACGGCGCAGAAAGGATGGCGGCAGACGGTTGAATGGGATGTTCCGCGGCTGGTTGATTTAGTGGCGTTCAGAACGCATGCTGTTCTGTTTGTGTTGTGCATATTCTGTTCGGTTGCAATCAATTGGCTGTCGAAAACGGTTTGTGACAAATTCGGCATACCGTTTCCCGAACAGTCGTTGATCCAGATGGCGCATGGCAATTCCAATGTGCTCTTTTGGATTATCGCATTTTTCAGCGTAATGATTTTGGCGCCTTGCGTAGAGGAATTTCTCTATCGTCAGATCATGTTCAAGGCGTTGGAAGGGGCTTTGCGACGGCGTTGGGCGGCAGTTTCATTGACGGCATTGTGCTTCGCATTGGCGCACGGCGTACTGCCGATGGCTCCTGCGTTGTTTGTGTTGGGAGTGCTGTTTCAGGAGGCGAAACGGCGCGGCGGATTGCGGCAGTCCATTGTGCTTCATTCATGCTACAACGGATTGATGTTGGCCCTCGTATTGTTATTCGACTGATGTTACAGCGTCCAATCAATAGGAGGCTGGCCTAATTTGGCGAGCGCTTCGTTGACGCGTGTGAATGGCCGTGAGCCAAAGAAGCCACGATAGGCCGACAGTGGCGAGGGATGGGCGGTCATGATGACGGCATGCCGCGATGCGTCGATCAACGGCTTTTTCTTTTGCGCATGACCGCCCCAAAGCAAGAATACCAATGGTTTCGGACGAGCGGAAAGGGCTCTTATGGCGGCGTCCGTCACCGCCTCCCAACCTTTATTCTGATGGGAGGCGGCCTGTCCTTCGCGGACGGTTAGAACGGTGTTCAACAGCATGACGCCTTGTTGTGTCCATGGCGACAAATCAACGGTTTGCGGCATTGGACGTTGCAGATCGTCCGCATATTCCTTTAATATATTACGGAGCGACGCAGGGGCTTTTGTGTTCGGCGGAACGGAAAAGGCAAGACCGCAGGCTTGGCCTTGTTCATGGTAGGGATCCTGTCCGAGCAACAACAGTCGGACATCGTCAAACGGCGTTGCGGCGAAGGCGCGGAAAATCTGATGGCGCGGCGGAAATACCTGTCCTGACGCATATTCGCGATCCAGAAAGGCCTCCAAGGCATCCAGATTGACGCCTTGGAGTTTCAGAAATGGCCGCATGGCGGCCAGCCAGTCTGCAGGGATGTCCAGCATCGTTGTTATTTGGCGGTCAAGTCTTTGCAACCTTGATAGATGATATCGAAAAGCTCTTGAATCTGATCGACTTCCAAACAGCTGAAGGCGATACGCAGATCCGTTGGCGTGACTGAGATGGTTCCGACGCCGTAGTTCTCAAGCAAATGCAACCGAAGCTTTTCCGAATCCACATTCTTGATGCGAAGGCACATGAAATAACCGCTGTTGAATGGATAGACTTCCCATGCGTCATCGTATTTCGGATTGGAAAGGACTTCCTTCACCTTCGTGGCGCGATCTTTCATCTTGGCGACTTTCTGGGCACGCTCACGATAGAAGCTCGGACTGTTAAGTGCATGCAGGACAAGCTTCTGCGACAGAGCGGAGCAGTTGCTGATGACGCTGCGGATGACACCGCCGAACTTGGCGTTGAGCGCTTCATAGAGCGGCCATGGATCAACGGCGGATTTGACGGCGACGCTAACGAAACCGACGCGGAGCCCCCAGACATAGACTTCCTTCGTCGCGGCATCCGCCTTGACGGCGAGCAGGCGTTCATGGCGGCCTGCCAGTTTCGTGAAGAGGGATTCCTGCATGCAGTGTTTGTCAAAAAACAGCCCGAAATAGGCGTCGTCGATGATAGCGACGATGTTGACGCCTTTTTCAGCGAGTTCGACGAGGGCGTTCGCGATGGCGTCGCCTTCGGCTTCCGTGGGCGTATATCCGCTGGGGTTGTTGGGGAAGTTCAAAAGAACGATAACTTTGTCATGGCCTTCTGAGTATTTCGTGAGGGCCTCGCGGAATGCATCGATATTGAAACCATTGTTTTTGAAGAACTTGTAGTAACAGGGCACGGCTTCTGAACGGACGACGAAGTTGAGGGCGTAGTTGCCCCAGTTCATGTCCGGATAGATGAGCGGATCGCCTGGATTGGCGAACATGTCCGCCAAAAGAGAGAGGCCATGGGAAAGGCCGTTTGTCACAATGGGCAGGGAGACGGGATGGCCGGACAGCGACGGATTATCATGAAGCGTCTTGATTCGCCACGCTTCACGGAGCTTTGGATTTCCAGGGGACGGCGCGTAGAGGAGGGCCGAATTGGCGTCGATGCCCGGCAGTTCTTCCATGAGGGACGGGAGGGCCATGGCGTGGCCGTCTTCAAGAGCTGTTCCGATAGTGGCGTTGAATTTAGTGGCCAGGCTTTTCGCTTCCGCGGACTGGCTTAAGATGCCTTTTGGAAAATAGAAGCGCTTGCCGCGCTCGGATAGCATGTCGAGCACGTGTGGGTTGACGGCGGCGATTTGCCGGTTAAGTTCCTGTGCCAATGGGTTCATTCGGTGGCTCCCAAGAATAGCTCATGATTACAGACGTTGCCATTGAAGGCAAAAGACAAATTACTTAATATAATGCCACGGCATGAAAAAACTAGAAATTGACATTGGCAAGGCTTGGGAGTTGGACGAATGGGAATAAGAAGTTTTTCCAAAAAGTGTTTTTTCTTGTGTTGATGGCATAAGAAAATGGATTTGCAAACGTCTAATTAGAAGATATGTTTTAGTATGGCATGTTTCACAATGTCGTGATGGCAAGAGGTTAGGCAAACGAGACGCGGAGAAGCACGATGAAAAGAATGCTGTTATTGGCGCTGTTATTGACCGTCTGTACGGTGTATGCAGACGACTCGAAGCCGATTCCGCCTGCGGATTTGAGGCGGAGGGAACAGGCCAAATGCATTCTGTGGCATGAAACAGAATTGACGGAGGCCGAGATGCAGTTGCTTATGGAGCTTCTGCACAATCCGCATCCAGATGTGGTGAAATATGCCTTTGTCGTTGCCGCTACGCGGAATGCGGATCATGTGGACAAACTGCATGCTGTGAGCACGGAAATCCAGAGACTTCAGGCGTTGGAACCGTTATTGACGATGGCCGGATTCTTTTTGCAACGCACAAATCCGCTGACTACGGAAGTGCTTGCGCAGGAGATAAAAAGGCTAAGAGAAGCAGATAATCATGATGGCAAAGGAAATGATAATGAAAAGGTTTTCAGCCAAAAAACGGCGGCGGATTTTTATCAGGATATGCTGGTCTATCTACTGCTTCGTGAGGCGCGTCGAACAGGAAAAACTGTGGAAATTCCTGCCGGTGTTTCGTTAAGCAAGTCACAAAAGACGTTGTTGGAATATGGTGTCAAGCCTGAAAGGGATGCTTGGGAATATCTGTTCGGAAAAATTAAGGCATTGGACAAGTCGCTCATGGTTGTTGACGGGGAGCAGAGGAGAAAGCTGATTCTCGTCAGATATGCGGTAGAAGAAGCCATGACCGCCTATTCAAAGGTGTTTTTCGATGAGGTCGCCGCTGTCTTGCAGTCTGGTGACGTTTCTGATATGACGTGGGAGTTTCTTTGTAATTATATAGTTAGGGCGATGTGGCTTTTAGATGAAGAGCAAGAGAAGCGCCTTGTGGACATGAAACGCCAGTTGAAGAGGCCAATTGGGAGGGCGCAGGATATTCTGTGGAACGAAGTGGAACCGACGGTGGATGATTTGCGTGAGCTTTTGAACATGATTCATAGTCCATCGGCGGGGACGTCTGCATTTGCGTTGTCCGTCCTCATGGCGCGTTGTGCAGGCGAACGACGTGGGTTGCGTCGGATTGCGGATGTAATTTTGGAAAGCAGGTTAGAGGATAAGCCAGTCACTCGGCAGATGGCGGAATATATCAAGAAGAAACGTGGTGTTGTTACCGTGAAGAGCTTGCGTGAGACGCTGAAGCATGAAAAAGTGCCACGCGATGACTTGATAGGAAAGCCAGTGGACTGCTATCGCAATGTGTTGGTTTATCTGTTGCTTTGTGAGGCGCGGAAGAGCGGACAGAAACCAGACGTTTTCAAGGATGTCCATTGGGAAGATGGTCAGTATAATAAATTGAAGTATGCCTTCAAACCAGAAAAAGAGGCATGGAACTATCTGGTTTCGTATCTTGAAACAGATCCAAATAAAAAGTATTATGAAAATCCGAATGATTTCTTCGGCCCTTCATTGTCATCCTATTCAAAAGTGTTCTTTGAGGAGGCGATGACCGCCATCCGTGCGGAAAGTACGTCCAATATGGCACGGTCTGCAATGATTCTTTATCTTTCGTTTAATCTTGAACGTCTGGACGAAAGGCAGTTCCAGCAGCTTTGGGATGTGCTGAAAGAATTAAAGATGCCATGGTATATCCTGTGGTGGTATTGAATGACACCATGATTAGAGGACAATCTGCTATGCCTGCATGACGCCGACGATATCGTTGACATTGGCGATGTTATGGCGGTCCAGCCAGGCGTCCAGCCCATCCACGATGCGGACGAGGCAGGAAGGATCGCTGAAAATGGCCGTGCCGACGGCGACGGCGTTGGCACCCGCCATCATGAATTCGACGACGTCTTCCGCCGTCGATATTCCACCGATTCCGATGATCGGGACATTGACGGCCTGCCGCGCTTCATAAACCATGCGGACGGCGATCGGCTTGAGGGCGGGGCCGCTGAAGCCGCCGGTCTTGTTGGCGATTTTGAAGGCGCGCCGTTCGATGTCGATGGCCATGCCGGGGATCGTGTTGATGAGGGAGATCATGTCCGAACCTGCGTCCACGACGGCTTTTGCGAAATCGCCGATTCGTGTGACATTGGGGGAGAGCTTTGTGACGAGCGGTAACGTCGTGGCGTTGCGGACGGCGCGGACGACGGCGGCGGCCTGCACGGGATCGGTGCCGAAGGCGATGCCGCCTTCTTTGACGTTCGGGCAGGAGATGTTGATTTCCAACGCCGCGATGCCGCGTTTTTCCGCTTCAAGACGTGCGGCGACTTCCGCGTACTGTTCGATGGATTTGCCCCAGATGTTGACGAACACGGCGCAATCGACCGTTCGCAGGAAGGGGAGATAGTCCTCATGGGTGATGAATTTGTCTATGCCCGGATTCTGGAGGCCGATGGCGTTGAGCATGCCGCCATAGACTTCCGCCGTGCGCGGCATGGGATTGCCGTGGGACGGGAAGGGCGAAACGCCTTTGACGGTGATGCCGCCGATTTTTTCGAAGGGGACTAAATCTTTGTATTCCTTTCCGTAGCCGAAGGTTCCGGAAGCGGTCAGAACAGGATTGCGGAGCTGGACGCCCGCGAGATTGACAGCCAGATTGGCCATGGTGATGGACTCCTGATAAGGAACAAAACGTGAATTACCGTGGTCATACGATAATGATGATTTGGAAAAAAACAATAAAACAGATGCAATTAGGAGAGGCGGTGAACAATGCGACATGAAAAAAATTGCCGTGATGGTTTGACAATGTTTAGCTAATAGATAATAGTATATATGGTTTCAAAATCCTTAAGAAAAGTTGAATTTTTACAGAAATGGTATAAATTTATAGGTTCTAACGATTCACAGGAGACGAGAGGTTTGGAAAAGAACGGATTGGTTTGAGATGCCTACGTACGAGTATAAATGTGAAAAATGCGGCGACCGCTTTGAAGTTTTTCAAAGCATGACGGAGCCGAAGCTGACGACGTGTGAGAAATGCGGTGGCGCGTTGCGTCGTCTGATTGGTGCAGGCGCTGGTATCATCTTCAAAGGCAAGGGGTTCTATTGCACGGACTACAACGGCAAGCAGAATCCGCCGCCTGAACATGCGCCTAAAAAGAAAGAAAGCGAATCGAAGCCTGCGGCCACGCCGCCACCCGCGAAGGGCGGTGATGCGGCCAAGGCGTCTTGAGCGGTATAGGCGAGAGATATTGAGATAAACAAGATTTCAGGGAGCGAACCATGATTAATTGTCCGAAATGCGGTGCCGACAATTTGCTGAACGCGATTTTCTGCCGTACCTGTGGCGAGAAGCTGAACCTTGATGAATTGAAGCCGACGGAAGTCGGTCCGTCTGAAGAAGATAAGAAGCGTCTTGCTCAGCAGAAACTGATGAATCAGATTGGCGGCGGCATCATCGCCGTCATTCTGGCGGTCGTTTTGGGCGGCATTCTGATTCCTCCCGGTGGTAAGATTAAAGGCGCGGAGCCGTCGCCGGACGCGATGGCGAAATTCGAGGCCGGCAAATGCAAGCCGCCAAAAGTGGAGGCGGAGGAAGGCGGCAAGAAGGACAAGAAAGGTGATAAGAAAGGCGGCAAGAAGAAGAAGGAAGCCCCAATACCTGATGTCGATTTGACGTTTACGAACGAAGAGGCGACGAATATCGCGAACAAGACGATGGGCTTGCTGAACGGCCCGAGCGGCGAAGGCAACATGGTGGCGAACAACGTCAGCGTGAATTTCCTCGCCAGCGGCAATGTGAAAATCATCTTGAGCTGCACGGCCTACAAGTTCGCCCCAGTGAACTATGTCATTGAATGGAAGCCGAATCTGACTGGTAGAGGCGCCTTGGTGTTGGAGGATGTGAATCCAAAGGTTGGTCTTCTGCCGATGCCTGTAAAGCAGGCGGCCGATTTCGTGAAGCAGCAGTTTGCGGCGATGTCCGGCAAATGCGGCGAGATGGGCGAAGTCCGCAAGAATCTGAAGAGCGTGAAAGTTGAGGAAGGGCGTCTTCTGATCACCTGCGGCAAATAGTCTTTTTCGAATTTTAAAAGGGCGTGTCCCTTGAAAGGGATGCGCCTTTTTTGTATCTGGAACCAACGGAAGGGCAATGTGATACGGGGTTAGAGAATGGAAGAGGCGCAACGTCCATTAACTGTCAGTGAAGTGAACCGCGCGGTGAAGACCTGCGTGGAGCGGTCGTTTCCGCAGATATGGGTTCGCGGCGAATTGAGCGATTTGACGGTACATGCGTCCGGCCATGTGTATTTCAGTTTGAAGGACGCGACGAGCCAGCTTCGCGGCGCGGCGTTTCGTTATGCGCAACAGGCCCAGCAGATGCGGCTTGAACGCGGCATGGAGGTGGATGTCTGCGGGCGAATCACGGTTTATGAGCCGCGCGGCGAATATCAGTTGCAGGCGAGTTCCATCACTCCAGTAGGGGCAGGCGAACTGAATCGTTTGTTTGAAGAGCTGAAACTGAAGCTTGGTGCGGAAGGGCTGTTCGATCCGTCACGCAAACGGCCGATTCCGACGATGCCGCGCATTATCGGTCTGATCACATCATGGAGCGGAGCCGCCATACAGGACTTCCTGCGGGTGTTGAATCGACGTTTCAGCGGCATGCATGTGCGTGTCATTCCGTCACTTGTGCAAGGCACGGAAGCCCCGCCAAAATTGATCAAGGCGATTGAATATTTCAACAAGACACAGTCGTGTGACGTTATCGTATTGACGCGCGGCGGTGGTTCCGTGGAGGATTTGTGGGCGTTCAACGACGAACAGTTGGCGCGGGCGATTGCGGCATCGGAAATTCCTGTCGTCAGCGCAGTTGGACATGAGCGGGATCATTCGATTTCGGACTTTGTGGCGGATTACGCGGCGGCGACGCCGACGGCGGCGGCGGAGTTTCTTGTTCGCGGCAAAGCGGAGCTTGGCGAACGGCTGGAGACCATCGAACAGCGGATGACCGGCGTCATGCAGCTTCGCGTGGCGAATCTGCATCGGCGTTATGAAAGGGCGTCATCTTGTCCAATGCTGTCGCATCCGGAGGATTATGTGAACCGTTTGTCGCAACAGGTGGATTATCTGGGGGCGCGGCTGTTGTCTGCGCTTCCAGGGCTTGCGACGGCTCGCCGTCAACGGTTGGATTATCTGGAATCGCGTCTGTTGCAGGCACTTCCGGGGTTGGCGACGGCTCGCCGTCAGCGGCTGGACTATGTGGAATCGCGATTGTTGCAAGTGCTTCCAAGTTTGGCGACGACACGACGCCAACGGTTGGACGCAGCAGCGGAGCGGCTGCCGCAGGCCATGGAACGGCAGATGGAAGAGCGGACTCATCGGTTGGAACGTGTCGCAGTCGGCATGAAAGCTTTGAATCCAAAATCCGTATTGACACGTGGTTACAGTATCCTGTTGGACAGCGGTGGTCATGCGGTTCGGCGGGCGGACGAGACGTTTGAAGGAGCGAAGCTCCATGCGTTGCTTGGCGACGGTGAACTTGACGTGGCCGTTGAAAGCGTGAAGGAATCATAAGTCATTATATTATATAGTATAATAATTGAAAATAGGGGAACGACGATGGAAGAGAATAAGAAAAAAGAAGAGAAACAGGAAATCAAATTCGAAGAGGCGTTGGCCCGCTTGGAGGCGATTGTGGCGCAGTTGGAGAATGGCGGCTTGTCGTTGGAGGAAAGCATGGCGCAGTTTGAAGAGGGCATGCGTCTGAACAAGCTCTGCCAGGCGAAGCTGAAGGAGGCGGAGCAGAAAATCGAACGGCTTGTTCGAAAAGAAGATGGCAGTTTGGAATGGCAGCAGAAGAGCTAAAAGCTTAAAGCTGAAAGCTTAAGGCAAATGCAGGAAGAAGAGCTCAAAAGCATGTGCAAAAAATGAATGACCAGCCTGAAAGACCATTGGATGATGGGCCAGACAGTGCGGAACAGCCAAAGAAACGGCCTGAAATCTTGCCGTTGCCGCCGCCGCCACCGCTTCCGTCACTCTTGAAACAGGCGGAGAGTGATGTCGCGGAGCATCCGGATTTTGTGCCGTTCAGGCCGCCGCGGCGGGAGCATTTTATGCCGTGGCTGGCGTTGCTGTCGAGCCAGAAGATTCCGTATCGTGTTGAATTCGAAGGTGTTGAGCCAATGATTCTTGTCCCGTGGGATTATGCGGAAAAGGCGGAGCAGGAGTTTTCGATTTATGAAGCCCGCCATGCGGATTGGCCGCCGCCGCAAGATGATGCGGCGCGGGAGGCGGAAGCGGCCGCTGCGCGGCCGTTGGTCACCGACGAGGCGTTCTGCGTGTTTCTGCTGTTTTTCGCGTTGTTGTTCCGTTTCTACCTGTTTGTCGGTGGAACTTTGGACGGAATGAACCGCTGGCATGAGGCGGGAATTTGGGACAACGCGTTGGTTCGCGGCGGTGAATGGTGGCGGAGCCTGACGGCGTTGACGTTGCATTCAGACGCGACGCATGTGTTGTCCAACGTGTTCTGGGGCTTTGCTTTAGGATGTCTGGTCGGGACGGAGACCGGAGCGGGCGTCGGACTGCTGTCGATGACCATGGCTGGTTTTCTTGGCAATGGTCTGATGGCGGTGATCGGCATGGAAGGGCATCGGGCACTGGGTGCTTCCACGATGGTTTTCGGGTTGCTTGGAATTTTGGGGGCATTGCATACGCGGAAGGCATGGCGGCGACATCGGCAGTTTCCGGGCGGGCCAATCATCAAATTGATTCCATGGACGCCGCTGTTGGCAATGGTTGCCATGCTGAGTTTGAATGGAACGGGGCCAGGAACGGATTTGATGGGGCATGCGTTGGGCTTCGGCGTTGGGGCGCTCATCGGGGCGGCGTTGCCGATGGAAGACAAACGACTTGCCTCATGGCCTCTCCAGATAGGGCTTGGTTTGTCGGCAGTTGGCCTGTTCGTCATGGCTTGGCTGCTTGCTTTTTGAGGAATTTTACCCAAAAAGTTAAAAAAATATTAAAAAAAGTGGTTGACAATGGCTTCTTCATGGTCATATTAGAATCAGGTAACCATTCCAAAAGATTACATAACCATTGTTTTGAGTACAAAACGCCCAAAAAGGAGCAAAACATGAAGAAGCATTTTACGTTGATTGAACTGCTGGTCGTCATCGCCATCATCGCCATTCTGGCCGCCATGCTGCTGCCGGCGTTGGCGAAGGCCCGCAACAAGGCTCGCGCCGTCACATGCACAAACCAGCACAAGCAGATTATGCTTGCGCAGCAGTTGTATGCGTCCGACTACCACAACATGATGGTCTCGAACTACTCGAACCAGCCGGCCTCCTTTGTGTTGGCGGAAGACCTTCAGTACTGCTCCTACAAGGAGTTCCACTGCCCGGCCATTACAGCCAACAGCGCTCCGACGAACGGCAACCGCTGGAATACAATCGGCGTGTTCTATGCTGTCTGGGATGGCAGCGCTTGGTACAACGCCAACAAGACCCGTATCGGCGCGATTTTGGTCGGCAACGTCTATTACAGTCTGGACAATCTGCTTAAAGCTTCTGAAACGCAGCTTCATATGGACACATTGCGTTCGAATGGCTCGATGGTTGGCGAATGGGCCTGTAATCCGAACAGCCTTGTCGAGACGGGGTCCATTGCGACGCTGCACAACGACATGGCGAATGTCTCCTACTTCGACGGCCATGCGGCGTCCATCAAGTCCGGCCAGGCGAAGGACTACGGCTACAGCCACTATGTGAACTCCACCGGCACGGCCATCCCGTTGAAGTGACAACTTCCATTCTCGTCATCGGCTTCTCGTGGAGGGAATGCCGATAGCGACAATTCAAAAGGGGCTGTTGCAAAACCTAACAAGAGATGCAACAGCCCTTTTTGTTTTTCCTTGTCAGCCTCGAAGAGGCGTCATGTAAGTAACCCCAGGCAAAGCCTGGGGGGATAGGCACCCTTCTGACTAGCAGCCTCGAAGAGGCTGAATGTGAGAATGTTACACATCAGGCCTTTTCACATTCGGCCTCTTCGAGGCCGCGTTTTCTTTTCTTGCCTCACCCCAGGCTTCGCCTGGGGTTACTCACATCTGGCCCCTTCGGGGCAAATTGGCAGAGGTTTTACAACAGCCCCTTTTTTGTGGAAAAAACAGAAGAGAGTGGGATACAGAGGCTGAATCGGACAGGATGGAGAGGCATTGACAAGCCCTCCCTCCCTTCTAAAAAAATTAAAAAAAGATTAAAAAGCGATTGACAATGGCTTCTTTATTGGCATATTAAAACAAAAAGGGATTCCATAAGTTCACATTATGATTGTTATAGAGCAAAAAAACGCCCAAAAGGAGCAAAACATGAAGAAGCATTTTACGTTGATTGAGTTGTTAGTTGTCATCGCCATCATCGCCATTCTGGCCTCCATGCTGTTGCCTGCGCTGGCGAAAGCCCGCAACAAGGCGCACGCCATTACCTGCACGAACCAGCACAAGCAACTTATGCTTGCCGAGCAACTGTATTCGTCCGACTACAACAACATGATGGTGTGCAACTATCCTAGCGAACCTCCGGCCTACGTGTTGGGTGATCAGCTTCAATACTGCAGCTACAAGGAGTTCCACTGCCCGACCATCCAGGCCTACAACCAACCGACCTACACGTACAGATGGTACACAATCGGCGTTTTCTACGGTGTTTGGAACAACATGGCGTGGTACAACGCCAACAAGTCCCGTTTCGGCACATTCTTGGTCAACAACGGAGGTGTCTATTACAATCTTGCCGGCTTGACGAAGCCTTCCGAGACGATGATCTTCATGGACACGCAGCGGTCGAACGGCTCCAATATCGGCGAATGGGCCTGCTGCCCGGATGATCTCGTCGAAACGGGTTCCATTTCCACGTTGCACAACGACTTGGCGAACGTTTCCTGGTTCGACGGTCATGCGTCGTCCATCAAATCCGGTCAGGCGAAGGACTACGGTTTCAAGTATTATGTGAACGCGGTTGGCACGGCCGTGAATCTGCAGTAACAGTTGCTGTCATCGTGTTTGTTCCGCCTTGCATAGGCGTGAAAAGCGATGACGAGAGGTCAAGAATGCCGTCAACTGAGCAAGTTGGCGGCATTTTTTATGAAAAAGAGTGAGAAAAAGACCAAAAAATATCGATTTTTTCTTGAAGGTGCTTGTTTAAGGATAAATACGTAGTATCTTATAACATCGTTCGGACATTACAGGAGTCCGTGAAGTATGGTAACGGAGTGGCATGACGAGTGCCATAAATCAAAAACTTAAGGAAGAACAGCAATGACCATGACGAAAAGAGATTTAGTGATTCGCGTTGCCCGTCAGGCGAACATGAAGCAGAGTGACGTGATGGACATCATCCAGCTGACGTTGGATACCATCACGGAAGAACTGGCCGCTGGTAACAACATCGAGTTCCGTAACTTTGGTGTTTTCGAAGTTCTGACCCGCAAGGCCCGCGTCGGCCGTAACCCGAACTCCCCGAAGCAGGAAGTCAAGATTCCGGAACGCGCCGTTGTTAAGTTCAAGCCCGGCAAAGAAATGCGCAAGCTCGTTGTGAAGCTCAGCCCGAAGGCTGTGAAGAACGCGAAGTAAGGCAAGGAAATTCGAATTAAGCTTCGTTTTTCAAGTCAATGGCGGGAAGTCGGCAATCATCAGAGTGTCTGGCTTCCCGCTTTTATTTAATTAAGGTATAGTGTTGACAGAAGGTGGACGATTATGGCCGCGAACATAGAACCCCTGCCGGGGACGTCGGATATTTGGGAACCGGAGACGTTGGAATGGATAGAGCTAGAACAGGCGGCCCGCGATGTGTTCCACCGTTATGGATACGGCGAAATCCGCACGCCGATTTTTGAGCGTACGGAAGTGTTTGAGAAGAACTTGGGCGAAGAGTCGGACGTTGTGCAGAAGGAGATGTACACGTTCCAAGACCGCGGCGGCCGTAGTCTGACGCTGCGTCCCGAAGGGACGGCGGGCGTCATTCGCGCGATTGCGAACAGCGGGTTGGATCAAGGCGATGAACGGCGCGTGTTCTACTTTGGCCCGATGTTCCGTGGCGAACGTCCGGCGGCGGGGCGCCGCCGTCAGTTCCACCAGATCGGTGTGGAATCCGTCGGGACGAACAATCCGTGGATGGACGTCGAAGTGATTTCGATGCTGTGCCGTTTTCTGGACAAGATCGGCCTGAAGGACTGCCATGTGAACATCAACACGAAAGGGCTTCCGGAAGATCGTCAGCGGGTGACGACCGCCCTCAAGGAATATTTCGCTCCGAAAATCAACGACATGTGCGAAGATTGCCGCCGCCGTCTGGAGACGAATGTGTGGCGTATTCTGGACTGCAAGTGCGAACCGTGCAAGACGTTCGCGCAGGACGCGCCGAAAATCATTGATTTGCTGAGTGATACGAGTCGCGACTACTTCAATAAGGTCTGCGAAGGGTTGAAGCAGGTCGGCGTCGATTACGAATTTGCGCCGCGTCTCGTTCGCGGTCTGGACTACTATGTCCACACGGTTTTCGAAGTGACCCACACGGGGCTTGGCGCGCAGGATGCGGTCGCTGGCGGCGGGCGCTATCAGATTGCGTTCCCTGGCATGAAGAATCCGATTGAAGGCATCGGTTTCGCGGCGGGCATGGAGCGTCTGCTGCTGGCTCGCGAGAGCCTCGGCATGGGCGTGAAGACGATCCGTGACGCGGATATCATGATTCTGAGCCTTGGCGAACCAGCCGTTCTGCCTGGCCTGCAGTTGGCGGAAACGTTGTGGCAGTCGTTCGGCGACTTGCGCATCAAGGCGGATTTCACGGCGCGAAGC
Source organism: Victivallales bacterium (assembly GCA_017548425.1). Taxonomy (GTDB): domain Bacteria; phylum Verrucomicrobiota; class Lentisphaeria; order Oligosphaerales; family Oligosphaeraceae; genus UBA1407. The sequence continues at coordinate 26,090 of JAFZAB010000112.1, forward strand.
ATGAAGGCGCAGATGCGCGGCGCGAACAAGGCGAACGCGCGGTTGGTGCTGATTCGCGGCGAAAACGAATTGGCGGACGGCACGATCGGCTGCAAGCTGATGGAGACGTCCGAGCAGGTGACCATCAAGATGGACGAACTGCATGATTTCATAGCCAGCAAGCTGTCTATTTAAAGCTAAAAGCTTAAAGCTAAAAGCTTAAAGCTAAAAGCTTAAAGCTAATTGCCATTCAATCATGGGAGAGGCGCGCTTCTGCGCGATCGTCGCTTGAAAAGCGACATGTAAGACAAAAATGATAGGGCATAATAGAGGTATAACATGAGCAACGAAACGAACAAATCTCTGCCGCGCACGAGCATCGGATCGATCAAGGAGAATCTGGACAAGCCAGTGTTGCTTCGTGGTTTCGTGGAGAATTTCCGCGACAGCAAGGCGATGGCGTTCATCGTCCTGAAGGACATCACGGGCAAGGTGCAGGTGACAGTTGAAAAGGAGAAGCATCCTGAACTGCTGGAAGAACTTGCGAAAGTCACGCTGGATTCCGTGATCACGGTGGAAGGCGTCGCGGTGGCGAGCGAATACGTGAAACTGAACGGCGTCGAAGTACTGCCGACGGCGTTGAAAGTGGATTCCGTTGCGGATCCGCTGCCGATCGTCCGCGAAGCGATTCCCGCGACGAAGAAGAAGCCCGGCCTGGATCGTTCGGACATCGATACGCGTCTGGACTACCGTTGGGTCGATTTGCGCACGGCGAAAAATCAGCTGATGTTCAAGGCTCAGACGGCGTTCGTCGCCGCTTTGCGCGAATTCCTGCTGAAGAAGGATTTCATCGAAATCCATACGCCGAAACTGATCGGCGCGGCCAGCGAAAGCGGTGCGGATGTGTTCAAAGTCGAGTATTTCGACCGCTTTGCGTATTTGGCGCAGAGTCCGCAGTTCTACAAGCAGATGGCGATGGCGGCCGGTTTCGAACGCATTTTCGAATGCGGCCCCGTGTTCCGCGCGGAGAAGTCGTTCACGAACAAGCATACGACGGAATTCACAGGCTTCGATCTAGAGTTCAGCTACATTGATTCCTTCCATGACGTGATGGATATGGAAGCGCAGTTGCTGACCTACGCATTAGCCGCCGTGAAGGAAAAGTACGGAGACCAGATTGCCGAAGCCTTTGGGCTGGAAGTCGTTGTGCCGACGTTGCCGTTCCCGACCGTCAAATTGGCGGATCTCTATGCCGCCTTGGAGGCCGAATTCGGCTACAAGGTTCCCGAATCCGAAAAGGGCGATCTGACGACGGAAGCGGAACAACTGAGCTACGAATGGGTGAAGAAGCACTACAACCACGAGTTCCTCTTCATTACCGACTACAGCGCCGAAAAGCGCGCGTTCTACCACATGCGCGACGAAAACGGCATCCCGCAAGGCTACGATTTGATTTGGCGCGGCGTCGAAATCACGACGGGCGCCCAGCGTGAACATCGCTATGACGTGTTGAAGAAGCAGGCCCAGGAGAAAGGCTTGGACGAAGACGTCAAGTTCTATCTGGAATTCTTCAAATACGGCTGCCCGCCGCATGGCGGTTTCGGTCTTGGCGTGGACCGCTTGACGATGCTGCTCTGCGGTCTGCACATCAACGAGGCGATGTTCCTCTTCCGCAGCCCGAAACGCCTCACACCATAAACCGCCCGATGGGCGGTGCTAAAGGCTTATGGCTAAAGGCTTATGGCTTATGGCTTATGGCCTGGGAGGGTCACGCTCCTGCGTGACCGGATGCGCTGGAGCGCGTCCCTCCCTGAAATGCTTAAGGCTCCTAGGATCCTGGAATTCTAGGAGCCTGTTTTTTGCTTGGAAGCTTCTTCAGTCTTCAAAGAAGGCGTTCAGCGTGACGGTCTGCGGAACGCCGACGATGACACCGCGCGGCGAAGAGCAGCGGAAACGAAGGCGTTGCGTCGTCAGCGTCGGTTGCGACCAGACGACGGGATGGCGTTCGCCGACTGTCGTCTTGACGCCCTGCGTGAAGACAAGCGTCCATTTCCCATCCGCAAATGCTTCGATGGCAAAAGCATATGGCGGAGCCGACGTGAAGCGTTCGGCGGTCAATGCCACGTCCGACAGTTTCTGCGGGGCGGGCAGATTCAATTCCATGGATGTTTCGGCGCCGCCTTTTAAATTGATGCCTTTGCCGCGCACATAGGTCATGACTTCCATCTGGCCTTCGGCGGCCGTCCATGTTCCAAGCGACGTCTCAAGAGTCGTGAACGGGCCGTTGGCGACATTGTCGAAAATGGACGGACTGCATTCGTACGGCCGTGCGGGAACATCCCTATATAGCCAGCTGACAGGGACTTTCGTGATTCGCGAATGGGCGAGTCCGTCCAACGCGCAGTAGCCGAGCAGGATGTCGTCACCGACGAAATGGATGGCGATGTAGCAATACCATCCGTTGCGGAGATTGCCTTCCAGCGTCTTGACGAGCGTCCATGTCTGGCCATCGTCTTTTGAAACTGCCATGCTGAGCGGGACGCGTCGCCCTACCAAAATAGGCGGGAGGTTGCGATGGTTGTTCCAGACGAGCAACAGGTCACCTGTCTTCGGAATCCGTTTGATGGAGGCGGGGGCGAGTGGCGACATCATGTCGGACGGCTGCGATTTTGTCCATGTTTCGCCGCCGTCGCTGGAATAACTGACCATCTGGCTGCCGCAGCTGCTACGGATGAACATCATGATGCGCCCGTCCTTCAGTTCGACGACGCCCGGCTCTTGGACCGTAATGCGTTGTCCGTTGTCGTTGAACACCTTCCATTCCTGCTTGCTCCGATGCCATGTGAGTCCGTTGTCGTCGGAGAGATAGCAGAGCAGGAGGCCCCTGTAATCCGACTGCATGTCGTTCTGTTTGGCATGCTGTGCCAGCGGCATGACAAGACGACCGCTGGACAGTTGGATGACGCGGTCGTTGTTCAGGACGTAATAGCCGATTTCGCGCGGGATGCAGTCGATGGGAGCGCTCCATGATTCGCCTTCGTCATCGGAAAACCGCAGGAAGGGACGGCAGTCGAAATCGCTGTTTTTCTTTAGGTAGAAGAGGGCGATGCGTCCGTTGGCGAGGCGGAGGAGGCTGACGGACATGACGTTCTGCGTCCCTTCGTTTTCGACGATGATTTTGTCCTGTTTTGTCCATGTTTCGCCGTTGTCGTCAGAATGACGTTGGGCGATGACGGCGGCACCGTCGTCGCCGCCATGCTTGCCGTTGAAGCGTGTATAGATGAACAAAATGCGTCCGTTTTTCAGCGTGACGAAAGAACCTTCGCTGTTTCGCGGATTGCCCGGACCGGACGGCAGTTCAAGACAGCGATGGGGCAGGGCGGCTGGTTCGGCGGCGGCGAGATTGGTGATGGCGAGCAGGCAGCCTGCGAGGCTTGCCATGAAGGGCTTGACATTCATGTTTATTCCTGTGATTTTATGCGAAAATGGATCCTATGCCGAGGCGGTTTTTCATGTGTTGTAAACCAATAGAATGAATAGTATAAGCGTTTATAAGCATTGATGCAAGTAAATGGGCGGAGATGGTTCATTTTATTAAGGTATAGATAATCGAAGGAGAAGACATGTCAAAACTAGTTTCGCAATACGAAACGCAGCAGATTTTACTGGCCGTCGGCGAAGTATGGCAACGGGCCGTTTGGGATCATGTGCCGAAAAAGTCATGGGATCAAGTGTTGCGGCCGACGTTTGCCTTGAACGACGATATGAAGGCGTGGGGACGTTGGACAGGCGGCTCCAAGCGGCTGATGGAAATCAAGACGCAGTTGGTTTTGGAGCATCCATGGTATGCCGTCGTCGATGTCGTGCTGCATGAGACGGCGCATCAATTGGTGGAGATTTTCACGCCGTATTGCGACGAACCGCCGCATGGCGACCGTTTCAAATGGTTCTGTCGGCTGATTGGTGCGAATCCAGTCGCAAGTGGTGACTATCCGCCATTGGATATGCGTGTTTTCATGGAGGACGAATCTGCGAATGAATCGCCGATCTCATTGAAAATACGTAAGTTGCTGGCGTTGTCGAAAAGCCCGAACGAAAACGAGGCGAAGATGGCGCTGATGAAGGCGCGGGAGCTGATGGCGAAACATGACATGGGCCATTTGGAGCAATCGTCCATCGTCACAAAACAGAACGGCTATGTGACGATCACGGTGGGCAAGACGTTGAATCGCGTGACGTTGGAGTATTATTATCTGGCGAACATCTTGAAGGATTTCTACAACGTCATGATTATTTGGAATACTGTGCCGGTTAATTTCATTCCGTTGAGATGGGGGAAGGTGTTGGAAATTTCCGGAACGCCGCTTGACGTGCGGATTGCGTCATATGCGTGTGATTTCCTGCTGAACTATGTGGAGATGGCGTGGGCAAACCAGCCGCCGAATGTGCGCTATCCGGACAACGCACGCCGTCGCCGCGATTTCGCCATTGGTGTGTATTCTGCTTTCCATGAAGCACTTGCGGCGCAGAATCGCCGTCCGGAAATGAAAGCTCTTGTTCAAGTGGAACATCCAGATCTGGACGCGTATTATGCCGTTCGTTATCCGCATATTCGCCATACGTCTTCCAACGTCAAAATCGACCAGAAGACGATGGACGCAGGAGCGGAATTGGGGCGGAAACTGCGTGTGCCGCATGGTCTTGAAAACAATGGCCGAAACAGCAAATTGCTGGAATGAAGGATGATATGGAAAATCGCCCGCCTTTGTCAGTTGCGTGATGTGAAAGCTGTTGTAAATTAATTAATTTCCCTTCTGCAAGAAATCATCCAAACGACTAGCGAATCCTGCTGAGCCATTTCGGCAGAAAGGAAAAAAATGTATTTGTATTTTATCCGTCACGGAAAACCGAATTATAAAATCGACCGTCTCGTTCCGGAAGGCTGGGAGCAGGCCCGCGCCGTCGCGCCGCGCATGAAAATCAGCGGCATCGACGAAATCCACGCCTCCCCCATGGGCCGTGCGCAGGAGACGGCGCAACCGACGGCTGAGTTATTGAATCTTCCCATCATCACGGAACCATGGGCGTATGAGCTTGGAGAAGAAGCACATACGACGTATCCTGATGGCAAGTCACGGCTACTTTCCGCCATGCCGTCCATCTACATGGGGCAGAAGGCGCATCGCGGGATGGACATCGAGGAATCGTTCGAGAAGATCGAAGGCTTCAAAGGACGTGAGTTTGAAAAACGCTATCATGCGATCGCAGAAGGACTTGACGGCATGCTCGCGAAGCTTGGCTATGTGCGGAACGACGATGGTTTCTATGATACAGTCGCGTTGAATGACCGCCATGTCGCGCTATTCTGCCATGCAGGTATGATGCGCGTCATGCTGTCGCATCTCTTCCATATTCCGTATCAACTACTTGCGGGAACATTGCAGACGCATTTCACAGGCGTGACGGTTGTCCATTTTGCGACGAAACCATGCTACGCGACTTGCGAACGGCCTGGCTTCCAATATACGAACGACAATCTCGATGAGATTCCTGATGTCTTCCCATGCCAGCCGTGCTTGGTTTCCTACGGCGATATCGGCCATCTCTACACAAATGGCCAAGCTCCTGTGCATTATGTTCATAGGGATGAATTTTAATCGTCTGGCATCATGATTCTTCTTGCTGACGGCGTATGCTCCAATCGGATTTAGGAAGAATAGGGCATGACTTTTTCCAAAGACTTTGGTGACAATCATGCCGACATGTATATATTATTTATAAAGTAATGGGAATTGGACACTAGGGACAGGCGAGACCACCATTGGAAAAAGGAGACAAGCATGATTGTCGTCAATACAGAAACCATTCCCGGTAAAATGATTGTGGAACTCAAGGGGCTTGTGCAGGGCAATACCGTGCGGGCAAAGCATTTTGGGCGCGATCTGGCCGCTTCCTTCAAAAATCTTGTCGGCGGCGAACTGAAGGGGTACACGGAACTTTTGGTGGAGGCGCGCCGTGAGGCGGTCGCACGGATGATCGCGCAGGCGGAAGAGCTTCAGGCGAACGCAATTGTCAACGTGAGATTTGCGACGAGCAGCATCACGGCGGGCGCCGCAGAATTGTATGCATATGGGACGGCGGTGGTCGTGGTTGACTGTCTAACCGAGGTTCCCAATGCGATTATGGTTCCGCCTCCGATTTCAGATTCAAATTCGCTTTCTGATTCGGCTCCGGTCTCAGACGCAACTCCGAATGAGGGCTCGATGAATGGACAATAATGAAATTAGATCATTGTTCTTCACTTTGGGGATTCCTTTGGTGCTTATCATCGGCTCTTGGATTGTTCATCGGTCGATTGAAAATTCGCGTCATCAGTATCTTGACAATCAAGAGGCTTATTATCGGAATCGCATCAGGCTGACGAATCTGAAACAGTTTCCCGAGGACATCAGCGAGTCTGCAACGCTGGTTTCGGGATGCGTCGTCATCGCAGGTAATTATTTCATCTCTTTCATTTCGCGTTTCAAGCACATTTTCGGCGGGGAGTTGACGGGATACACGCAACTTTGCACGGATGCGCGCAGAATGGCGTTGGTGAGGCTTTTGCAAGAGGCAGAACAGTTTGGAGCGAACATCGTTTACAATGTGCGATTCGAGACGGTAACGATATCCTTCGGGAAGAACAAGAATAAGGCCAACGGCGTGGAGTTGATAGCCTACGGCACGGCCGTTAGGGAAAAGCCCCCGATGGCGATTCTCATTCAGTGAGTTATTTGTAACTGCCGTGAAATGAAGTGGATGAAAACTGATGAGTCCTAAGGATAAAGAGCTTTTTTCCGTTGATAACGAAATTGCAGTGCATCCGGATATTCCCCATGAGGCTGCTTCTGAAGAGAATCCGCTGACGGAGACGGTAGGTTCTCCCGCCTCTTCCGACTCCTATTATTTGTCTGTTGCCTTCGAGCCGGGGATACCTGGAACGCATACCAGAACATACAGTGCCAAGCTGGCTGCTGAGGGGGCAAAATACACCATTGGTAAAGTGTTGCTGATAACGCTTTTGTGTGGTTTGATAGGTGGTTTTGTGTCTGTTCCAGCCGTTTTCCTCCAGGGAAACAAGACAAGAATTGCAATTTTGCTTATTGTTGTCTTCGGACCGTTTGTAGAGGAGTCGTGCAAGCAGATTGGAATGATTTTTCAACTTGAAAAGATTCCCGCCTCGGTCAAATACGCCTGGCAATTCTTCGTGGTGGCGGTTATTGGCGGTGCGATATTCAGCGCTTTGGAGAATTTGATTTATGAGCATGTCTATCTGGCGAAACTGCCGGCGGAGCGACTGGCGGAAATCATGGCTTTCCGCTGGAAGTACTGCGTGATGCTGCATGTTTTTTGTCCATTGATTTCGGCGTTTGGACTGTATCGTGTATGGAAGAGGAGTTTGAAGGAAGGCCTTCCCTGTAAAATCGAGAAGGCGTTCTATTGGTTTGTCGCCGCCATGACCGTCCACGGACTATACAATCTTACCATGATTTTCTTGGAAAAGAATCTGTTCAAGACTGGAAATTGAATAGCTTAAAGCTTAAAGCTTAAAGCTTAAAGCAAAATGCGAGAGTTTCAGGATCGCACTTCAAAAGCGAAGATGTGGCATTTGCCGGAGCCGTAGGTGTGATACAGGCGGGAGCTGTGCCATGTGGCTTTCGGAACAAGGCGGACGGCGCGAGTTTCGGCGTCGATTTCGCCGCGGATGAGGCGTTGGATGTTGTCGGTCGCTTCGAAAACGGTCCGCCATGAGCCGTCGTCTTCCTGCACGTCGATCGTGAATTCCTTCAGAACGCAGGTCGGGAAGCCAAATGTCGTGTGTTCGTAGGAGGCGGCGAAGAAAAGCGGCATTGGAATTTTCATGAGATTCGGATTACCTTCCATGTATTCGCGGTCGAGATCGCTATCGACGACGAGGCGGAAGGATGACAGCCGCCGTTTTTCAGGGAACGTGCATACGATCGGAATGTTCAGCTTGCCAAAATAACCATTGTCGTTGCCGTCATAGACGCGGTCGATACCGTTGATGAGAGTGGCTGGATTACCAGTCGAAGACCATTCGGCGTCTTTGCAAATTTGCGGAATGGAACGGGTTACATGCGGCAGGAAGCAATCGTCGTCCAACAGGAGATCCTGTATTTCACGGATGTGCTGTTTGCCTGTTTCACGTGGATTGAGGCCGTATTTGATGGCGACAGATGCAGCGGTTCCGACAGCCTGACCCATGATGCCGCAAGTGCCCATGACGCGGGCGGATGCGAATGCGATGTGCGATGCGCTAAGATTGCGGCCTGCGAATAGTAAGTTACTGATATTGCGTGAATAAAGCGAACGGAACGGGATGCCGTAGGCTTCCGTGAGACGGCGTTTGAGCAGGTGGCCGCCTTCGTGGCCGTTCATGAAAAATCCGCCCGGCAGATGGTTGTCGATCTGCCAGCCGCCGTAGGCGACTTCGTCGTCGAAAGCCGCGCCGCGTTCGACGTCGTTTTGCGTCAGCGTGTAATCGCCGACATAGCGGAGCGATTCGCGTTTTCCGGGCAGGAATCCAACCCATTCCAACTCCCAATTTTCAGCGCCATGGTCGCCATGGTTTTTCATGTGGTCCCAACAGCCGAAGGCGATTTTAAGCAGTTCATCCCGAACCGTTTCCGTGTCGTGAATGGTGTCCTGCAAGCCGCCCAGTTCGATCCAGTAGAAATTCGTATTGAGATCTTGCAGCATCGTGTGCGGCTTGTTATTCATCTCTTCGTCCGTCTTGAAATCATAGGCCCATGGCGGCGGCGTGTAGGTGACGGGATGGTCGGTCTCGCGGCATTGAAGCATGAGGCTCATGCCCATCGTGTAGGGATCCGCCTTGTCGAGCCCGAACTCTTCGTTGAATTCCTCCTTCGCCTCGCGGCCAATGCGTGTTTCAGCGTCCGACAGCGGCGCGAGAATGGAATCGCCTGAACAGTCGGCGAACAGCTTGGCGCGAACGGTCTGCCATGTGTAGGTTGTCAGTTGGAAACCAGTGACTTCCGCGATTTTATCGCCGTCCATCTTCGCTTGGCAGCATGCGCAATTGAGGAGGAGGGTGATGTTTGGTTCGAAGCGGACTTTTTCATAAAGCAACGCATCCCATGTCGTGTAGTTTCGCGTGGGATTGCGGTACATGTTTTCGAGGGCGATCTCCTCCATGATGCCAGTTTCCTGCAGGTAGGGGACGCGCGTTCCCGCGCCTGAAATCCACATGCGGATTTCGGAAGAGGCGTTGCCGCCGAGCACGGGGCGGTCATGCATCAGGACGGTTTTCACGCCATGACGCGCTGCCGAAATGGCCGCCAGCATGCCTGCCATGCCGCCGCCCACGACGCAGAATTCCGCTTCGATGATGTTGTGTTTCAGTTCGCCCATGGTGAAAAACTCCTTGCTAAAAAAGTTGAATGCGCATGGTCATAATGTAGTGTCGCTTTTTGCATGGCGCAATCAAAAGAGGGGGTGAATGTGATTTTGTTGAAAAAGATGATTACGGCATTAAGATAATGAAATAACAGATGGTTGTGATTCTTTTTACCATAATTGAAAAGGACGGAAACGATGCTAAAGAAAATGACTTGCTGTTTGATGGCGTGCGTTGGGCTGTCGGCGTTTGGGGCGGAATGGGTATTGAACATGAATCCGTCGGGCGATACTGAAATATTGCTTGGCGAGGAGAAAATAGGCGAAATTCGCGCCGTTGTGTTCAGACCGAATTGGCAGGCGAAGCAGTTCGCCGTCATTGCTGATAAGAAAAAGGAGCCCGGAAAGGTTTTCGCGAGAAGCGGTCATGACGGTGCGGCGACGTTGGATTTGACGATTGCTTATGAACAGACGGCTCCGAATGCCGTGTCGTTCCAATATTCATTCACGCCGCAGGGCGATATGGACGCAAATTCCATCAATGCGCAAATCGTGTTGGCAACGGAATTTACGGCTGGTCGCGCATATGAGACGGACAATGAAAAAGGCGTGTTTCCCGTCAATCATAGTGAAATCCATCTATTGCGGACTAAGGCGAGCCAATTGACGGCGGATACGAAATTTGGCAAAATCGGCCTTAAGTTAGACGGCGGCAATACTTTATTAATTCAGGACAACCGCCGCTGGACGCATCAGGAGTTTGAAATCCGCATGAGCGTCACGCCGAAAAACGCCGTGATGTCGGAAGAAAATGTTTATGGCTGGAAGGGCGGCGTGGAATATGTCGTGTCGTTCACGGTGACGTTGCCGGAAGCCGTCAAAATCATACAGGACGGGCCAGTCGTCATGAAAGCGGACAATGAGACATGGATTCCGCTGAACAACAAGCTGGAGATTGAAAAAGGCTCCGCCATTGATTTTACGGATGTTGTGTCGTTGGATGGTCCCGCTGGAAAATACGGTTGGACGAAAGCCGTCGGGCAGAATTTCGAATTTGAAAAACTGCCGGGCAAGCCGCAGCGTTTCTACGGCGTGAATCTCTGCATGGGGGCGAACATTCTCACCCATGAGCAGAGCGACATTCTGGCGGATCGTCTTGCGCGTTTCGGCTACAACACGTTGCGCTACCATCATCATGAAAACCGTCTCATCAAGAACGACCCGAACGATTCGACAATCATCGATCCAGAGAAAATGGATCAGTTCGACTACCTGTTCGCGGCGTTGAAAAAGCGCGGAATCTATTTTACGACAGACGTTTATGTTTCCCGTGACGTCCGCGCGGCGGAAATCTATCCGGGCGAGACAGGCAATATCGCCATGGATGAATTCAAGAATCTCCTTCCCGTCAACGCGAAGGCGATGGAGAGTTGGAAGAAGTTCGCGCGCAACTTCTTGGGGCATGTGAATCCCTATACAGGGCTGACGTTGGCTGAGGATCCCGCGTTGAATCTGCTGTCGATGGTCAACGAAGGCGTCATTTCTGGTCGTGGCGGCGGTAATTTTGTGCCGAAAATGCGTGAGCAATGGCTGGCGGCGTTCAACCAATGGCTGACGGAGCACTACACGCGGGAGGAAATCGCTGAGAAGCTGAAAATCAAGGACTTCCCTGTCAAAGAACTTCCGGGAAATGGAACGACGGAAATCGGCAGCGCGTTCAACCACTGCCGTTATGATTTGCATCAGAAAATGTACAAGGAAATGACACGTTTCCTGCGGGATGAACTGCATTCGAAGGCGCTGTTCACGGACATGAACAATTCTGGCCGCGAAATCTGGGCGCAGTGCACACGGAGCACGTTCGACTATGTGGATGATCATTTCTACATTGATCATCCGCGCTTTTTGCAGACTGCGTGGCGGTTGCCGTCGATTTGCGAGAACAAATCGGTCATCAAGACAGGCAATATCGGCGGCGCTAACTGCGCATTTATTCGTAACTTAGACAAACCGATGACGATCACGGAATGGAACTACTGCGGGCCCGGCAAGTATCGCGGCATCGGCGGCATCGTGACGGGTTGCTTGGCGACGCAACAGAACTGGGCGGGGCTGTGGCGGTTCACCTACAGCCACAGCGCGGATATGTTCGTGCCGAACCGTGGTGCGTCCTATTTTGATATGGTGGCGGATCCGCTGAACCAACTGAACGAACGCGCCATCATCTGCCTGTATCTTCGCGGCGATATGACGCCAGCGGAACACACGGTGGCGTTGACCATCGACAAGGCATGGACGGCGGACAAATTCGCGAAGGACGCACGTTTCAGTCCCGCGTGGGACGGCTACACGCTCGTCAGCAAAGTCGGCACGGTAGTCGCTGATTCGCAGGCGGATGTGAAGGCGGATGTCACGATTCCCGTGACGCCAGACGCGCCAATCGGTGGGACGGTCATCCGCGCGAAGGATCCGATGAATCCAGATGAGGCGGGCATGGCCTTGCAGGGTATCATCCGCGAAAGGAAATGGCTGCCGGACGGCAATCGTACGGACTTGCGGCGCAAGATCTTCCAGACGGCGAACAATCAGTTTATGATCGACGGCGAGACGAATACCATGATTCTGAATACGCCGATGACCGCCGGCGGCTTCGTCGAAAAAGGCGGCGTCATCACGACGGATGTCGCGACGTTCAGCGTACGCGAAGCGGACGCGACGGTGTGGGTGTCCTCCGTGACGAAGGAGCCGATTGCGACGAGCCGTCGTCTTGTTCTCAACCATGTGACGGAGCTTCACAACACGAACCAGTTGTATGGTGACCGTGCGCGGAAGATTGTGCAGGCGTGGGGCATGACGCCGCATTTGTTGCGCAACGGAGCGGTCGATTGTGAACTGAAACTTACGAAACCGGAAGAAGTTACGGTGTATCGTCTTGATGTCGGCGGCAAGCGGTTGGGCAAAGTCGCGACGGCAGTTAAAGACGGCAAACTGTGCTTTGAACTGCGTGTGAAGTCGCCTGACGGCGCGCAGTTGTTGTATGAATTGATTCGTGAATAAACGTATTTCCTGCTAATCCTTTGTATTCTGGAAGTTCTGGATATTCTGGAAGTTCTGGATATTTGCGGTAGGGCATTCAACATGGTGAAGCGGTTGGCCTCCGGCGGCTGTGGCGGTCTGAAAGCGCTGTGTGAGGAGATTTCTCGCAAAAGACTCGAAAATGGATGATGCCTGTGGAAAGTCCTCAATTCATTTATAAAAGGTATTGACAATCCGCCCGCGGGCATTATTTTAGATTCAATTGATTTATAAGAAAGTTGTTTTTTAGTATAAACCATCCATTTCAAGGAGCAATTGACCATGAGTTGCACATGCCGTCCTGATTTCAAGAAACTGGCGAATCCGAAACGTTCGTTCCAAGAAGCGGACAAGACCATTCTCGGACAGGTTCCGACAATCGCCATCACGCCCGTATCTGACGGTCGCCGTGGTGCTTACGAAGACAACGTCATCAAAACATGGGCCATCGTCGAGAAGGTCTATGATTTGATCAAGAAGAATGTGAAGACGGTTGACGGCGGCGAAATCAACGTCGTCGTCGCGCCGGAAATCGTCTATGGCGCGCGTACGGCGGCTCGTGCGCAGGCGTACTACGCGACGCAGGGCGTCGGCGCGAACATCTGGGTCGGTCGCAGCTGGTCGTATTCGGATGAATTGATGGGCGCGATGATGGGCATCGGTTCCACGGAATGGCAGCAATGCGCATACGGTTTGAACCAGACGGACCGCCCCGGAGCGGTGTGGCTGAAGGCCTTTACGGCGGCCATGGACGAAAAGAAGCGTCCGATTTTCTGCGTGTATTCGCCCGATCTGGAAGATGAAGACGGCCCGTTGAACGATTTCGTCGCGACGCGTCTGCTCCGCTTTGCGCGTTGCGCGGCGGCGGTTGCGTATCTGCGCGGCAAGAACTACCTGTCGGTCGGCGGCGTGGCGATGGGCATCATCGGTTCGGATGTCCGCCGCAACATGTTCCTCAACTACTTGGGCATGGGCACGGTGTCCGTTGACATGAGCATCATCACAGGCCGTATCAAGACGAATTTCTTCGATCCGGAAGAAGTGAAGAAAGGCTTGAAGTTCTTGCGTCAGTTCAAGCGTGTCCACAGCAACAAGCCGAGCGAACGCCGCACGGGCATGTCCAACGACGAATTGGAGGAATTCACGATCAAGATGAGCTGTATCGTGAAAGATTTGATGCACGGCAATGCGAAACTGGCGGACGCCGCCTACGGCAAGAAGTGCGGTTTCGTGGCGGACGTCGAATACGCGCAGGGCGTCAACGCCATCGCGGCCGGTACGCAGGGCCAGCGTCAGTGGACGGATTACAATCCGAACTTCGATGTGACGGAATCCATGCTGAACTCGTCGTTCGACTGGGACGGCTTCCGTGCGCCGTATGTCGTTGCGACGGAAAACGATTCGAAGAACGGTCTCGGCATGATGATCGGCAACATCCTGACGGGCGGCGTCCCGCAGATGTTCGCGGATATCCGTACGAACTGGACGCCCGCCTCCATCAAGAAGGCCACGGGCGTCGATGTCTCCAAAATCTGCCCGAACGGCATCATTGACAAACGCAATTCCGGCGCGGCCGCTTTGGATTACGCCGTCGATATCTTCAAGCTGGTCAAAGGTAGCGAGAAGATGAGCGTGAACGAAGTCTGGAACGTCATCAAGGCGGATAAGAAGTTGCAGGCCAAGTTGATGGAACTTGCCATCGCAAACACGACGTACATGAACGCCGCGTTGACGTACTTCCCCGGCGACGGTCTCTCCAGCCATTTCACGACGCCCGGCGGCATTCCGATGACGTCCTACCGCTACAACATGGTCGGCGATCTGCTGACCTGCTCCGTCGTCGAAGGCGAATCTGTCGCGCTGCCGAAGAAAGTCGCCGACCACATCAGCAAAGTGACGGATCCGACGTGGCCCGAAACCTACTGGACGCCGCGTGACATGACATCGCACGAATACATGACGAACATCGGCCCGAACCATGACGGCAGTTCGTTCGGTCTCGTCGGCGCGGATTTCATCACGTTCAACGCGATGCTGCGCATTCCCGTTGACATGACGAACGTCGATAAGAAGGACATCTTCCGCCCGACGATGTGGCAGCGTTTCGGTCAGGACGACTATCGTGCCTGCGCCGCGCTCGGCCCGATGTATATGTAAGCATGGTGTGGCGGAGGCGTCTCGCCTTCGCCCGACGGCGGGGACGCCGCCGCCACACCGTATCGCGACGGCGGGGACGCCGCCGCCACACCGCTAATTGGCGGGAGGATATTCATGAGACTGTTTTTATCGGTAATTTGTTTATTTGGAGCAATGGAGATTATGGCGAAACATATCGCATACATCGGCACTTACGCGAAACCGGACGGCGGTGTCCATGTGTTGGAAATCGATGGCGAGACGGGCGCGTTCCGTGAAGTGCGCGTCGTGACGGGCATTGCCGATCCGACGTATCTTTGTATGAACAAAGCGAAGACAAAGGTCTATGTCGGTTGCGGAAAAGTGAAAATCGCGGGAGCTCCCGAAAACGACGGAGGCGTGGCCGCGTTTGACGTGAAGGGCGACAATCTCGTGTTCACAAGCTTCCAGTCGTGCCACAGCGCGAAGCCGTGCTATGTGTCGTTAGATCGCAATGAAGGCTATCTTTTCGCGGCAAACTACGGCGAAGGAACGGGTTGCGCATTCAAATTGGATGCGAAAGGCGAACTTGTGAAGGAAGTGAAGCATTTCGTCCATACTGGCCGTGGTCCGCATCCGACGCGGCAGGAGAAGGCGCATGTCCATTGGTGCGAAACGACGCCCGACAACAAGACGCTGTATTTCGTTGATTTGGGCATTGATACAGTGAAAGCGTACAATTTCGACAACGGCAAAGGCGACTTCTCGCCGCTGCCCGGCCTTGATTTGAAGGCGGAGCCTGGAGCGGGGCCGCGCCATGTGTGGTTCACGCAAGGCGGAAAACGCATCTACGTCGTCAACGAACTGGCCTCGACGGTCACGTTGTTTGAAGAATCCAACGGTGGTTATGCGCGCATCCAGACGGTCGCGATGCTGCCGGAAGACTATCCGAACAAAGACAAGAATACGGCTTCCGCCATCCGCCTGACGGCTGATGGAACGCGTCTTCTGGCCTCCAATCGCGGCCATGACAGCATCGCCGTCTATGACGTCGATGCCGCGACGGGCAAGCTGACGCTGATGGCGATCAATCCGACGCTTGGCCGTGGACCGCGCGATTTCGAATTCATGCCCGGAGAGAAATTCGTCTTGGTGGCGCATCAATACACGGACAATGTCGTCTGCTTCGCGTTCGACCGTGAAACAGGCAAGATGTCGCCTGTCGGCGAACAGATTCTCGTGCCGAAAGGCGTCTGCGTGAAAATCGGACAGGAAATCAAATAGTAACGACGGCGTCCCCGCCGTCGAACAGAACAAGAATACAAGGCATTGAACATGAACATATTGCTTATTGGCGGCGGTGGCCGCGAACATGCGTTGGCGTGGAAGATGCGCCAAAGTCCTTTGGCTGAAAAGATTTACTGCGCTCCTGGTAATCCGGGCATGAAAGGCGTCGAATCCATTCCGCTTGGAACGCTGGAGGAAATGGCGGATTTCGCCGTCAAGAACAACGTCGGTCTGACGATGGTCGGGCCGGAAGCGACGTTGTGCGAAGGAATTGTGGATGTGTTCCGTGCCAAAGGGCTGCGCATTGTCGGCCCCGACAAAATCGCCGCGCAGTTGGAAGGCAGCAAGAGCTTCGCGAAGGATTTCATGAACCGCCATGGTCTGCCGACGGCGAAAGCCGCCGTGTTCGATGCGGAAGCTCCCGCATTGGAATATCTTAAGAAAAACGGCGCGCCGATTGTCGTGAAGGCCGACGGCTTGGCGGCGGGAAAAGGCGTCATCGTCGCGATGGCGCAGAAAGAAGCGGAAGACGCTGTAAAGTCGTGCTTCGCAGGAACATTCGGGCAAGCTGGAGCACGCGTTCTGCTGGAAGAATGCCTGATTGGCGAAGAGGCATCCATCATCGCCTTGTGCGACGGCAAGACCATCAAACCGTTGGCGAGTTCGCAGGATCACAAACGCGCATTGGACGGCGATCTTGGCCCGAACACGGGCGGCATGGGCGCCTATTCTCCCGCACCCGTCGTGACGGACGCGATGTGGAAGATCATCAACGAGAAGGTGTTGCAGCCTTTTCTGAAGGGCGTCCAGAAGGACGGCCTGAATTTCCGCGGCATCATCTACGCGGGATTGATGATCACAAAAGACGGCCCGAAGGTTCTGGAATTCAATGTCCGTTTCGGCGATCCTGAGACGCAGGCGATTCTCATGCGGCTGGACAGCGATCTGGTGGAGGCGCTGTGCGCCGTCGCCGATGGCCGTCTGGCGGATGTCGAACTGCGTTGGTCACCGAAGCCCGCCGTTTGTGTCGTCATGGCATCTGCCGGATATCCAGGCAGTTATGAAAAAGGAAAAGTCATTTCCGGTCTGGATGAAGCGGAAGCGACGGGAGCCGTCGTGTTCCATGCTGGAACGAAGCTGAAGGACGGCAAAATCGTGACGTCTGGCGGTCGTGTTCTCGGCGTGACGGCGTTGGGCGTGGATGTGGCGGATGCCGTGAAGAACGCCTACAAGGCGGTCGGCAAGATCACGTGGGAAGGTGTGCAGTATCGTAAAGACATTGCGCACAGAGCCTTAAATCGTTAATGCATAATTAACTGGACTTTCTGGATTTACTGGATTTACTGGATTCACTGGTGCCATCTCCAGAACATCCAGAATCTCCAGAACATCCAGAATCATAGTCCTTTAGCCATAAGCGCCGCCTTCGGCGGCTATAATAATATGAATGTTTATTTCTTTGAGGCTTTTGAAGAGGAGCGCGCTGCGTTGGTGAAATACGGCGCTGAATCGCTTGACGCCGGATTCACGTGGAAAACGATCCAGGAGGCGGACATGACGGAGCCGCCCGCGCCGATTATTTCGGTGCGGACGCAGTCCGCCATTCCTGTCGAATGGGCGTCGAAACTCAAAGGAATTCTGACACGTAGCACGGGATACGACCATTTGAGCCGCTATCGTCTGGCGAGCGGTCATGCGGAACTGCCGTGCGGCTATCTGCCGTTGTATTGCAACCGCACGGTGGCGGAGCAGGCGTTGCTGCTGTGGATGGCGTTGGCGCGGAAACTGCCCGTGCAGACGCGTCAGTTCAAGGCGTTCAATCGCGACGGATTGACGGGCCGTGAAATACTCGGAAAAAATCTGCTCGTGATTGGCGTTGGCAAAATCGGCACGGAAATCGTGTCGATCGGCCGTGGTTTGGGCATGAACGTGAAAGGCGTCGATCCCGTCCATCGTCTGGCTGATTTGGAATATGTTTCATACGAAGACGGCGCGCCATGGGCGGACATCGTGGCGGTGGCCATGAAACTGACGCCTGAAAACACGGGATATTTCACGACGGAGCGTCTTAACTGCTTGAAACAAGGTGCTTTGCTAGTGAATGTCGCGCGTGGCGAATTCACGCCGTTGGCGGCGATTGCGGAAGCCGTGAAAAGCGGTCGTCTGGGCGGCGTCGGTCTGGACGTTTATGAGACGGAGACGAAGCTCGGCCCGCAATTGCGCGAACATCCTGAAAATTGGGAAGGCACGCCATTGCAATATTTAATGGATGCGGACAATGTCATTTTGACGCCGCACAACGCCTTCAATACGAAAGAGGCCGTCGAACGGAAGTCCGAGCAGTCCGTCCGTCAAGTGACGGAATTTCTGAAGAGCGGCAAATTCATCTGGCCGATTGAATAGAAGATGGAAAATTGAAAGATAGTGGAGGGGAGCTTGTCATATGCTAGTATGCACAAGGCTTTTGTTAAT
The DNA here is from genome assembly GCA_017548425.1 of Victivallales bacterium. Taxonomy (GTDB): domain Bacteria; phylum Verrucomicrobiota; class Lentisphaeria; order Oligosphaerales; family Oligosphaeraceae; genus UBA1407. Next base: position 44,435 of record JAFZAB010000112.1, read on the forward strand.
CTTTGAATATTGCTTCATGGAAGAAAGTTCAGTAGCAAAAACAGAATAAACATGTTGAAATATATATCAATAATTGTGTTTGTAGTTTTATTGGCTAGTGCATTGGTTCCAATTGTCTTTGCACAGGGCAAGACACGTGAGGAAATGATTGAGTGGATTGCAGAACTGGACAAGCGAGACGCAGAACTTCTTCAGCAAGATGCCAAATATCAAGTGGAAATCAATGGAATTACCTCAGAACGTCTTGAGCTTTGGGATACCGAGACAGTGTTGGGAAAAGTTGCAGAGTGGAAGATTAAACATTTGAAGGATGAGACGAAAAAAGCGAAGGTCCATGAGGCGTACCAAGAAGCCTTGAAATATATCGACGCCATTTGGGAAAATGCCGGTGATGGCACTGGTTCGACTACCTTTGGGGGAACAGAAATCATCGATTTGATTAGAAGGCAAATAGCTCTTTGGCTACTACCGGATGATGAATATGACGAATGGATGGCTTCATGGTCCAATGCCAAGTTAGTCTTTCAGGGAAAGATCATTCCCTTGACATCTGGAATGGCGCACGCCAAACTGCTTAGGGAGGATAGTAGTGTATCGTTTTTGTTGAAGCGTGAGAATTGCTTTACAATTGATGGAGAGAAATATGCTTTGGTGGAGAGAAACTATGTGGTCGGTATTACTGATGACAACTATCGTGTGTATCTCTACCGTTTGGATTCCAATGGCATGGCAATTCTGATCGAAGAAGTGATTCGGGAACACTTTGCGAGTGAAATGAAATTATTCAAGTATATGGAGGGATGTTTGCAGTTGGACTGGAAATACCTTGAAGAGGATAAAAAGGAAAGCACGTGGATTCTTTTACTGGAATAAGGAACTCTACCTATAAAAAGATAAAGTTTATTCTCTTTGATGATATATTAAAAAACAAAGCAAATAGTTCATTGTCAGTGATCAAGATGGTTTTATGCAAGGCCCCTCGGACATTGTCGAAAGGGCCTTGATTATTCCTATAATTTTATATGTCCATCACTTTGCCGTTTTTGCGGGATTCTTCTGCTGCGAAGACCATCAGATGGCTTTCGAGCGTTTCATCCGTGCCGGAAAGGATTTTTGAAGGATCTTGTTCCGCTACGGCGGAAATGAATGCGTCCATCAGGCCGCCATCGCCGCCACCATGGCCGCTCAAGATGCCGCCGTCGTTTTTCACGGCGGTGTCGATGACGGTTTTCTTGTCGGTGAGGAAATCGAACAGCGTCATGGTATTGCTGTCGGTATCAATGGAGCCTCGTGTTCCGAAGATGCGCGTCAACCGGCCGCTGTGGGCGTTGAAGGCGGTCATCGTCATGGAGATGGTGCTTCCGTTGTCGAAAATCATATTGACGACTTGATTGTCCACGACGTCGTTGTCACAGGCATAGACACAACGTCCATACGGTCCGTTGCGCAAAGCGTCAAGAATCGTCTCCCTCGTAACTTCGTGGGAGAGAACATTTACGGGCCAGCCTGAATGGCCTTTGTCTAAGCGGTCGCGCAAATAGATTTTGATGGCGGAATAAGGACAGTTTTTCTCAATTTCCGCCGGGCAGTCGAGACAACGTGTGGCCGCTCCCTTCGGGGCGCATTCGGATCGAAAATGTTTTAGTGTTCCAAATGACTGGACTTGACGGCATGGACGGTTCATCACATAACGAAGCCAATCCACGTCATGGCAGCATTTTGCGAGAAGCATGAAGGAGGATTCCTCTTCGTTGCGCCAATTGCCGCGCACGAAGGAATGGGCCTGATGCCAATAACCGACTGGTTCCAGATGCTGGATGTTGATGATTTCGCCAATGGCGCCGGAGGCCAGAACTTCTTTAAGCTTTCTTGTGTAGGCGGTGTAGCGGAGAACGTGGCAGACCGCAAAGAGGACGCCTGCTTTTTTCACGGCGGCGACGATTCGGCGGCACGCTTCGGCAGTCGGAGCCATTGGTTTTTCCAAGAGAATGTCATAACCCAGTTGCGCAAAGGCGATTGCAGGAGCTTCATGCATCTGGTCCTGCGTGCAGATGAGCACTGCGTCGGCCAGACGCGGGAGGCGTGCGACATCCTCCCAACTGTTGAAGCGATATTCCGGCGGAACGTTGTGCGCATCCCCTACGGCATTCCGCCGTTCGGCAATCGGTTCCGCGATCGCCACGACTTTTGCACGTTCCGGACATTGCAGCACAAACCGTCCATAACCACTTCCACGTGCACCGCAACCGACAATCAGTATTTTTACCTGTTTCATGAAAGACTCCTGTTGTTCTTCAACTGTCCATAACTGGGTGAAAGACTTGAATAATGTTAGTTTCACGACATCTTGATGAATGGCTGACAAAGAGCCATCAAGATGTGGAAAATTCGTAAGAACATACTATCTCTGTTCTTGTCCAGATTGCAAATTGGACGAGAATGAATTCAAATCAAGACAATTTTTATGGCCTTAATGTATGTGTTTCATGGCTTCACCGAAAGCACATAGGAAGAAAATCAAAGTTATAATGGCTATGACAAAACTGACTGCCAAGAAGATAAGATTGACTTTCGCGAGATTGGCACGGCTTGGTTTGGTATTGTCCAATGCATAGACGATGAGCATCACAAGATTCACGACTGGAATCATTTGCAGAATGAGATAGAGAAACCATTCGCCTTTGGTTACAGTAGGACTGTAGTCTGGCGGCAGTTGCACATAGACTGGCTGGACGGGAGGTTGGTATTGCGTTGAATAGGGGGATTGTTCGGACATGTGATTTTTCTATTGAATGTTGTGAAACAAAGCCCGAAACCAAGAGGCTTCGGGCTTTGATATTTTACTGGAATTCAACGATTAGCGGCGGCCATAGGCGAAGCCAGCCTGATTCATGTAGATATAGGAGCGGGTGAGGGAGACGACCATGTCGTAGGGGGAGTTGTCCAGTTCGACGATGATGTTGTCGATGGATTCAGGAGCCTCTTCGAGAATGTCGCGGATGTTGAGCTTGCCTTCGCCGAGCGGGCGGAGCGGGACTTTCTGTTCGTAGGTACCCTTCACGATGGTCGGATTGAGGTTGGGCTTTTCGGTCGTGCCGTCTTTCATATGGAGAAGGATGATGCGATCGTAGTATTTGCGGACCATTTCGGCGGCGTTGTTGGCGCCGAAGTTGGACGACCAGTAGGCGTCGAGCTGGAATTTGATGTCCGGGCAGTACTTCAGATAGATGTCGTATTTGAGTTCGCCGTCGAGGCGTTCGAATTCCCAGTAGTGGTTATGCTGGAAGAGTTCGATGCCGAGGGGCTTCAGTTTCTGCATCATCGTGTTGGTGGCGTCAGCGGTGCGTTTGATGGCGTCAAGATTTTCGAAATCCTTGGGGCCGTAACCGCAGACGACGCGTTTGAGGCCGAGTTCGCCAGCCTGGTCAATGGATTCGTTGATGTTGTCAAGATTGCACCACGGACGGTGGGAGGAAGTGATTTCGAGACCGAGATCGGAAGCGGCCTTGTAGAAATCTGGAATGGAGAGGTCGCCGAAGCCGCAGGGCTCGATACCGATGTAGCCGATGTCGGCGACGGTTTTTAGGACGCTGCGCATGCCGAGTTTTTCGATTTCGTTGCGGAGGGAGTACATCTGTACGGCCAACTTGCGTTTGAACATGGGAATCTCCTTTTGTTTTTTTAGGTTTGGACAAGTTGAAAATGCTGATGAAATCTGCTTTTAATATAATCGCTTTTGAAAATTATACGTGATGGATTGGATTATTCAATTGGCGTTATGAAAAAAGATTGTATTTCAGGATGTACCAAATGGCGGCGACGCCGTCTTTCCAGCCGATTTTTTTCCCAGCGTCGAATGGACGGGCATGGTAGGCGATCGGAACTTCGTAGAGGCGAATCCGCCGTTTTGACAGTTTGGCGGTGATTTCGGGCTCGAAACCGAAGCGGTTGCATTCCAACGTGAAAGACTTGAAAATTTCCGCGCGGATCATCTTGTAGCATGTCTCCATGTCCGTTAGATGCAGATTGGAGAAAACATTGGAGACGAACGTGAGAAACTTGTTGCCGCAGTAGTGCCAGAACGTATCGACGAGAATCTCGCGGCCTGAGTAGCGCGAGCCGAAGACGGCGTCCGCCTTGTCGTCGATAATCGGTTGGAGCATGGATGGAAATTCGTTTGGAGAGTATTCCAAATCAGCATCTTGGATGATGACGACATCGCCCGTCACATTGGCCTGCGCGGTGCGGATGCCGGCGCCTTTGCCTTGATTTGTCGGATGATGGAAGATACGAAGATCCGGCGAAGGCGGGAGGCTGTCCAGCAATTGAGTGGTACCATCGGTCGAGCAGTCATCGACAACAAGAATCTCCAGATCCTTCACGCCGCAGTTGCGGACGGCGTTGATGACATCGACGACCGTGGTGACTTCATTAAATACAGGGATGATGACGGAGAGTCGCATGGTGGTTGGTGGGTTATTTGGTTTCTGGATATAAATACTTGAGCATGAGCAACGTGGCATGGACTTGATGCTGCACGTTGTCGATACGGACGAACGGACTGTTCGGCGCGGCGGTGATACCGCCGTAGGCTTCCGGAACGACGTTCTTCAGACTCGTGAGATAAGGGTTGTACTGCATGAACGGCCCTTTATACTGGCAGAGGATGAGTTTGCCCATGATATTGTCGATGACGGATTTAAGCCGTTTTTCTTCCTCCTGCCGTCCTGTCATTTTGGCGATTCGCCATGTGGCGGCGAGGCCTTCGACGGCGTAGGCCACGTTGGCCTTTTTGCCCTCCAGTTGGTTTTCGTCTATCTGCCACCAGGCGAGAGCCATGGCGGCGTCTGCCGCGAGTTTCGCATGCGACTCCCATCCCGCTTCGACATATTCCGCGAAGGCCATGGAGCCCCACTGGTAGAAGCCTTTCGTGAGATCTTGGTCGCCATCGGGCTGCCATGTCTGGACAGTGTATCGGTGGATGAGGCGCGGCAACGCGAAATTGATGCGTCGTATCAAGTCTTTACGATTGTAGAAACGCGCCGCCTTGCAGTAGGCGAGAAGCGCTTCGCCATCGTAGTAGGAGCTTGGGACGGGTTTGCGAATGCCTGAACTGAGTTCGTAGGCGCGAGACCATGAGCCGTCATCCAATTCCATCGTGCGAAGGAATTGCAGATGGGTGAACAGAATGCGGCGATATTTGTCTTTTGTATTCTGGTCCAGATACTTATCTTGTCCTGCGAGAAAATCCGTCAACGCAAGACAGAAGAGGGCGACCGTTCCCGAATTCAGATTTTTCTCGCCTGGATAGACAATGACGGTTTCGCCAGTCGGAAGCGTCTTGATGTTCTGGATGAAAAAATCAAAGCCGAGAAGGAGTGCACGGCGTGTCGGTTCATTGAAGAAATCGCGATTGAGACAGGCGAGACCCCAGATGGCTCCCGCCTGGCGAACTTGGTTGTCATCATCGGAAGTCTTTCCGTCGGAAAGATCTAGAAGATATTTGAAATTGCCATCCGCCTTCTGTTGGTTCAGATAGTAGGCGCGAGCGGCTTCCAACGATTGGAGGAGGATGTCGCGCGTGAGGGGCGGCGTCTGGATTTCATGCTGCCACGCGTCCATCGGCGTATAGGTCTGCAATTGCTTCGTCGTTTCCTCCAACGAAACGAAGGAGTTGGCCTGCGCAAACAGGTGACAAGAAATGCAAATTGAAAGAATAAATAAGAATCTAGTCATGTTTCAGTCGTCGATTGTTCAATTGAGATTGACAATGGCAAAGAGAGAGATTAGGATTACATTAATACATAATTGTGATTTTTCATGTTGAAACGTGTTTTTTGAGTGATTCGATGGATTTTTCTAGCAGGATTAATTTTCATACGCATACGCGGTTGTGCAAACATGCGGATGGCGAGCCGATAGACTACTGCCGTGAGGCCGTGAAGCAGGGCGTTTCCGTGCTGGGCTTCAGCGACCATACGCCGTATCCCGTGAAACGTTGGGAGACGGTTCGCATGGATTTGGATCAGATGCCGTTGTATGTCAACGGGATAGAGGCCGCGCGGAGGGAGTTTCCGCAATTGCGCATCATCATGGGCATGGAATGCGAATACGATCCGGCCTATGCGAATTTCTTCAAAGACGTCCTGATGGGCGAATACGGCTGCCGCTATTTAGTGGGTGCCATCCATTCGTATGTGGACCGAAATGGCGAATGGAAAGGACTTTACGGCTATCGTATGACAGATGAGAATCTTCGCGATTTCGCCGACCATACGGTGGCGGCCATCCAGAGCGGATTGTATTTGTTCATGGCGCATCCGGATGTCTTCGGCGTGAGCTATGAAGGATGGACGGCGGAGGCGACGGCCTGTTGCCGTGAAATCTGCAAGGCGGCTGTCGCGGCAGATATGCCGTTGGAAATCAACGGCTATGGGTTGCGGAAAAAGTTGAAGTTGGACGAAGGGACCATGCGGCCGCAGTATCCGTTGGAGAAATTCTGGGAAATCGTGGGCGAAGAGGGCGTGAAGGCCGTCGTAAGCAGTGACGCGCATCGTCCAATCGATGTCTGGAGCAACACGGATGACTGTGTTGACTGGGCGAAACGCCACGGCGTGGAGATTGTGAACGAGTTGATTGCCGAAAAAATCGAATAATGCAAAAAAGGACAGAAACGGAAGATGTTTGACAAATTGCGTGAATACGGAGTCGTGCCGGTAGTGGCGGTTGACAGCGTTGATGACGGGATGCGGCTTTGCGAGGCTCTCATTGCGGGCGGCCTGCCTGTCGCGGAAGTGACGTTTCGGACGTCGGCCGCGGCCGACGTCATCCGCGAGGCCCGTGTGCGTTTTCCTGAAATGATTCTGGGAGCGGGGACGGTTCTGACGGTTGACCAAGTGAAACGTGCGAAAGCGGCGGGAGCAGGCTTTGCCGTGGCGCCCGGCTGCAATCCGACGATTGTGAAAGCCGCTCAGGCCGAAGGACTTCCGTTCGCTCCTGGCATCTGCACACCGAGTGATGTTGAACGCGCTGTCGAGCTTGGCTGCAAGCTGTTGAAATTCTTCCCGGCGGAAGTTTCCGGCGGTGTTCCGATGCTGAAGGCGTTGATTGGACCGTATGGCCATCTGGGCATCGGCTTCTGCCCGACGGGCGGCGTGACGACGGCCAATTTGAAAGATTATCTGGCGTTGCCGCAAGTGGCGTTCGTCGGCGGCACATGGATTGCGAAGAAAGACTTGATCAAGGCTGGCGACTGGGCTGGCATCACGGCATTGGCCAAGGCGGCTGTCGCCGCCGCAAAGCGTTGAATCAAGAGAAATTAGGAGAATAGGCATGAAACCCACATTGTTGGTATTGGCGGCTGGTCTGGGCAGCCGTTATGGTCAGGGCATCAAGCAGATGGATCCCGTCGGCCCTGATGGCGAATTCGTGTTGGACTATTCGGTCTATGACGCATGTCGGGCTGGCTTCGGCAAAGTTGTGTTCATCATCCGTCAGGATTTGGAGGAAGACCTCCGGAAACATTTTGGAACCAATCTCGAAGGACGGATGGATGTCGAATACGTCGTACAGGACAAGACCGTCCTGCCGGGCGGCGTCACCTGCCCCGCAAAGCGCGAGAAGCCGTGGGGCACTGGCCATGCCATCTGGAGCGCGCGAGACGCCATCAACACGCCGTTCGCCGCCATCAACGCAGATGACTACTACGGAACGACTTCCTTCGAACTGATGGCGGAATTCCTGCAGTCAGACAAATGCGGCGACACGCAGTTCGGCATGGTTGGTTTCGAACTGAACAGAACGCTTTCCGCGAATGGAACTGTTTCGCGCGGAATTTGTCAAAAGTCCCATGACGGTTATCTTTTAAGTGTCGTCGAACGGAAGGGCATCGAAGCCGCGGAAGGCGGCGCACGTTGTTTGGGCGATGACGGCAAGACATTCATCTCGCTGACAGGGCGGGAGACGGTGTCCATGAATTTCTGGGGCTTCACGCCTGCGATTTTCGGCCATCTGGAAAGCCAGTTTGCCGAATTCTGGGCGAAGAGCTCCCATGATCCGAAAGCGGAATATTTCATTCCGACAGTTGTCGATACGCTGATTCAGCGCGGCAACGCGACGGTTCGCGTGTTGGAGACGACAGACCATTGGTTTGGAATGACATACGCGGAAGATCGCGCGATTGTCCGTGAAAAACTGAAGGATCTGACCGCCCTTGGCCTGTATCCGCAACCGCTCTGGCAGGCGAAGAACTGATTTTTTATTTTTATTATAATAAATAGGTAAAGATTAACAGCAAAAGGAAAACGACCATGAAAGAACTGTTCAAGCTTGTTGCTCCGAAGACCGTCCCTGTTCTGGATCCGGATTTCAGACCGCCAGTTTTAGCGAACCGCGCGTTTTTGGCGGAAGTCGATGCCACGGGCAAGGCGGTTCCGTTTATCATCGCCGTTGAGCGCGATCAGAACCGTGTTTCCCGTTTCGCGACGCGTGTCTTCCCGATGGACCATCCGCGTGCGGGCGCGAACTATTTCTACGTTGAACGCATCTTGAAATTCTTGCTGTGGCAGTTCGGCGGCTGGAAAGTGACGATTTTCGGCCCGAAGGAATTGGTCGGCTATCTGGCGTCCTGCTACACCAATACGGGCGTTCGCCGTTTTGATGCGGAATTCTGGGGCGACCAGACGTATGAGCATGAGATGCAGATCATCCATGTTGATCGTGAAGCGGATCTGCCGGCTGAGAACGATGGCGCGGGCAGCGCTGTCGAATTGGATTGGAAAGGTTGGCGCATCGGTTTCGATCTTGGCGCGAGCGACCGCAAGGTGGCCGTCGCGAAAGACGGCAAACTGGCTCTGAAGGCGAATGGCGAACCCGTTCTCTCCGAAGAATATGTGTGGGATCCGAAGCCCCAGACGAACATCAAATACCACTATGATGAAATCAACTGGGTGCTGAAGGAAGCCGAAAAGGCCATCAAGGCGATCGACCCGCAGGCGAAGGTCGAAGCCATTGGCGGTAGCTCCGCCGGCGTGTATGTTGACGGACGCGTCCGCGTGGCGTCTCTCTTCCGTGGCATCACGCCGCGTGAACGTTTCGACGCGGAAGCCGCGCCGATCTTCAAGGAAATCGCGAAGCAGTGGGGCATTCCGCTTCGTCTGGAAAACGACGGCGATGTGACGGCTCTGGCTGGTTCCATCTCGTTGGGCGACGGTGCTGTGCTCGGTCTTGCCATGGGCTCCTCCTTGGCCGGCGGTTATGTCGATGACAAACGCGCCATCAAAGGATGGATGAACGAACTGGCGTTCGCTCCTGTTGACTACAATCCGCTGGCGGCCACGGATGAATGGTCCCGCGACTTCGGCGTCGGCGCTAATTACTTCTCGCAGCAGGCGGTCGCCCGTCTGATCGGCCCGGCCGGTCTCGAAGGCGAAATGGCCGGAATCGATGCCGGTGCCTTCCCGCTCCGTCTGAAACGCGTGCAGGAACTCATGGAGAAGGGCGATGCCCGTGCTCGCAAGATCTACGAGACGATTGGTGTCTATCTTGGTTATACGGTTGCACATTACGCGGACTTCTACAAGCCGATCCGCCATGTTGAAGTTCTCGGCCGTGTTGTCACGGGCGAAGGCGGCCAGATCATCCTGTCGATCGCGAAGAAGATTCTGGCGGATGAGTTCCCCGAACTGAAGGGAATCAACTTCTACGAACCGGACGAACGCGAAAAACGCCATGGCCAGGCAGCCGCCGCGGCCAGCCTGCCATTGACGAAATAATCCTTTTATTTCCAGAGGGATAGCTATGACGACGAAAGAACGTGACGAGTATATCGCCTCGCAGTTGAACGCGGGCGTGTCGTTGTCGGACGTGCAGACGAAACTTGCGCAGGAATACGGCGTGAAGATGACGTATTTCGAATTGCGCATGTTGGCGATGGGACTGGCGGTTGACTGGGAGAAACAGGACAAGCCGAAGCCCGCCGCCACGCCTGCGCCAGTCGTCGCCGCTCCGCAGGAAGCGGCGGCGGACGACGACGACATGGCCGCCGCCGATGACTTCAACGCGAATGACGCGGAGGACACGGAAGCGGAACCGACGGACGATGACGAAGATGAAGACGAAGAGCCTGACGACGAAGAAGCGGCGACGGACGGCGAGACGAAGATCGTGCTGGACGAGACGCCCCATCCGGGCGCCGCGCTGAGCGGCACCGCCGTCTTCGCCAGCGGCGCTTCCGGCAAGTGGGCCTTGTCCCGCAACGGCCGTCTTGGCTTCGAACCGGACGAAGGTTCGAAAGAGCCTGATGAGAACGACTGGCAGTTGTTCCAAGCGGAACTCCAGAAGACGCTGCAAGGCGTTGAGGAAGAGGAGAACACGACGGTTGTGGACGTTGACAAAGTCGTCCGCCCCGGCGTGCAGCTGTCTGGATCCGTCACGTTCGCTTCTGGTGCCAAGGGAACATGGTACATCGGACAGCGCGGCCTGGGCGTCGAGCCGGATGAAGGTTCCGCGAAGCCGACGCAGAAGGACGTGATTCTGTTCCAGCGGAAACTGCAGGAAGTTCTGCAGAAGCAAGGCTATTGATTGACAGAGCGTTTAATATAGGTATGGAAGAGGATAAAATCTTCCGGCTGATTTGCCTTTACGGCAATCGGAGTTATATTAAACGCTCTTGTTGATTTATAACCAGAAGTCATTTGTGTATTGAATCGTTGAGGAAAAGCAATGTCTGTCAAAATAAGACTACGCAGAACCGGCAAGCTGAACCAGGCTTGCCATCGTATTGTGGTTTGCGACGGCCGCAGCCCGCGTGACGGCCGTTTCATCGAAGTGATCGGTTACTATGACCCGCGTCATGAAGATGAGAAGATCAATCTGGAACGTGTTGACTACTGGATCCCCCGCGGTGCTCAGCCGAGTGACACGGTCAAGAAGATCATCGAACGCGCCCGTACGGGAAAGAAGCTGGGCAAAGCTGCTGCGGCTGAAGCATAAATCGTAGGGCGGCAATATGGCGTTTTCATTCTGGAAAAAGATGTTTGGCGACCAAGCCCAGTCTGGGCAGGCCGGCTCCGCCGCTCCGGCGGCGGGGGCTGCAGTTTCTGCGGAAGAAAAAGTGGAAGCGCCCGTCAAATCTGAAGTGGTCGTGGACGATGTGGACGTGAATGTCCCTGTCGCCGAAGAGGATACGGCTACTGAAGACACCTTGAAGAAAGGTGTCTTGGACAGCAAGGTCACCAAGGAAGGGCTGGAGGATTTCGTCGCCTACGTGTCCCGTTCTTTGGTTGACAATCCTGATGCCGTTCAGGTTTCGACGTTGGAGAAGGATCGTTTGAGCGTGATTCAGATTCGCAGCGAGAAGCGCGACATCGGCAAGATTGTCGGCAAGAGCGGCAAGACCATCGCGGCCATTCGGCTGTTGGTGAGCGGAGCCGGCGGACGGATCGGATTGCGCATGACGGTGGAAGTGCTGGATTGAATCCGGCAAGTCTCGTTAATGACGGGAGATCGTGATGCGGTTTGATATCGTAAGCCTTTTTCCGGAGATATGCGAGGCATCGCTGGGAGAGTCGATCATCGGTCGTGCGAACCGCGCAGGACTGGTGGAGATTCACTCGGTGGATTTGCGTTCATACGCCCACGACAAACGTGGGACGGTGGATGACACGCCGTACGGCGGCGGGGCTGGAATGGTCCTGCGGCCGGAGCCATTGTTCGAATGCGTGGAGGACTTGAGGACTCCGGAGGCCCATGTGGTCTTGATGACGCCGCAAGGCAATCGTTTCACGCAGAAGGACGCGGTGAGGCTGTCGAAACAGACGCATGTGATCATCGTATGCGGGCACTACGAGGGAGTTGACGAACGTGCCCGGCAGGCGTTGTTTGACGAAGAGTTGTCGTTAGGCGACTTTGTCTTGACGAACGGCGCCATCGCGGCGGCGGTTGTCGTGGATTCGGTTGTTCGGCTTTTGCCGGGCGTCTTGGGTAGCGACGAGTCGTCGGTTGAAGAGTCTTTTGGTGGCGGCAGCCATTTGCTGGAATACCCGCAATATACGCGGCCGCCGGAATATCGAGGTATGCCAGTTCCGGACGTGCTCCTGTCCGGAGACCATGAACAGATCAAGCGCTGGCGGTTGGAGCAACGCTATGTCCGCACCTCGGGCCGCCGTCCCGATCTGCTTGGTCAAGGTGAACAGGAATACAGGTGACAGTGATGGAAAACAACGAAGAGAAGAAAACGGGAATGAGTTTGATTGAACAGTTGCGCCGTGAGAATTTGAAGAAAGACGTTCCGGAATTCTCGGTTGGCGATACGCTGGAAGTCGGCGTGAAGATCATTGAAGGCGGCAAAGAGCGTGTTCAGGCCTTCCAGGGCGTTGTGATTGCGCGCGACGGCGGTGGCATTGCCGAGACGATTACGTTGCGCCGCGTGTCCCATGGCCAGGGCGTTGAGCGTATTTTCCCGATCCATTCTCCGCGTATCGCCAGCTTCAAAGTTTTGCGTCAGGGCCGTGTCCGCCGCGCGAAACTGTACTATCTGCGTGATCAGGTCGGCGCCGCCGCGAAGATCAAGGAAAAGAGACTGCACTAAAAGGCCTTTTGACAATTCAGGCTTTTTCCGGGGAAGGATTAGCATTAGTCCTTCCCCTTCGTGTTTATGGGGAAGAAGGATTTGTTCAAATTTGAACGGGAGGCGAAAGCCGTTCGTCCGGAACTGGTTATCGCGGGTGTTGACGAAGCGGGGCGTGGCCCTTTGGCGGGGCCTGTCGTCGCGGCGGCCGTCATTCTGCCGCCTGAAGAAGAGTTTGACCTGCCTGTGAATGATTCGAAGGCGCTCGACGAGGCGTTTCGTGAAGAACTGGGGGAACGGTTGCGTTCGGATCCGCGTGTCGTATGGGCCGTTGCGGAGCGTTCCGCCGGAGCAATCGACCGAATCAATATTCTGCGTGCGACGCATGAGGCAATGCGGGAGGCCGTCATGTCGCTGAAAGTCCATCCGGACATGGCGTTTGTGGATGGCCTGAAAGTGCGTGATTTTCCTGTCGAGGCTCGTTTCATCGTGAAGGGGGACGCGCAGTCCGCCAGCGTCGCGGCGGCGAGCATCATCGCGAAGACGCATCGTGACCATCTGATGATGGAATTGGACAAAGTCTATCCGGGCTATGGTTTTGCGCAGCACAAGGGATATGGCACGGCGCAGCATCTGGAGGCCTTGCGCAAGTTGGGGCCGTGTCCTGAACACAGAAAGACATTTGGTCCAGTCGCACGGATCATCTCACCGCCGCCGGAACAGCTTGAGTTCGACTTGTAGCTGTTGAATATTGGACATCCATGTCGTGATTGTCGAGAAATGATCGGAGTCAAATCGTTATTGAAAAAAGTGAACCCTTCGGCCATACAGGTCGTCTCGCGTCTGGTTCAGAACGGATACGAGGCGTATCTGGTGGGCGGAGCCGTTCGCGACCTCCTGTTGGGCTGCGAGCCGAAGGATTATGACATCACGACGGATGCGACACCGGAAGAGGTGCGGGCCATCTTTGGTCGCCGCAACTGCATGGTGATTGGCCGCCGTTTCCGTTTGGCGCAAGTTCGCGTTGGAGGCGAAGAATTTGAAGTGAGCACGTTCCGCCGCAAACCGACGCAGGAAGAGCGCAAAGGCCGCTATGAAGACGACGGCATGATGATTTGGAGCGACAACGAATTCGGTACGTTGGAGGACGATGTCCAACGGCGCGATTTCACGGTGAACGCCCTCTACATGGATTTGGTCGGAACGCGCGGTATCATCGATTATACGGGCGGCATTCAGGATTTGAAGGACGGCATCGTACGGACGGTTGGCGATCCGGAAGAGCGGTTTGAAGAGGATCCTGTGCGCATGTTGCGCGCCTTGAAATTGGTCGGCCAGCATGGCTTTAAATTGGAGGATAAGACAGCCGCCGCATTGGAACGGAAGCGCGGCATGATCACGCTGTCGTCCGTGGCGCGTCTCTATGAAGAGTTGCTGAAGATTTTCTTCACGGGCAAGTCGCTGCGGATTCTGACAGCATTCCACGAACACCGCTTCCTCATGCATTTCTGGCCGATGATGGATGAAATTTGGGACACAGCCGATGGCGCGGTCGCGCGACGGTTGTTGAAGTTGCGCGACGAGGCGTTGTCAACAAGCGACTATTCGCATTCCAAGGCGTTGGCGTTGGCGACGGCCTGCCTGCCCGTCGCGTTGCGCGCCATGTGTCCGGCGGACGGCGATGAAGAGAATGCGGATTTGGTTGATCGTGGGCGGATTTGTCTGAACGTCGTGCGCGATTTCTATGGAATGTTCGTCGTTCCACGGCTTTATACGATTCGTGTGAAGGAGATTCTCATGCTGATTCCGTTGTTGAGTTCTCCTGAAACGGCGTACAAAGGCTATCACAACCGCGAATACATTTACGGCAAACTGCTGTTGACGTTGCTTGTGAAAGCGATGGGCTGGAATTCGGAAATCTATGAATCGCTGCCGGATCCGGATACGGCCATGAACATGAAACGCCGTCGCCGCAGGCGGTAAGCCGCTTCGCGGAGCTAAAAGCTTAAAGCTGAAAGCTTAAAGCGAATGCAAAATTGCTGAGCTAAAAGCTTAAAGCCTAAAGCTTAAAGCGAATGCAGATGGGCGATGAAAATGCTGTTGTCGCTGCCGTATTCCATGCAGCGGCGGAAATTGAAATGATCTGGTCCGGTCGTCTGCATCCATTCGGCGGCGACGACGATTCCCTCCGTTTCCGAAAGCTTTGCGCAGCAGAAGTTTCCAAGCCTTGCGCCGCGTGCGGGCACGGCGATTTGCTCTGTGTTTCGAATGACACGAAGCTTCTTCGTATCGATTTCCGCGATGAAGAGCGGTGCACGATGGCGGAAGATGTGGTCATTGAAGCCTGCGCGGCGTGTGTAAATAAGGTAAAGCTTGCCGCCAAGCGACAGCCAATGCTGTTGCGTGTTGTAGGTTCCGAGCGGCGTTCCGTCGTCGAACAGCCATTCGATTGGCTCGCTGAAATGGAGGCCGTCCTTTGAAACGGAGATATAGGACGTTTCATCATGGCGGATGCAAAGATAGAAAGTGCCTTGATGGAGGACGATGGACGGTTCGCCGAAGCCACGTGCTGTGTCAGATTTGAGTAAGTTGCCGTATTCAAGCAACTTAAGTTCCGATCCATCAAATGAACAACGCATGACAAAAGCAGCGTCTTTTTTCGTTGGCATTCGAACGGAGGCCGGAATCAGCAACGTGCCGTCTGGATTTTCATGGATTTGCGAACAGCCTGCGCCGCAGTTGGAGAAGCCATCGGGCATGTCGAGCAGACGATATGGCGTCCATGTGTTGTTTTTTGCGTCGAATACGCTCCATGATGTATGGCGCGGCCGCAGACCGGGCATGATTTCATCATTTTGGTAGATGACGGTATGTCCCGTGAGGAGAAGCTTTTGGGTGGCGTTATGGAAGATCGGTGTCGCGTCGCACATGGCGATTTCCGCGCCGTCCTCCCATGGACGGCGTGAGAGAGACGGGCAGGGCGTGATAGGCGACCATTCGCCTTGTGAATTGCGGATGGTCATTTCCAGACCGAAGAAGATGTCGCTTCCAGAGAGGCGTAGTTTCTGCATGGTCATGACCATGCGTCCATCCGGCAGTTGCGCGGCGCGGGCATGGACATAGCAATAGCCAGATTCTGGTGAAAAATGCGTGTCAAGTCGTTCTAAATTAATGGAAAGCATGATATTTTCTTTTGGGTTATGGATATCAGATGGTGTGTTAAATAAGATAGCGTGTTTTTGAGAAAAATGAAAGTTGCTCAATGGAAAAACGCTCAAGGCTAGAAGCCCAAAACAATACCAGATTTTGTGATAAAACGGCCAAAACAACACCAGATTTTGTGATAAAATGGCTAAAACAACACCAGATTTTGTGATAAAACGGCCAAAACAACACCAGATTTTGTGATAAAACGGCTAAAACAACACCAGATTTTGTGATGAAATGGCTAGAATAATATCAGTATTGGAAGATTGCTATGGATAAATGGCGTGGAAATTGTTCTAAATGGCTTGTAAACATGTCTTGGCGAAGTATTATGATGATTTAACGGTGTTTGGGAAAACTCAATCATTCAGGAAATTATTTATGCAGGACAATGACAATATCGTGTTGGAAGAGCGGAAGATCGGTTTTGCAGGAAATGTGAATTTCGTTCCGTACTACACAAACAGTTCATGGAACGCGACGGATAACGCGTTCTATTTCTTCACCATGCCATGCGACGACGTGACGCCGACGCTCTGCATCTACCATGTCGATACAGATACATCCGAGCGGCTTTTTGATTTGGAATTCTTCAAGTTCAAAAAGGACAGTGTGGATTTGTTTCCCGCCGTCGTCCTTCCCAAGCGCGGTCTGATGATTTACGGAAACGACGAGAGGATCGCCGTCGCCGATCTGAAAACAGGCAGGCAGGAAATCAAGATAACATTGGAGAAAAAGCACATTCATGGTTGCTGCATCTCGCCTGATGAACGGTGTTTATGCTATGGTGATTCTGACGACTACGCCGTCACGGACATCCATATCGTGGATACGTTACCGCCTCAATGGAAGGATGTAAGCGTTAACACCGTCAATCTGTTCGCCAATCATTTCCAGTTCTTTCCGAACGGCGAAGAAATCCTTTTCGCGCATGAAGGCACGACGGAAAAGATTCCGGACAGGCTAAATCTTCTCAATTGGAAGACTGGCGAGACGCGTTGCCTGCATCACCATATTTTCGATGACAACGGCCATCAGATAGAATGCATCGGCCATGAACAAGTCGCTGGAAACAAAGTGCTTGCCGTCCGTTATCCTGTCTCGCGGATGGACTTCGGCATCATCGTGGTCGATCCGAAGACCGGTTCATGTGAACTAGTGGATCAAGGCGACTACTGGCATGCGTCGTCGGACAAAAATGGCGATCAATTTGTCATGGACACCATGTGGTGGGGGAACAGCCGCCGCCGTACGGGCGGTCTTTTCGACATCACGTTGTTTGACATGAAGGAACGCAAACGCTTCGTCTTGAAGACATTCGAGGCTGGTTCCATAAACAACCAGATGTATCATCCGCACCCGCATTTCGACGGCACGGGAAAAAAGATTCTCTATTCCGTGCATCCCAAAGGAACCGAAGAGTGCCATCTCAAACTGCTTCTGCTCAAATAGGATAAGCAAAACAGGCCGCCATGCAAGCAAAACATGGCGGCCTGTGATTTTTTTGGTGATAGCGTGATTACAGTCCGACGGCGGCGCGGACTTTCGCCATCGTGGCGTCGGCGACTTTGCGGGCGCGGCTCGCGCCGTCCTGCAGGATGTCCTCTACCTTCTGCGGGTTGGCGAGAAGCTCCTTGCGCTTCTCGCGGGCTTCCGCGAAGTAGTCCGTGTATTTCTCGAACAGGGCCTGCTTCGCGTGGCCGTAGCCGAATTCCGGATTTTCCAGATAGTTCTTGCGGAGGGCTTCGACTTCCTCCGGCGTGGCCATCAGCTTGTACAGCGCGAAGACGTTGCAGGTGTCCGGATTCATCGGCTCGCCCATGGGGGTGGAGTCGGTCTTGATGGACATGAACTTCTTGCGGACTGGCTTGCCTTCGCCGAACAGCTCAATCGTGTTGTTGTAGCTCTTGGACATCTTCTGTCCGTCGAGGCCGGGGATGACGGCGACTTCGGTGGAGATGTAGGCGTCCGGAACGGTCAGAATGTCGCCGAAATGGTTGTTGAAGCGGATGGCGAGATCGCGTGTCACTTCAAGATGCTGCTTCTGGTCTTTTCCGACGGGAACGAGCTGTGACTGGTAGAGAAGGATGTCGGCGGCCATGAGGGCGGGGTAGGCGAACAGGCCGTGGTTGGCCTCGAGACCATGGGCGAGCTTGTCCTTGTAGCTGTGGCAGCGTTCGAGAAGACCCATGGGGCAGATGCAGGAAAGGAACCATGCAAGCTCTTGGACTTCAGGAACATCGGATTGACGGAAGAAAACCGTCTTCTGCGGGTCGATGCCGGCGGCGAGAAAATCGACGGCGACGCCGAACGTGCGTTCATGCAGATCCTTTGGATCGGGCATGGAGGTCATCGCGTGGTAGTTGGCGATGAAATAGAAACATTCGTTGCCGCTGTCCTGTAATGTGACGGCGGGGCGCATGGCGCCGAAATAATTGCCGATATGAAGGGTTCCAGACGGCTGGATGCCTGTAAGAATTCGTTTGCTCATATTAGTTTTTAGTGGTTAGTGATTAGTGGTTAGTGGCTTTGGCATTAAGCATTAAGCATTAAGCATTAAGCATTTTAAAAGACTTGTGTTTGTTTTTCTTCTCCAATGGTCGTCGATTCGTTATGGCCGGGCCAGACTTTGACGTCGTCGGGGAGGGTGAACAGCTTCGTGCGGATGGAATGGAAAAGCGTGGGGGCGGAGCCGCCAGGGAAATCCGTTCTGCCGTAGGTGCCTTGGAAGAGGGTGTCGCCGGAGAACAACCGTTTTTCCTCTTTGAAATAGAAACAGACGCCGCCAGGCGTATGTCCCGGAGTTTCAATGATTTCATACGGATGGTTCGGCAGTTGGGGCGGCGTGTCCACAGGCTGCGGGAGGTTTTCGGCGGCGGTCAGCCATGGGAGAATGGCGTTGTCCGGGCTGAGGTACATGGCGCGGTCCGCCTCATGAATCCACACAGGCAGATTGAAGGCCGCCGACACGGCACCGACGCCGCGGATGTGATCGACATGCGCATGCGTCAAGAGGATGCCCAACGGCTTGGCTTCGACAAGCTTGACGGCTTCGATGATGCGGTCGGCCTCGTCGCCTGGATCGATGATGAGCGCGTCATTTGTCTCGCTGTCGCGGACGATGAAACAGTTGACTTCCAGCGCGCCGACGATGACTCTTTTGATTTTCAACATGATAGTTTATCCGATGCTAGCGCCTGGGACGATGTCGCCATCGACGGTCAGCAGGCGGAGTTCGTTCTTCTTCTTGGCGGCGAGCAGCATGCCGTTGGATTCGATGCCACGGATGACGGCGGGTTTGAGATTGACAACCATGACAATCAGTTTGCCGACGATTTCCTCCGGTTTGTAATAGGCCGCGACGCCCGCGACGATCTGGCGTTTTTCGCCGCAGTCAACTTGCAGTTTGAGCAACTTGTCCGCGTTTTCAACACGTTCAGCTTCAAGCACTTTGGAGACTTTCAACTGAAGCTTGGCGAAGTCTTCGACGCCGATGACGGCGACGTTGACGGGCTGTTCCGCAGGCTTCTTTTCCGCCTTCTTCTCCGCTTTCGGGGCGGGCTTGGCGGGCTCTTCCTTCTTTTCGATCTTCGCCCACGAATCCTTCAGGGAGACGGTCAGATTGAACACGGGATGTTCAGGGGAGTAGTCATAACGATCCGCGCAGAAATAGCCGACGCGCTCCAACTGGACGCGCGTTTCAGGCGTGACCTTGCCGAGAGCGGGTTCGAGCTTGCAGTTGTGAAGGATGTGGAGCGAATCCGGATTCAGATTCGCGAGGAAATCCTCCTGTCCTTCTTCCAGATCGTCCGGATCTTCCTTTGTGAAGAGGCGGTCGTATTGGCGGATTTCCGCGTCGATGGCGTTGGAGGCTTCAACCCACTGGATGGTGCCTTTGACTTTGCGGCCGTCGGGGGCGTTGCCGCCCTTCGTCTGCGGATCGTATGTGCAGCGCAGTTCGACGATATTGCCATTGGCGTCTTTCACAACTTCCTGGCAGGTAATGAAATAGCCCCAACGGAGGCGGACTTCCGCTCCGGGCGCGAGGCGGTAGTATTTCGGCGGCGGGACTTCGCGGAAGTCATCGCGGTCGATATACAACTCGCGTCCGAACGGCAGCTTGCGCGTTCCGGCGGCGGGATCCTCTGGATTGTTGACGGCTTCAAGCCATTCGATCTGGCCTTCCGGATAGTTGGTCAGCACGACTTTCAGCGGATTGAGAACGCCCATGTAGCGGGAGGCCGTCTTGTTGAGCTCTTCGCGCAAACTGTTCTCCAAGAGGGCGATGTCAATGATGCCGTTGAATTTCGTGACGCCGCCGCGTCCGAGGAAGTCCATGATGGCCGTTGGCGTGTAGCCACGGCGGCGGAAGCCGCAGATTGTCGGCATGCGCGGATCGTCCCAACCATTGACGTGTTTCTCTTGCACGAGCTTGAGGAGTTTCCGTTTGCTCATGACCGTGTAGGTCAGATTCAGGCGGGAGAATTCAATCTGTTGCGGACGATGAACGGGAAGCTGTTCAAGGAACCAATTGTAGAGCGGACGATGGATTTCGAATTCAAGCGTGCAGAGGGAGTGGGTGATGCCTTCGATGGAATCTTCCAGACCGTGGGCCCAGTCGTACATGGGATAGATGCACCACTTGTCGCCCGTGCGGTGATGGGTGGCGTGAAGGATGCGGTACATGACAGGATCGCGGAAATTGATGTTCGGGCTGGTCATGTCGATTTTCGCGCGGAGAACCTTTTCGCCGTCGGCGAATTCGCCTGCGCGCATCCGCTTGAAGAGATCGAGATTCTCTTCGACGGAGCGGTTGCGCCACGGGCTTTCCTTTCCAGGCTCGGTCAGCGTGCCGCGCGTTTCGCGGATCTGGTCGGCCGTCTGGTCATCGACGTAGGCGAGGCCTTTTTCAATCATCATCACTGCGTATTCGTACATCTTTTCGAAATAGTCGGAGGCGTAGCGGACGTCACCTTCCCAGTCGAATCCCATCCAATGAATGTCCTCCTTGATGGCATCGACGTATTCGACGTCCTCCTTGACGGGATTCGTGTCGTCCATGCGGAGCATGGTCTTCCCCTGGTAGTCGCGCGCGACGCCGAAATCGATCCATAGCGCCTTCGCATGGCCGATGTGGAGGTAGCCGTTGGGCTCTGGCGGGAAGCGTGTGCGGATGTCGCCGACTTTGTATTTGCCGGACGCGATGTCCTGATTGACGATTTCACGGATAAAATCCGTCGAGACTTTTTCAGTAGGTTCTGACATGCTTTGACTCCTTGGGGGACAAAAACAAAAACAACTCACTATAATATAATTGTAAATCTGTTTTCTTCACCACGGTGCTTCTTTCATCGACTGCTTTTTGCACAAAAAAAAGACGGACTGGCGTTGGCCAATCCGTCTTTTCCACCTGTTTCGGAATATTTTCGTCCGATGCGATCAAGCCGCAAGGTTGCGTGACGGTGGCCTGCATGGCCACTGCCAGAACCATTGCTGGATGTTGTTCGCAAAAATGGTATTCATGTGGTGATTTGCCATCCGGCCTCTTGCGAGGCCGGAAAGCGGTGAATGAATATTATCAGAATTAATCTTCTTCCTCTTCGTCGAGCTTGGCGGCTTCGGCCTGGATTTGGGCCGTGAGCTGCGCGGGGACGGGATCGTAGCGGTTGAAGGTCATTTCGAAGAAGCCGCGGCCCTGCGTCATGGAGCGGAGCTGCGTCGGATAGCTATAGACTTCCGCGAGCGGGACTTCCGCATTGAGAACCTGCATGCCTTCCTGATGCTCCATGCCGAGGATGCGGCCGCGGCGGGAGTTCAGATCGCCGGAGATGGCGCCCATGTATTCTTCCGGGAACACGATCTTGAGGGTCATGATCGGCTCGAGCAGCATCGGCTTGGCGTTGGCCATGGCCGCACGGAAAGCGCCGCGCGTGGCGATCTTGAACGCCATTTCGGAGGAGTCAAC
>JAFZAB010000113.1 GCA_017548425.1 Victivallales bacterium
GCCCGAAGAGTTTTCTTCGGGCCGCGCGTTTATGTCTTCAGCCAGAGGCTTTTCGATTATTTCGTCTTGTTCCAGAGAATATCGTCGTTCATTCCCTTGAAGTGCTTGATAGATGCGACATGGCCATCCATGAACGTGACGTTCGCCATATCGTTGTGACGGCGCGCGACACCGCAAGCCGCGTTGGTGATGTCGAAGAACGTCGCGTCGTTCCACATTTCCATGCGGTTCGCGTCGATGCCATCGCAGGATTCAGATGGATATTTATACTGGTTCAAGGTCGGCGTGCTGCCGCCACCATTTTCGTTCATGGTACCGCTGTTGCGGTCTGTACGGCAATAGTTGTATTGGACCGGGCGCTTGATGACAGAGCAGACGTCGTTGATGGTCGGATTACGCCAACTGTATTCCAACGGCGTCGTGGCAGGGCAGAGGAAGCTCTTCCATTCGCCCGTGTAGTTGTAGAAGGCGTCTTCCCACCACCAGAGCTCGGCTGACGGCCTGCCGTAGAACAAAGACCAGCAGACATTGTCGCCATAGTCCTGGCTGTACATGTTCGAGGCCAGCCCCATCTGCTTCATGTTGCTTGTGCAGGAAATGGCGCGCGCTTTGTCACGGGCCTTCGCCAACGCAGGCAGCAGCATGGCGGCCAGAATCGCGATGATCGCGATGACGACCAACAATTCAATCAAGGTGAATGTCAGAATCTTTTTCATTTGTCTTTTCCTTCTTTGTTTGGAACGTTATCAAAAAAACTCAATTAAAAAACATTTATCAATAAACATTAATCTATGATTAATATTTTGTCTTGTCAAATGTTTTTTTTGATTTTTTTCAATATTTGACTGCCTTTGAAAATCTTTTGAAAGCCAAGGCTCATTTCTTTACTTTCATGATGTAGTCGCCCATGATCCGCAATGATTCGTCCAGAATCAAATCATGCGCGTTTTCGATCTTCTCTTCGTCTTTCTTCTGGTTTGACGACAGACGGCTCTTCTTGCGGGAGTTCTTCCGTTGGGCCTGGAATTTCTGAATCATCTTGGAAGCCTTCTCCTCATCCGCCTGGAAGGCTTTTCGCTCGCTCTTGTTGAGAGGCACTTCCTTCTTCTCGCGCAACTGTTTATAGAAGTCGATGTCGTTGAAATACTCCTTGAAGTCATCCGCCTCCGCGATACGAGCCTGCGATTTCGCCCGCAACTCATCCTTCACGGAAGCCACTTCGTTGAACGTCTCGAATTTTGTCGCTTCAATTTCATCCCACGGAAGCACGTAGGGCAGCGTCTCTTCACGCGTCTCCATGCAGTCCGCGAAAGAGCGGAACGTGATATCCGGCGTCACACCACGAACTTGCGTCGATTGACCGTTGATGCGATAGAATTTGGCGATTGTCAACTTCAGGGAGCCCATGCCGCTACCATCTTTATACGCAACGCGATTGCGCATAAACGCGCGGTCCAGATCGTAGGCGTTCTGAACGGTGCCTTTGCCATGCGTCGTCGTGTCGCCGACAACCAACGCGCGGCCCATGTCCTGCAAAGCCGCCGTTACGATTTCGCTAGCGGACGCGCTGAAATGATCGACCATGACCATCAGCGGGCCTTCATAGACCACATCCTTGTCTTTATCCGTCAAATGTCTCGCCCTGCCCTGCTGGTCGCGAACCTGCACGACGGGACCGTCTTTGAAGAACAATCCGGCCAGATTGACAGCGTCATCCAGACTGCCGCCGCCGTTACCGCGGAAATCGAGCACGACGCCGTCAATTCCACCGGCCTTCACGCCGTCTTCCAACAGTTTACGCACATCACGGCTGGAGCTCTTGTACTCCTTGTTGCCGCTGTTTCGAGCACCGAAATCCGCGTAGAACGACGGCAGATAGATCACAAGCACGCGTGCGTCCTGTCCATTCGGCAGCTTGATGGTCTTCACATCCGATTGCGCTTCAGCATCTTTCAATTCCACTTTGTCACGCGTGATGGTGATCAACTTCGGCGTGTTGGAGCCTTCCTCCAAAATCGTCAGATGGACTTTCGTGCCGCTCTTGCCGCGAATCTGGTTCACGACGCGGCTCAATTTCATGTCGATCACATCGACGGGTTCCGCGCCATCCTGCGCGACGGCCACGATGCGGTCGCCTTCCTTCAGGCGGCCGTCCCGATCAGCCGGACCGCCGGGAACGACGGACACGACGACCACATAAGAATCTTTCGTAGAAAGCGTCGCACCAATGCCTTGCAGCGAAAGGCTCAAGTCGATGTCGAAGTTCTCCTTCGTTTCGGGCGCCATATAGACGGAGTGCGGATCAAAGGTTTTCGCAAGGCTCGACAGGAAAATCTCCATGACTTCAATGGATTCGACTTCCAGACGGCGTTTGTATGTACGGGCGTATGTGCGCATAAGACGTTCCTTCGGCGGAAGGAGATGGATGTCCTTCTTCTCAGGCTCTTCGCCCTTCTCTTCCTTGAGTTTCGCCTTCTCTGCATCTTCCTCAGCCGCAAGTTCTTCCGCCAGCAAGGCATTCTTGACGCGGCGACGCCACAAATCTTCCAATTCCTCCTTCGTCTCGCACCACGGCATATTCTTGTAATCCGTCTGGATGCTCTCCGATAGCGTGAAATCATGCGGCGCGTTGACGGCGGCCACCGAATAGATGGCCCACTGCTGCACACGCAACAACAACCGTTCATACACCTTGAGCGCGAAATCGACGCGGCGTTTCACATTCGTCGTGTCGCCCAACACCGTCTCGTATGAGCGGAATTCCTCTATGTCGCTGTCCAGGAAATACATACGCGTGTAGTCCAAGCTGCGGAAATATTCGTTGAACCACATGCTTGAACGCTTCGTATCAATCGTGCCCGGCGTATAATGGAACTGGCAGAGCATCTGCACTACGCGAATGCTCAAATCCAAATCACGCACGGTGTAGTGGGGCGCCAGCGGCGGGCGTTTCAAAATTTCCTCCACCGTCTCCTCCGCGGCGTAGGTCACGCCGGACACGAACAGCACCAGAACAGCCGCAAACCATGCCAACCGATTCATCTTTTTCGCATTCAATGCCATCTTCTCTTCCTTCGATTATGTTGATTCCGACGCCGTCGTGGCGCCTTACAAGTTACATATAGACAATCTTCGTCACAAGACCGTGGCTCGCCGCGGTCACTTTTTCCATGATCTTCCCCTTCAACTGCCTCTCGAACACAAACAACAACGATGAATTCAACACGCGGACGCGCAAACATCCACGGAACAAACTCATCGGCTTGCTCATCTTCGCGACTTCCTTCTCCACGATCTCCTCCCAGTGGTCCTGAAGCTTCGTCAGCATCAGCATCTCCTCCTGCCCGACGCTCGCCAACGCTTCGCCAACCAATGCCTCCATGTCCGTTTTCATCGGACGCAGATCCGCCAGAACGGACGGTTCGCGCTCCTCGCCAAGCCATTCCCCAAGCAGTTCCTCGCGGCTCATCTCCCGTTTGCTCGGCATGCGCCACTCCCCTGTCTTCCGCTCGCTATCCTCCCGTTTCAGCCATTCATCCCGTGCGCCGTTCAATGTCCCGCTCCTTTGACTACCATTCCACCAAATTGTTCCACCAGCGTTCATTCCGCCCCGTCCATTCATGATAACATAATGCACTTAATCGCTTTTTCATGCAAAAACCATTCGACTAAGCCATGTTTTTTATTATATTATATGGTATAGACCGTTTGGTCACGAAAAGATTGAAATATTGACGGCCGGACCATCAGTTCGGAGAATAGAGCCATGATTGCTGAAAATCTGAAAACCATCCATGATCGCATCGCCAATGCGTTGGCGAAGGCCAACCGCCCGGCGGACGGCGCACGGCTGCTTGCGGTCTCCAAAACGTTTCCTGCCGAAATCGTCAAAGAAGCGTATGACGCAGGGCAGCTCTGCTTCGGTGAAAACCGTGTGCAGGAACTCGCCGAAAAGGCTCCGAAGCTTCCGTCGGACATCACATGGCATCTCATCGGCCATCTTCAGCAGAACAAAGTCCGCCAAGCTCTCCAGCATGCCGCATGGATCCATTCCGTCGATTCGTCAGATTTGTTTGCGCGCATCAACCGCATCGCAACCGAGCTTGCTGTTTCACCACGTATCCTCCTGGAAGTCAACGTTTCAGGAGAAGAATCCAAATTCGGGCTGAAACCAGAAGACGTCGAAAAAACCGTCGCTGACAATATGGGCGGCCCCGCCAGCTGCGTCGGCCTCATGACCGTTGCTCCCGCACTTGCCACCGAAGCCGAACTGCATAAGATTTTCGAAGGATTACGCAACCTTCGTGATAAAATTGAGTCTAATCTAAAAACAACCTTGCCAGAACTGTCCATGGGCATGTCCGGCGACTTCGAAATCGCCATCGCCGAAGGCGCGACTATCGTCCGCATCGGCTCCGCGATTTTCGGACACCGCTGACATCGCCAATCGTATAATACGACGAACCCCTCAACCAAAGGGCGCGTTATGAAAAGATTCTTCACCATTCTATTGATTCTGTCCGTCGCCATGCCGGCCTTCGCCATTTGGCCGTTCAAAACGACCAAGCCTGTCAAAGACACTGACACGATTCATATCTACAATCCCAAACTGCCGGACGACAACGTGAAAACGCGCGAACGTCCGGACGAATCGGAAAAAGTCAATGTCGAAAATCTGGAGAAACTCGCGAAGGCAGGCAACGACAATGCGCAGCTCGCCATCGGAAAATGCTATTTCGACGGCATCGGCGGCGTCAAGCAGAACTACAAGAAGGCGTTCAAATATTTCGAAATGGCCTGCGCCAACGGGAATCCGAACGCGTTCTTCAATCTAGGTATTTGCTATGACGGTGGTTACGGTGTCGGCCAAAACGTCAAGAAGGCCATAGAATACTACAACAAGGCGGCCGATTTGGATGTGCCCGAAGCCATGACCAAAATGGCCGTCATCGCCGAACAGCAAGGCGACTATCCGACCGCGCTCAAAAACCTCCGAAAACTCGCCTTCCTCGGCAATCCCGTCTGCATGCGAAAAGTCGCCGTCATGCTCATGCATGGCCTCGGCGAACCGACCTCCGCCACGGAAATCATCGACATGCTGACCGCCGCCGCGCAGAAAGGCGACCGCCGTGCGCAAGTCCATCTTGCGGATTGCTATCAACGCGGCCAAGGCGTGCCCGTCAACTATGATGAAATGTTCAATTGGCTGCTGCTCGCCGCGCAGGAAAGCGATCCAGAAGCGCAGACGAAGCTTGGTTATTGCTATCAAAAAGGTTACGGCACCGTAAAGAACACAGATGTCGCCTTCAGTTGGTATAAACTCGCCGCCAAGCAGGAGTACGCTCCCGCTCTCGTCTCGCTCGGCGATTGCTACCGTGACGGACAAGGCACGGCCGCCAATCCCGTGGAAGCCGTCGAATGCTATCGCAAGGCCGCGGAAAAAGGCGACACGATTGGACAATACCGTCTTGGCACCGCCTATTTGACCGGTTACATCGTCAAGCAAAGCCCCGAAGAGGCTTTCAAATACATTTCCGCCGCCGCCAAGCAGGACTTCACGCCCGCTATCTATCAGCTTGGCCAGCTCAACGAACTTGGAATGGGAACGCCACGCAATCCTACGGTCGCCTTCGAATGCTACCAGAAGGCCGCCGCAGGAAAGGAGCCGCAGGCCATGCTGAAGCTTGGGGCATGCTATCTGAACGGTTTCGGAACCCCCATCGACCGCGATCAGGCCCGCAAATGGCTCGCGGAAGCCGCCAAGCAAGGCTCGCAGGAGGCCCTCGAACTTCTGGAAAAGAACTTCCCACCCAAACCATAACCACTTCCTTGTATCCCTTGAATCCCTTGAATCCCTTTACCTTATAGAAACTACCATGGAAAAACGCATCACTGTCCGCGACCTCGCCAAAATGAAGGCCGAAGGCCGAAAAATCACAACCATAACATCTTATGACGCCATCACGGCGCGGCTTGTCGATGAAGCCGGCATCCAGCTGATTCTCGTCGGCGATTCCGCCGGAAACACCGTTCTCGGATATGAAAACACGATTCCCGTCACGTTGGAGGAATCCCTCATGCTGACAGCCGCCGTCCGCCGCGGCGCCAAACACGCCATGGTCATCGGCGACATGCCGTTCATGTCCTATCAAGTCTCCGAAGAGGAAGCCGTCCGCAACGCGGGCCGCTATCTGAAAGAGGCCGGAGCGGACGGCGTCAAGCTTGAAGGCGGCCGTTCCATGCTGAAAACCATCCGCCGCATCGTCGATGCTTCCATTCCCGTGTTCGGCCACATCGGCCTCCTGCCGCAGTCCGTCCTGAAAGACGGCGGCTATCGCATCCATGGCCGCAACGAAGAAGCCAAACAGATCATCGACGACGCACTTGCCGTCCAGGAGGCCGGAGCATTCGCCGTCGTGCTCGAAGGCATTCCACGCGATCTCGCAAAGGAAATCACGGAAACATTGACCATTCCCACCATCGGCATCGGCGCAGGCCCGTTCTGCGACGGACAGATACAGGTCGTGACGGACATTCTAGGCCTCGGCACGTTCGTCCCGCGTCACGCGAAAGTCTTCACGAATCTCGCGCAATATACAGCCGACGCGTTGAAACAATACCGTGAAGAAGTCGAGGCACAGTCGTTCCCCGCTGAAGCAAACACCGCAAAATAAACATATTACAAAATCATGAACATCTGCAAAACTCCCGCTGAAATCAGCCAGCTCTGCGACAACTGGCATAAACAAAATCTCACGATCGGCCTCGTCCCCACGATGGGCTATCTCCATGACGGACATCTTTCTCTCATGGACATCGCCAAATCGAAGACGGACAAAGTCGTTGTCTCCATTTTCGTAAATCCCACGCAATTCGGCCCTAATGAAGATCTGGACAAATATCCGCGCGATTTCGAACGGGACGAACGGCTCTGCCGCGAACGCGGCGTCGATGCCGTCTTCTATCCCACGCCGGCGGACATGTATGCTCCGGATTTCTCCACATGGGTGACGGAAACATCTCTTTCCCAAGCACTTTGCGGTCTATCCCGCCCCATCCATTTCCGCGGTGTCTGCACCGTCTGCCTGAAGCTGTTCAATCTCGCCCGCGCGGACGTCGCCGTCTTCGGCAAGAAAGACGCGCAGCAGGCGTTGATCATCAAACGGATGGTTCGCGACCTCAACGTGCCCATCGACATCATCATGGCCCCGTTGATTCGCGAACCGGACGGCCTTGCCCGCAGTTCCCGCAACAAGTATCTCTCTGAAGACGAACACAATCGCGCGTTGTCCATCTCGCGCGGCATTTTCGCCGCCGAAAAAGCGTGGAAGAACGGCGAGAAATCCGCCGCCAAATTGACGGCCATCCTCCGCAAATCCATTGAAGACGCCGGCGGACAAGTCGATTACGTCGAACTCGTCTCGCAGTCCGCCATCCGTCCGATTGAAACGGTGGATCAGCCTGCCCTGCTGGCTTGCGCGGCCTTCTTCGGCAAGACGCGTCTCATCGACAACGTGTTTTTGGAATAATTTTCCCAAACATCCATAATGCAAAGGGCTGTTGCAAATCAAATGGTGCAACAGCCCTTTTTTACACTAGTGTCTTTATGCTTTAAGCTTTTAGCTTTAAGCTTTTAGCTATAGGCGGAGCCTAATTCACGCCAAGCACTTCGTATGCGTAGGTGTGCATGCGATTGCGCCACGGGAAGTAGCCGTTGCCTTTGCATTCGCGCTTCGGATGGACGGCGTTCGTCAGCAACGCGACGGAAACGCCCTTCTCCGGATCCATCCAGAAGGATGTTCCTGTAAAGCCAGTATGTCCGAAACTGCAAGGACTTACATGCAATCCGCCGGAGCTCGGCTGTTCAGGCGAATCCCATCCCAGGCAACGCGAACTGCCTTCCACGATATTCGCACGCGTCGTGAAAACGTCGATGGTCTGCTGGCTGAAGACGCCACCGCCGCCCGTCAGCATGTTCATGGCGTACAAATCCAAATCGGGAGCCGTTGAAAACAGTCCCGCATGGCCCGCCGCGCCTTCATACCAACGCGCGTTTTCGTCGTGGACGACGCCCTGCCAATAGCCGTCGCCATCCTTGTCCTTCTTCAGCTCCGTCGGCACGCAACGCGGCCACAACGACTTGTCCGGATTGTACGTCGTGTCTTTCATGCCCCATTTCTTGAAGAAGACTTCGGGAGCTAGTTCATCAACACGCTTGCCGGAAATTGCTCTGACGACTTCGCCCATAATCATGAAACCGATGTCCGAATACACGGTATCCTTTCCGGGCTCATATGTCAAAGCCGTGGAAAGCACGAGTTTACGACGCGCGATCCAATCCGTCACATGGGCATGGGTCACATAGAATTTCAAGAACGGCGGGAATCCCGCGCAATGCGCCATGACGTGGCGGATCGTGACGGCTTTCCGCCAAGCCAACTGCTCCTGCGGCCCATCCAGAAATTCTGGAAGATATTCATACAACGGTGCATGTAAATCCAACTTGCCCTGATCATAAAGCCACATGCAAAGCGTCGTCGTGCCGACGCATTTCGTGATGGATGCCAAATCAAACAAATCGTCCTCTTTCACCTTGCGGTCGCTTTCATATGTATGGCAGCCCGCCGTCATTCTGAACGACGCCCCGTGCAGATGCCATGCCGACAGCACGGCGCACGGCGTCATTTTCGCCGCGATTCCTTCATTCAGCTTTGCCTGCAATTCTTGCATTTCCATGATTGTCTTCCTGTAAATCCTTTGGTGAATATTTCCTGCGTCCTCTTTTCGCTTCTTTCCTAATAATATTATGGCAAAAGACCAAGAATCAAACAAAACATGACATGAAAACATACAAACCTATTTTTGCCACCGTGGACAAAATATGAATATTCATCTCCAATCGTCTCCATTC
Organism: Victivallales bacterium; assembly: GCA_017548425.1. Taxonomy (GTDB): domain Bacteria; phylum Verrucomicrobiota; class Lentisphaeria; order Oligosphaerales; family Oligosphaeraceae; genus UBA1407. The sequence continues at coordinate 8,912 of JAFZAB010000113.1, forward strand.
GTGGTTGAATGATACTATTTTCGTATTACATTTAAATTGTTGTAATATCATCTCGCATCATATGAAACAAATGGAACAAAACGTTGACATCATCGTGGCCGGCGGCGGCCTAGGCGGCCTAACGGCCGCCAATCGCCTTGCGCAATCCGGACACAAAGTCCTTCTCGTCGAACAACATTCCATGATCGGCGGGCTCGCCACCTATTTCAAACGAAAGGGGCATATCTTCGATGTCGCCCTCCACGGCTTCCCTGTGGGCATGAAGAAATCCCTCCGCAAATACTGGGGGAAGGATTTCGCGGACCGTGTCATCCAAGTCAAATCCATTCGTTTCGATAATCCTCAGTTCCAATTGGATACGACGTTTGACACAACGGATTTCACCGCCAAGCTCGTCAACCATTTCAAACTGCCGCAGGACACCGTGAACGCCTTCTTCGCGGCTCTGGAAGGCATGAACTACTACGACAAGAATGACGACACCATCCGTGATTTGTTCAATCGCTTCTTCCCGAACCGCACGGATGTATGGCGTTTCCTGCTCGAACCGATCACCTACGCGAACGGCTCCGGCCTGAACGAACCTGCCATCGCATACGGAATCGTATTCGGAAATTTCATGAGCCAAGGCGTTTACACATTCCTTGGCGGCACGGATCTCATGCTGTCCATGATGAAAGACGAACTGTTGAAAAACGGTGTCGCATTGGAAACCAACGCACGGCTGGAACGCGTTCTCATCGACCATGGCAAAGTGGAAGGCGCCATCATCAACGGCCAGACCGTCAAATGCCGCGCCGTCGTCTTCAACGGCAGCATCAAACGGCTCGTTTCCGAAGTCGCAGGCGAAGAAAACTTCACGAAAGAATTCATGGACGGCTTCCGAAAAGTCCGCCTAAGCAATTCATCCTGCCAAGTTTACATCGGAATCAAGCCCGGTGAGAAAATCCCCTACATTGGCGATCTTGTCTTCTCGTCGGAATATCCCGAATACGACACACAGGCCTTGCTATCGAAAAATATCACAAGTCGCACATTCTCAGTCTATTATCCAGAAATTCGGCCTGGTTCGGATCGTTATTCCATCGTCGCCAGCATGAACGCCAATTTCAGCGATTGGGACGGCCTGCCGGAAGAACAATATCAGCAACGCAAGAAATATCTCATCGAAAACACATTGGGCATCCTTGAACACAAGATCCCCAATATCAGACAGATAGCGGATTATATCGAAACCTCCACGCCCCGCACGTTCCAACGCTACACAGGCCATGCCTCCGGCGCGACGTTCGGGACAAAGTTCGAAGGGCTCGACTACAGCATGAACATGCAGAAACAAGTCGCGGGGCTTTATCACACAGGCTCCGTCGGCATCATCATGTCCGGCTGGCTGGGCGCGGCGAACTACGGTGTCATCACCGCCAACGAAGTTGACAAATACCTTCATCAGCAATCATAAGTAATTAAAAGAGAGAGACCAAGGAAACAACCATGCCAGGCTTAGAAAATTCACGTTATGTCATGCTCGGCAGCCTTCGAATCGATTTGATCTGGTGCAATCCAGGCCATTTCATCATGGGCTGTTCGGAAGACGAAGAAGGCGATTCGGAGGACGCGCCGCTTCATCAGGTCACCCTTACGAAAGGCTTCTGGCTCGCCAGATTCCAGACGACGCAGGCCCAATATGAAATGATCGCCGAACAGGCCGGTCTAAACCCGAGACCATCAAAATTCGAAGGTGAGAACCGCCCTGTCGAACGCGTCACATGGGTCGATGCCCATCAATGGTGCGAAGCCCTCAACCGTCGCGAATCGCGCGCAGGCCGCATTCCGGAAGGCTTTGAATACCGCCTTCCGACCGAAGCGGAATGGGAATATGCCTGCCGCGCAGGAACGACAACCGCTCTAAACAGCGGCAAGACATTGACTTGCGGCGACGGCGAATGCCCCAACCTCAACGAAGTCGCATGGTACGACCACAACTCCGGCAAGGAAACGCATGACGTCGGCCAGAAGCTTCCGAACAATTGGGGCTTCTACGATATGCACGGCAATGTCGAAGAATGGTGCCGCGACTGGTATGACGAATATCCGCTCGACCACGTCGTCGATCCGCTTGGCCCCGACTACGGCCGCTATCATGTCTGCCGCGGCGGCAACATGGGCGGCATGGCCATGGGTTGCAGTTCGTCCGCCCGAAAAGGTGGCAATCCCACTAACCGCCGTTGCTATCGTGGTTTCCGTCTTGCTCTCGGCCCCATCATCCGAGCGACGGCGCATCAGCAGAACCCGCGTCAAGAGCAGAACGAAGAGCCTGAAAACACGCGTCCATCCAGACCGCAGCCATCGACGGAAGAACTCATGCAGGCCCGCGCGGAACTGGAAGAACGTCTCAATATCGCCATTGATTTCGATACGGCCATCAAAGGAAAGACGGACGAACAAGGCACTCGCAACTTCACCGTTGAAGAGCCGAAAGTCAAGATGATTTGGTGCCCGCCCGCCACGTTCACGATGGGCAGCCCCATGGAGGAAAGCGGCCGCACGCCGGAAGAGACGCTCCATGAAGTGACGCTCACCAAGGGGTTCTGGCTTGGCATGTATCCTGTCACGCAGGAGGAATATTCCATCATCGCGGATTGCGCGGGATTGCGTGCGCGCCCCGCGAATTTCGGCGGCCTCAGACGCCCCGTCGAAACCGTCGATTGGTACAGCGTCGAACGTTGGTGCAAGGAACTGACCTATCTTGAAATGATCGCGGGACGCCTGCCCGACGGCTATGAATACCGTCTTCCGACCGAAGCGGAGTGGGAATATGCCTGCCGCGCAGGAACTTCCACCGCCTTCAACCATGGTCTGGATCCGACCAACCACGGCGAAGAGGCCCGCACGTATTTCGAAAACGTCGCATGGTACAAATACAATTCCGGTTACAAGACGCACGTCGTCGGCGAACGCCAACCGAACGCTTGGGGCTTCTGCGACATGCACGGCAACATCCGCGAATGGTGTTGGGATTGGTTTGGCGACATCGCCGCTGAACCCGCCACAGACCCGCGTGGCCCCGAAAGCGGCACAATGAAAGTCTCCCGCGGCGGTTGCTATGGCGACTATGCGCGCCATTGCCGTTCCGCCTATCGTGGACAATGCGAGCCGGAAGGCTGCAAGGCCAATCTCGGCTTCCGCTTGGCTCTCGCTCCCGTGCTTCATTAAGCTATTTTTTCTGGATATTCTGGATATTCTGGATATTCTGGATTATCCAGAACTTCCAGAGCCTCCAGAGCCTCCAGAACTTCCAGAACTTCCAGAACTTCCAGAACTTCCAGAACTTCCAGAATATCATGGAACGTTATTCCCGTTGCGAACTTTGCCCACGTCTCTGCCGAGTCAACCGAACCATCGGCCAGCTCGGCAGATGCGGCGAAACAGCAGAATGCCGTATCGCGTCCATCACGCCGCATTTCGGCGAAGAACCATGCCTCACAGGACAGCACGGCTCCGGAACGATTTTCTTTTCAGGCTGTTCATGCGGCTGTCTTTTTTGTCAGAATCACCAGATTTCGCAACAGCATCAAGGCCAGCCATATACGATGGAACGCCTGATCGCCGAAACGCAGGAACTAATCGCGAAAGGCGTCCACAATCTCAATTTCGTGACGCCTGAGCATTGGTGGCCGCACATTCAGCAACTCTGCGAAGCCATCCGCAAAGACCATCCCGATCTGCCGTTCGTCTGGAACAGCTCAGGCTACTCCCGCGTGGAGATGCTGAAGGAACAGACAAAGCTCATCGACATCTTTCTGCCGGATTTCAAATTCGCCGACGCGACGCTTTCGCAACGCTGCATCCATACGACAGACTATCCGTCCGTCGCACGGGACGCCATCCGCTATCTTGTTGACGCCGTTGGTTTTCTGCGGCCTTTTGACGAAACGGGAGAAATCACGGCTTCGCGCGGCGTCATGGTCCGCCATCTCGTCCTGCCCGGATTCGTGGAGAATTCCCTTCAAGTCTTGGAATGGCTTTATGACGACTTCGGGCCGAAACTGCCGATTTCCATCATGAGCCAATTCACGCCCGTTCCAGCCTGCGCGGAACAAGACTTTCTGAACAGGAGACTTACAAAAGACGAATACAAACAGGTCTGCGACAAAGTCGATGAGCTTGGCTTCACACGCGTCTTCCTCCAGCCGGATTTCGGCGACGACGCATTCATGCCTGATTTCAACGACAAACAGCCCTTCGCAGGAAATCGCAATCACTAAAGGAGCCATCATGAAGCATTTAGCCATTATTCTTCTTTGTCTGACGTGCTGCGTTTTCGCCCAAGCTCCCGCCAACCGCGTCGTTACGAAAAACATCCGCTACCGCGCGGAAGAAGAATACACAAATGACTACATCAAAGAAAGATGCGTTCTCGACATCAACGCTCCGGAAAACGCAAAGGATTGCGCCGTCATCGTCTGGTATCATGGCGGCGGTCTCACAGGCGGTTCGAAAGGCGTTCCGACGCCGTTCTTTGAACGCAACAAAAAGCAGCCGATCATCGTCTGCGGCATGGGCTACCGTCTCGCCAAGAAGAATGGCTGCAAAGTCGTCGATTGTCTTCAAGACGCCGCCGCTGGTCTCGCATGGGTGATGAAAAACATCCAGAACTATGGCGGCGATCCGAAAAAAGTTTTTGTAAGCGGCCATTCCGCAGGCGGTTATCTGACGCTTATGCTCGGCATGGATCCCAAATGGCTCGCCCCTTACGGCATCACGCCGTCGCAAATCAAAGGCCTCATTCCGGAAAGCGGACAGTGCATCTCCCATTTCGCCTATCGAGAGGAAAAAGGCATGAAAAAAACGGAGCCGCTTGTCGATGACATGGCTCCCATCTTCTATGCGAAAAACGCCGCGCAAATACCGCCTATTCTTTTACTTACGGGTGATCGCGAAATGGAGATGCTCGGCCGTTACGAAGAGAACGCCCTGCTCCGCCGCATGCTGCTCATCAACGGCCACAAGGATGTCACGCTCTACGAATTCCAAGGCTACGGCCACGGCATGACCATTCCCGCCATCGATCCGCTCATCCGCTTTGTCAATCGCGTCTCTCCATAAGCCATAAGCCATAAGCCATAAGCCATAAGCGGCAATGAAGCCGCCTTGCGGCTTAAATGCCCATCTGGCTTTGTTCCAGTGTCCAGTAGATGCCGCGCTTTTCGACGAGTTCCGCGTGCTTTCCCTGCTCCGCGATGCGGCCACCATCCATGACCATGATGGAATCCGCGTCGCGAATCGTCGAAAGACGATGCGCGATGACAATGCACGTCCGACCTTTCATCAACTGCACCATCGCGCGTTGAATCAACAGTTCCGTACGCGTATCGACGCTGGAGGTCGCTTCGTCAAGAATCAGAATCGGCGGATCGGCAAGAATGGCCCGCGTGATGGACAGCAACTGCCGCTGGCCTTGGCTCAAATTGCCGCCGTTTTCGCTCAAAACCGTATCATACCCTTCCGGCATGCGCTGTATGAACAAATCCGCGCCGCTCAATTTGGCGGCGGCCACCACTTCTTCATCCGTCGCGTCAAGCCGTCCAAAACGGATATTTTCCCGCATAGAACCGCTGAACAACTGCGTCTCCTGCAAGACCATGGCGATGGAACGGCGCACGTCACGACGCGGCACTTCCGTCAAATCCTTTCCGTCCAACATGATTTTACCGGCCTGAATGTTGTAGAATCGCATCAACAGACTGGCGACAGTCGTCTTGCCCGCGCCCGTCGTGCCGACCAACGCAATCTTCTGGCCTGGAAGGACATGGAACGAAAAATCTTTCAAAACAGGTTCGCCCGGCTTGTAGGCGAATTCCACATGGTCGAACACCAGATCGCCTTGGATTTCCGCCAAACGGCCTTCCGGTTTGACAGGCTCCTCTTCCGGTTCGTCCAAAACGGTGAACACGCGTTCCGCGCCCGCCAAAGCGGATTGGATTTCATTGTACTGATTCGCAATTTCGGAAACAGGCCGCGTGAACTGCCGTGAATACTGGATGAACGACGCAATCACGCCAACCGTGATCGAGCCTCTGCTCGCCAGCCAGCCGCCGCAACCAGCCAGCAACGCGTAGCCAACGTTGTTCAAAAACGACATCAACGGGCCGACGGAGCCCATGAGAAAACGCGTTCTCAGCCAGACGCGACACAATTCGTGATTCAGAATTGAAAAATCGCCAAGTGCTTGCTTTTCATGGTTGAACGCCTTCACCGTCTTGCGGGAGGACACGACTTCCTCCACATGGCCGTTCAGTAGTCCAAGCATCGTCTGCTGCGCCAAAAAGCTTTTGCGGATTTTCTTCGACGCGAATTTCGTCAGGAAAAAACTGCCTGGAATCGTCAGCAGCGTCACAAGCGTCATTAATGGACTCATTTTCACCATCACAAACAACGAACCGAACACCGTGATGATGCTGCCGATGAAATTCACGACGCCGCGCGACAAAACTTGCGCAACGACTTCGATGTCATTCGTCGCACGGCTCAGGATTTCGCCGTGGGAATGCGTATCAAAATACGTCAGCGGAAGCATTTGCAACTTCATGAACAGCTTTTGGCGTAACAGCCGCACCGTATCCTGCGCGATTTTCGCGCTCGTCCAACCTTGCAAAAACTGCACAAGCGAATTGAAGCCATAGACGAACGCCATCACCGCCAGAATCTTCAACAGGCGTTCCATATTGACCTGCACGCCGCCGACCGACATTTTCAACGAATCGACGGCCTGTCCAAGCAACCATGGTCCAGCCAAACCAAGCAACGTTCCGAGAATCACAAGTATCGCAACCGCAATCATCAACGGAAGACGACCACGCAAGAAGCCCAGCAACCGCTTGAACGTCGCCTTGCTGTCATGGGCCTGCTCCAATTGACGAGACCATCCGGGCGGTCCGCCGCCCGGACCACGCCCCTGCGGCTTGCCATTGGACAACTTCATGGCCGCCAACGCCGCCAGCCGTTCCGGCAGGACGACGCCGTTGACGCTCGTTTTCTTCTCTTCCGGCTTCTTGGATTCCATACTATTATCTTTCTTTCATTTTCCTTTTTCCGTGAAGAAACCGCCCGCGCGAAGCGCATGGAAACCGCCGAGCAGACGGAGGCCTTCCAGATTCTTCTTTACGCAAGATTCACTGTTATCAACAACCTCTTCAGAACGATGGCCGACGTCTGCGAGGCATTCCGTTTCTTCCGTGTATTCAGTGGACTCAACATGAACATTCGTGTCTATTCGTGTCCATTCGTGGTTCTTTCACAAAACCACTCCATATTGTCCGCTTTAGTAGTTCATGACCACCATCTGGTGGCATGTGAAACGGTCGATTTTGATGACGACGCGGCCCTGTTCATCCTTTTCGAACGGCAACGGCGTCCCCTGCGGTTCCAACGTAATGGATTTCACATCTTTAGGCGTCTTCACGGCAACCTGCACATCAACGAGCGGATTCAAATCTTCGATGACTTCAATCATGCCACGGCTGGTCACGCCGTTCACATTGATGTTACCGCCGCGCGCTACTGTGTTCGCGTAAAGCAGATGCAGCACATACCGCTTGTTCTCCGCTTGATTCATGAGATTCAAACGCGCCGTTGACGGCATGTTCGTCTCAATGGAATTTTCACCCAAAATCAGGCGGATCGCCTTACGCAGATATTCCGCCACGGGAACGCACCCCCAGCCACGGTAGATGCTGAAGACGGGATGAGCCAAATACATGATGCCGCCTTTCATAACACCAGCCGCAAAGCCCGACGCCTCAAGACGATACGGCGTATGCTGATGGCTGCAGAAATGCTGGTAGTCCGTCCGATTGAAATACGTATCATGGACATCGCCCAGACTCTTGCCGTCCTTTACCTTAATACGGTAGCCGGGCAGATACATGACCATCGGACTCTTCACGCTGTCAGGACGGACGGATTCGTCCAGCCGCACATAGTCCGGACGGAACGGGCTGAGGCCTTTGCATTCAGCACCGACGTCGAACAGGAACTTGCCGTCGTCGTCCAGACCGCTTCTGCCGCTCAACAGCAGATGGCCGCCGCGGCCCAAGTATGTGTCAAGACGCTTCTTGAGCTTGTTGTCGATATGGATATCGTCCGGCAGGATCAGCAGTTTGTATTTCTTGAAGTCCGCTTCCAAATCGATGACATCGAACAGGAAATGGCCTTCCAGCAGAATGCGGCCCGCGCCGATGTCACCCGGAATGTCGCGCGAGCTCGACGCATTAACGGCAGCCGCCGTCAACAGGCCGATTTCCGCCACGTTATCGACATTGTCGCACCATGGCTCCTTCTGTTCGACTTCCGCATAGGCCTGTCCGATAAGATCATACGTGCTTTCGTCCAACTTGCCGGACGGATGCAACTGATCGCCGACGCTGCATTTCGCGCCAAAAGCCATCATCGCTGCGCATTCGTAGCGCAACGCGTTCGGATGCTTGTAGCCGCCGAATTCGCCCCACGTCGTATGGAACTTGCCCGTCATGCCGAGGAAGTCCAAATCCAACGTCTTCACATACTTAGCGGACAGCGGGAAGTGGTCGTAGCCCCAACCGCCCGTCGGTAGCGATTCCAATTCCAGATGCGTGAAATAGTTTTTCAGTTGCGAACGACGACCAGGCGTCACATGGCCGGAATTGTGGAAGACAGGCATGTCCGGATTCTCAAACGTCGCCGCCGCCGTCGTCATTTGATAATAACGCTCCAACGCGAGTTCGGAGCAACGCTGACGGTCTTTCTGCACGTTCGGATTCAAGCCGTTTTCGCGCATGACTTCCAGGCAGTACGGGCAGCAGCATTCCGGCTGCGAGATGATGTCCAAGAAGATGCCGTCGCAGTTCGGAAACAGATGGACGGTCTCCTTGATCTGCTCGCAGAGATAGTCCGTATAGGGAGAATTGAAGCAAACGCGATGGAAACCGGGCTTCAAAGGACTTGCGACGGAAGTATTTAGCGTGTTCGGATCGACGAAGACGCACTGCCATTCGGGATGTTCGTCTAGAATCATGCAGTCCAGACCTGCGGAAATGTAGATTGGTACGTTGATGTCGATCTCCTTGCATGCGTCAAACTGCGCGCGGAGCAGATCGAAGCCAAGCTTCGGATGGAGGCGGCCTTTTTCCGTAAAGTGATAATGCCAGCCATGATGGCACTTCGCGAACAGCGTGATGGAATTCACGTGTCCGGCCTTCAACGTGTTCTGCCATTCATCTTTGTCAAAGGCCAGTCCGATTCCAGGAATCGCCGGAGAAGTGTGGAAATCCAAATGAACTTGTCTAAAACGCAGGTGATGCATAAAACGTCCTCAATGCCCAAAATGATCCAAACCGCATGACACTTTTTCATCTACGATGAAATGTCAAAACATATAATAAAATCCATCTTCCTATAAAAAACAAACATCATTAAAGATTTTCATGGAAAAAAGGAACGATTTGGCACATTTTCCTCTGCGGATTCGGCACTTTCATCGCTTTTGTCCCTTTCACTTCACCCCAAAAGGAATTGACTTTCTTTGAAAATCGCCTAAATTTTCATGAGACAACCATGAACATCTAACCCATAGGAACAAACATGCTCAAAGTCATCGCATTCGATTTGGACGGAACCCTCACGCAGCACAAAACACCGTTGGACGACCAAAACCGCCGTGCATTGGAAGTGCTGTCGCAAAAATACAAGCTGCTGATGGTCGGCGCGGGACAGGTCATGCGCATTTTCAACCAGATGGGCGGCTTCCCGATCGACATCATCGGAAACTATGGCCTTCAGTTCGGCAAATACAACCATGCCACCAAGCAGATGGACATCGTCCGCGATCTGATGCTTCCATGCGACCGCGAAAGCGTCGCCGCACGCATTGAGCAACTCCGTGTCAAATACGGATTTACGCAATACGCGGGTGAAAGCGTCGAATACCATCCGTCCGGTTGCGTCACCTTCCCGCTCATTGGCACGAAGGCCAAGCAGGAAGACAAACTCGCGTTCGATCCGACACGTGAAAAACGCCGCAGATTCTACGACGATGTCGTCAAAACGTTCAGCGACTACGTTGTTTTCATTGGCGGTTCCTCCTCCTTCGATTTCGCCCCCAAGCCGTACGACAAACGCTACGCGTTGGATTTGTACTGCCAAGAAAACGGCCTAACCCACGATGAACTCGCCTATTGCGGAGACGACTACGGTCTCGGCGGCAACGATGAAGCCGTCTATAAATCCGACTTCAAGTTCATCTGCGTCGATGACTACCGCACCTTCCCGCATAAAATCGCCGAACTGCTGTAAAATATTGGGAGGGTCATGCTCCCGCGTAACCGTTTGCGTAGAAACACGCCATTTTTTCTCTCGTCTCATGTCAAAATTTTGGGCGTGAGACGAGAGACGTGAGACGAGAGAAAGATGCGTTAAATCTCTGCAACACTTGTATTTCTGGACTACTTTATTGTTTCTTGTTTCTTCACAAAGAAATTCTATAAAGTTTTTTTCACTCAAGATCTTTTTTAAACAGGATAGTTCTTCAGTGACTTTTGTGTCCATTAAACAACCGCCGCAGCCGCCGGAGCCGTTAGGATCATTTTGTAATCAACGTCATATTTTTGCTTTGAATCCTTAGGATATTGTCGGCCCGGCGGCGAGGCATTTGGTGTGTTTTGTGTGTTTTGTGGTTAAATTTCGTGTTAATTCGTGTTTATTCGTGGTTAAATATAGTCATTATTTTCCCTGTAGCACAACGGTATTCACCAGCCGCAGCTCGCCTGCGGCTTTACCCGTCATTTGCACAATCCGCATGCCGACCTGCATGTCGTCAACCGTTCCAAACTGGCGGCGATAAACCTTGAATTTATCCGACAATTTCAACGGCCACAACGTCTTCTGTTGCTGACCGTTACGGATTGTCTCGACGCTCCAGCCGTCCTCCGTTTTCTTCAACGTCGAATTCAAAAACGAGATATTTCCCAACGCCATCCGACCATATGATTTGTCCAATATAACCAGCTTGTCCAACGTGACATCCGTCTCTTCATTCCGCTTGCCATAACCGTTCACAATCTGCCCGTCCGCCATGTCCGTGATGGTCACTTCCTTTTCGGATTTGACAGTTGTTTTTTCGCTCAGCTGAATCTCTATCTCCTTGCCGTCACGTTCGATAATCCAACGGCCTTTTCCAAGATTCTTCACAAGTTTGCCTGAATTGATATTCAGCATCCAATACAGCGAATCGTCCGGATGAGCCGCTTCCCACACCAACAATGCGTCATAACGTTCCTTGCAGGCCGCGTCGTCCAATCCTTTCAGATGTTTGTCATAAAAACGGATCACCGCCGGACGGATTTCCTTTGGATAATTCGCATCTCCAGGCCGTTGCAACGCAAATGTATGAGCAATGCCGGGAATCAGCATCAATTCGTTTTCAATGCCGACGGCATCCAATGCCGCCTTCATGTCACGAGCTTGCCACCAATCGACCGTTGGATCCGCAAGTCCTTGCAATTGAAGAATCGGCGGATCATTCTTGTCCAACTGATTGATCGGCGACGCCTTTTTCCACGCCTCCGGATCATCTTCATATTTCACGCCCATAAAAGCTGGCCGTTTGTACTTTCCTTCGATTGGCGTGCCATCCTTCTCTACATGGCGCCATTTCGTCAAATCCATGATTCCGTACAAGTTAACGCCTGCCTGAATGCTTGTGTCAACATTGCCGTAAGGCGATGTCGGCTCCAATCCCATGTCCTTTCCACCGACCGCCAACAAGGCGGACAAATGTCCGCCCGCCGAACCACCGATGCAGCCGATTTTGTCTGGAATGACATGCAGTTTTTCCGCGTTCACACGCATCCACTGGACGGCTGTTTTGCAATCCATGAAATTACGCGGCCACGTTCCTTTTCCCTTCTGGCTCAACACGTAATCGATGCTGATGCAGACATAGCCCATGCGCACGAGATTGGACGCGATGTTGATTTCCCGCGCCGCATCCCGCTGGCCGCCCGTCCAGCCGCCACCATGGATGATGACGATGCCCGGAAACTTTTCGTCAGGCTTCGCATCCGCCGGATAATACACGTCTAGCAGTTCATTCCGCCCTTTTTCAAGATACGGCACATTCTCATGGATGCCGATTTTGTAGATTGGCCAGTCTTTTCCAAACACCACCGCGCATACGCAAAGCATCAAAACGATTCGTTTCAGCATGGTCACCTCTGTTTTTATAGTCGCAACAAGTTCTGTTTTCATGAGATTATCCCCCTGTTTTTCCGTTTTCCTCCAATACTATTAATAATATAGCTTGACTTCCCTATTGTTCTGCGTTATTTTGTTAGAAAAACGTTGATCATTTTATTTCTTGAAACCATCAGAAAAAACGTCGGAGCAAAAATGAAAGGCAAGGCAGTGATGTTCGGGGCCGGAAATATCGGCCGCGGTTTTATCGGACAGTTGTTCAGCGAATCTGGATACGAAGTCGTCTTCGTCGATGTCGTCCAAGAGTTGCTGGATCTCTTCAACCGCGACCATCATTACCGCCTGCAAACTGTTAGTAACGAAGGTTCAAAGGATTATTCCATCGGTCCTGTCAGCGGTGTCGATAGCCGCAATCAGGCCGCTGTCGCGGAAGCCGTCGCGGAAGCGTCCATCTGCGCGACAGCCGTCGGTGCAAATGTTTTAAAATTCGTCGCACCGAATCTGGCCGCCGGCCTCGCCCTTCGCGCAAAACGCAACCTGCCGCCCATCAACGTCATCGTCTGCGAAAATCTCCACGGCGCGCCCGAATATCTGCGCGGCCTGTTGGAGCAGAGCATTCCAGAAGAAGCCAAGTCCTATCTTGCTGAAAAGACGGGTCTTGTCGAAACAGTCATCGGCCGCATGGTTCCCGCTCCAACGCCTGAAATGCGTGCGGAAGACATCGGCTGGATCAAAGTCGAACCGTATAAAGAATTGCCTGTGAAGCGTTCAGGCTTCGTCGGACCGATTCCAGACATCGTTGCGATGACGCCTTACGACGATTTCGACGTGTTTGGCGCGCGGAAACTCTACGTCCACAACTGTGGCCATGCGTTGATGTCCTACGTCGCCTATCAGCGCGGTTATGAATATGCCTACGAGGCACTTGAGGACAAGGAAATCCGCGCGTTCATGCTCGCCGGCCTGCGCGAAAGCGTCGATGGCATCTGTGCGAAATACAAAGCGGATCGCGCATGGCTATATGCCCACGTCGATGATTTGCTCAAACGCTTCGCCAACAGAAGCTTAGGTGATACCGTCTATCGTCTTGGACGCGATCCGATCCGCAAGCTCGCGGCGGAAGACCGCCTTGTCGGCGCCGCCAATCTCGCCGTCGAAGGCGGCGGCAAGCCTGTCCATCTGGCATGGGGCATCGCAGCCGCGTTGCTCTTCAATCCAGCGGACGATCCCAGCGCCCCCGCGTTGCAAGCCAAAATCAAAGAGAACGGCGTTGATGCCGCACTTGCGGAAGTCTCTGGAATCCAGAAGGATTCTGTCCTCGGCAAGCTTGTTTTGGACGCCTACGCCAAACTTCTCGTCAATCCTAAAGCCATTCCCGCAGAATAAAACAAACGGACCTTTCAACTTATGTCAGAATACAATCAACTCACCGATTCCATCGCCCAGGAACTCATCGGCATCTTCGGTGCCGCCAACGTCTATTACAATGACGCGGAACGACTTGAACCATACGCCCATGACGAAGCCGCAGGCTGCGCCACACGTATTCCGGAAGCCGTCGTCCGCCCGAAATCAGCGGAAGAAATCTCGCAACTTCTGAAACTCGCTAATCGCGAGAAGATTCCCGTCACCGCCCGCGGCGCAGGCAGCGGCCTCTCCGGCGGTGCCGTGCCAATCCATGGCGGTATCGTCATCGACTGCTGCCGCATGAACCATATTCTTGACGTTGACAAAGCGAACATGACCGTCACCGTCGAACCGGGCGTCATCACCAGCGAAATCAACGAAATGCTCCGCCCGCACGGCCTGTTCTACGCAGGCTATCCGATGAGTCTTGAAACTTGCACAATCGGCGGCAACGTCGCGGAAAACGCAGGCGGCGGTAAAGCCGTCAAATACGGCGTCACAGGCCGCTATGTTCTTGGATTAGAAATGGTTTCGCCGACGGGCGACATCGTCATGCTTGGCGGCAAACTCGTGAAAGACGTCTCCGGAATCAATCTTCTTCAGCTGATGATCGGTTCGGAAGGCATTCTCGGCGTCTTCACGAAAATCATTCTGAAGCTTCTGCCGTTGCCGAAAGCGTCCGTCGATATGCTCTGCCTGTTCAATTCCATTGGTGAAGCGATTGGCGCCGTGCCGAAAATCATGACGGAAGGCGGTGTCATCCCGACCGCTGTGGAATTCATGGACAAACTTTCCTTCCAGACGGCCTGCCAATACCTTAATGAAACACTCCCCTGCCAAGACACTGGCGCCATGCTGCTTATCACGATCGACGGCGCGGATGCCGCGCAAGTCGAACACGACTACGACGTCATCGGCGAACAATGCCTGAAGGCGGGAGCGACGCAAGTCTATGTCGCCGACACGAAAGCGAACAGCGAACGCATCTGGCGAATCCGCCGTTCCGTCGCTGAAGCCTTCAAAGTCTTCTCCCCCAACCAGAGCCTCGAAGACATCGTCGTGCCAATCGCCTCCATTCCGGACATGAGTGCCGCAATCGACCGTATATCAAAGAAATACGGCGTTCTCATCCCGTGCTACGGCCACGCTGGCGACGGCAATCTCCACGCCACACCTGTCATGCCGCCCGAATGGACGCTTGAAAAATGGCAAGAGACGCTGCCGACCTTGCTCATGGATTTGTATGCGGAAACAATCGCCCTCGGCGGCCACATCTCCGGCGAGCATGGCATCGGCCACAAACGGAAAAAGTATATGCTTAAATTGGCCGACAAAGGCTTCCTCACGATGATGCAGGCCGTCAAAAACGGCCTCGATCCCAACGGCATCCTTAACCCCGGCAAGATTTTCTAAATACAAGACGATTCATTTTTCACAAGAAACCTCCGCGCGAAGCGGATTCAGACCGCCGAGCCGCAGGCAGCCGTTGGCTTTCTTTCACAATCAACTTTCGTAATCTTCTAATAAAGCCTTAGCACTATTGTCGGCTCCTGCGGGGAGGCAATCTGTGTAATCTGTGTGATCTGTGGTTTCGAAAAAACAAAAATTCGTGTTCATTCGTGGTTCTAACTAACGATTAACAAGGAGAATAACATGCGTCTTTCCATCGTCTTATGCGCCCTGGCAGTCAGCGCGATCGCCTCCCCCGTCACCTACTGGTCCAGCCAGAACGGAAGCGGTGAAATCGGTACGAAAGCAAAAGTCTTCTGCACCATCGCCCCCGGCTTCGCGGGAGCCAATTGGAGCTTCGCCAGTTTCGGCAATGACAAAAATGCCAAAGCCATCGGCGAAACCCACGCAACGGGAACGACTTCCGGCAAGACCATCGCCATGGATCTCGTCCGTTCATTGCTTCCCGACGGTTCGTTGAAGCTCGACTATGCCCTCACGCCGAAAGAAGACGTCGTCCTCAATTCCCTTCACGTCAATCTCAATTTCGATACCCTCTATTCCACGCAGCTCTCCTACAAGCTTGGCGACAACGCCAAGGCGGATTTTCCGAAAACATTTAAAAACGCGATGGTTGCAAACGCCAACTGCAAGTCGTTTGAAGTCTTCACGCCAGATGGCATCATGACCGCCACGCTGGAAGAAAATGCATACGTCATGGTACAGGACAACCGCCAATGGGGCGGTGCCATGGAAGTCCGCATCGGCCCGCAGATGCCAAACGGCGAAACGTGGGCTGCCGGAAAAAGCCTCAAAATCGCCTTGACGCTGAAATGGAACGACGGATTGGAAGTAGCGTCCATGGAACCAGTTGTGCTGAAAGCGGACGATGATTGGTCTGTTCTGGACATGCGGCTCGGCGTCATCCCCGGTTCCGCTCTCGATTTCACGGTTTTCAAATTCGCCGATGGCCCTGCGGGAAAGTACGGTTGGGTTCGCGCAAACGGCCCGCATTTCGAATTTGAAAAACTGCCGGGCGTGCCGCAGCGTTTCTACGGCGTCAATTTCTGCTTCAGCGCCCACGATTTAACGCATGAGCAATCGGAGCAACTGGCCGAACGTCTTTGGCGGCTCGGCTACAACACCGTCCGTTACCACCACTATGAAGGCAACTTGCAGAACCGTTGGTCCGGTTCATCTACACTCCTGAATCCTGAAAAATTGGAACGATTGGACTACCTCCACTACCAGCTCCGCCAGCGTGGCATCTATGTCACGACCGACATGTTCGTCTCCCGTACCGTCTTCGCGAAAGACGTCTTCGACGGCGAACAAGGCAATCTCGACATGAACGAAATCAAGATGCTCCTGCCCGTCAACGAACGCATGTTCGAAAACTGGAAAGAGTTCTGCCGTGCCTTCCTCGGACACGTAAATCCCTATACGGGACTGTCCTACGCACAGGATCCCGCCGTCGCATGGATCAGCCTCATCAACGAAGGCAATTACGGCAACTACTTCGGTGGCCTCAAAGAACGCACGAAGAAGGAATGGCTCCGTGCATGGAACGACTGGACGTTGAAGAAATACGGCTCCGCCGAAAAGCGAAACGCCGTCTGGAAAACAGCGCAAGACTATGCCATCACGTTCCTTCCGGATGGAAGAGGAACTGTCGCTGAACGCCGCGATTTCGAACGGTTCCAATACGATATCGAAACGGACATGCTCCGCCGCATGCGCGACTTCCTCTATAAGGAGCTCGGCAGCAAGGCATTGCTGACGGATATGAACTCATGGACGAACCGCACGTGGTCCACGATGGCCCGCAAGGAATTCGACTATGTCGATGACCATTTCTACATCGACCACCCGCAGTTCATTGAAAAATCATGGCAGCTACCGTCCCGTTGCGACAACACAAGTCCCGTTTTGAAAGGCACTCCCGGCGGCGGCCATGTCGCGTTCACGCGGCTCTTCGACAAGCCGTTCACCATCACGGAATACAATTTCTCCGGTCCGGGCCGTTTCCGCGGCGTCGGCGGCATCATGACGGGTTGTCTGGCGGCGTTGCAGGATTGGGGTGGCGTCTGGCGGTTCGCCTACTCACACGGCAACTGGAACATGTTCCACGTCAGCGGCGCAGGCTATTTCGATCTCGCCTCCGATCCGCTTAACCAGTGCGCGGAACGCGCCATCCTCTGCCTCTATCTGCGCGGAGACATGGCCCCTGCCCCGCAAAAAGTCGCCATTACCTTGGAAGACAAATATTTGGACAAAGACTTCCAGCCCGGCCAAGGCCCTGTTCCAGGCTGGAGCAAGCTAAATCTTGTCACGCAGGTCGGTTATCTCGTCGGCAAAAGCGACACGAAGACCGATGCGGATGTCTCGCTCGGCTTCTCCGCCGACGCCCCAAAAGGCGCGACTACCATCGACGCCAATTCGCCGATGAACGGCGCCAATGGCGGCAAGCTGTTGGATCTTTTCCGCCAGAAAGGCTGGCTCTCCGCTGACAACACGACCAATATGGGAACGCCCTATACGCAGTCCGCCAACGGCCAATGCGTCATCGACGGCACGGAAAACATTCTCGTCCTCAACACGCCGAAAACGGCTGGCGGCTTCGCTCCCGCAGGCAAGACCATCAAGACGGACGCCGCCCAGATCAAGATTTTCGATTCCGACGCAACAGTCTGGGTTTCAGCGGTTGACGACCACGACATCGCCACCAGCAAGCGTCTTCTCATCACGCATCTGACGGATTTGCAGAACACGGATATGAAATACGCCGACATCCGCCGCAAAGTCCTTCTGGAATGGGGTCATGCGCCGCATATCGTCCAGAACGGCCGTGCCGAAATCACCATAAAAATGCAGAATCCGCAAGCCGCGACGGTCTGGCGGCTCCGCACGGACGGCGAACGCCTCAGCAAGCTCGATGCCACCATTACCGCCGACGGCCTCCGCATCCCGCTGGACATCCGTGGCCCGCATGGCGCTCAATTGCTGTATGAAGTGACGGTGGAATGAGTTATGCAAGAATGTTTTAAATCAGCCCATCTCTCCCATGCAAAGGATGGAAAGCTCTGTGACATCAGCCGTTTCGGTCTGAAAACGGCTGAGAAGACCATGGCGTTTCACAAGAGCTTTCCCGAATACGCCGCCACGCCGTTGGCTGATTTGAAAGGACTTGCGCAAATGCTTGGCGTTCAGTCCATTCACGTCAAAGATGAAAGCAAACGCTTCGGACTGAACGCTTTCAAAGTGCTCGGTGGCAGCTACGCCATCGGTTCGTATATCGCCAAAACGCTCGGCATGGACATTTCAGAGCTTTCCTGTGAAAGCATGACCGGCCCTGCCGTCAAGGCGAAGCTCGGCGATTTGACGTTCGTCACAGCGACCGACGGCAACCATGGCCGCGGCGTCGCCTGGACCGCCAACCGCCTTGGCCAGAAATGTGTTGTCTATATGCCGAAAGGCACTGCCAGCGAACGACTTGAGAATATTCGCAAGCTTGGCGCGGATGCGTCCATCATGGAATTTGGTTATGACGATTGCGTCCGTCACGCATGCGACAACGCCGCCAAACACGGCTGGATTCTTGTGCAGGACACCGCATGGGACGGCTATGAGGAGATTCCCCTTCACATTATGGAAGGCTATCTGACCATGGGCATGGAAGCCGTCCAACAACTCAATGGAATCCTGCCGACGCATGTTTTCCTGCAGGCGGGTGTCGGAGCCATGGCAGGAGCCATAACTGCCTTTTTCGCAAATATCTGTGGCATCAACCAACGTCCTATCGTTGTCATCGTCGAACCGAACAAGGCCGATTGCTTCTATCGGACGGCTTACGCCAATGATGGCTGCCTCCATGTCGTGACAGGCCCGATGGATTCCATCATGGCGGGGCTCTGCTGCGGCGAACCATGCCCGATCGCATGGAACATCCTCCAAGACTACGCCGATGATTTCATCTCCATGCCCGACTATGTCGCCGCGAAAGGCATGCGTATTCTCGGTAATCCGCTAAGTAGCGATCCACGCGTCATTTCCGGCGAAAGTGGCGCCTCCACGACGGGCCTTGTCGCGGAAATCATGCAGAACGAGAGCCTTGATTGGCTCCGTTCGCAGCTTCGTCTGGATGCCTCATCACGCATTCTTTGTATTTCGACGGAAGGCGACACAGACAAATCAAACTACCGCCGCATCGTTTGGGATGGCCTCCATCCAAGTTTCTGATGTGCCGTCGCACAGAACAAGTCCGGAAGGGTCGCCTCTAACTATCTCAAAATGGCATCATCATAGCCGAAATGATTAATTGATCAGAGCTACGTATGATTTCCCCTAATCTGTAAAATGCAGATTAGGGGAAATTTATTATTCAGATGATAGATGCCTGTTCCCAATCTTGTGTCACATCTCCAAGTTCTTCTTTTCCATGATTTCATTGCCATCATTTGACAATCTTTCAAAGAAGGTTACAGTAACCATGACTTCTTTCCCCTAATCTGCAAAATGCATAATAGGGGAAATTTTCGATTGTAAATGGAGATGGTGATATGTTTTTCGGCAGAGATGAGCAGATTGGACAGTTGGAAGACCTTTTACGCAAACGCACGGCTTCGTTGGTGACATGCAGAGGACGTCGTCGTATAGGCAAAAGCACGCTTATCGAAGTCTTTGCCAGACGTTCAGGATGTCGGTTCATAAAAATCGAAGGGCGGCGCCCGCTTCAGAATCTGTCGAATGCAGACGAATTGATGACATTTGCGCAGCAGCTGGCGGATCAAACGGCAAGCGAAACAACTTCGCCAGCAAGTTGGATGGATGCCTTTCGACGGTTGGATTCACACATTCTGGACACGGAAAACACTGTCGTTTTGTTGGATGAAGTTTCCTGGCTGGCCCATTATGACAAATGTTTCGCCGATGATCTGAAAATTGCATGGGACAATCTTTTCAAGAAGCATGATCGGCTGATTTTTGTCCTGTGCGGCAGTGTATCGAGCTGGTTGCGCGACAACATCATTGATAGTGGCGCCTATATGGGGCGCCGTTCGTTGGACATTGTCGTCAAGGAACTTCCACTTTCGGATTGTGTCAAATTCTGGGGGCAGGCAGTTTCGCGAATCGATGCCCGTGAAATCATCGATGTGCTGTCGGTGACAGGCGGCATCCCGCGGTATTTGGAAGAAATCGATCCATCGCTGTCCGCCGAAGAGAACATACGTCGTCTGTGCTTCCGTCCGAACAGCGTCTTGCGAACCGACTTCGACGAGATGTTCCGCGATGTAATTACCAACGAGCAGAACATTTCAGGAAACATCCTGCGGTCTCTTGCCGATGGTTCCAAAACTGGAACGGAAATCGCAAAGGGACTTGAACAAGGGAAAGGCGGTCGTATTGCTTCCGTTCTGGACAGATTGGTGGAAGCCGGTCTTGTGTCGGCCGATGTCTGCCTGAATCCAGAGACTGGAAAGAAAGCGCGGGAGATACGTTATCGTCTGAAGGACAACTATTCGCGTTTCTACCTTAAATATATAGAGCCGATGAAAGCCATCATTGACGCGGGAACATTCGATTTAGTGACATTGGAGGCTCTTGAAGGAATCGACTCGGTCATGGGACTCGCCTTTGAGAATCTGGTAATCAACAACTATCGCGAACTGATTCCGGCACTCAATCTCAAAGGGACGATCATCACCTCCGCCGCGCCGTATTTACGAAAAGCAACCAACGGCCCACGTGGCAGAAAAGGATGCCAGATCGACCTTCTCATTCAGACGAGACGTACCGTTTGCATTATTGAAATCAAACGCCGCAAGGAAATCGGCCGTGAAGTAATTGACGAAGTTGACGCAAAAGTAAACGCATTGATGCGTCGTGCAGGTGTATCGATCCGCGCGGCATTGGTCTATGACGGCCATCTTTCACCCGTCGTGGCGGCGGACGGATATTTTGACGCCATCATACCATTCAGCAGCCTGCTGGAGTGAAATAAATCTTCGCCTTCAATCGCGGTCGGAAGGGTCGCTCTCCAGAACAACCGCGGCATCGACTGATGCTGCAAGCGACGTCCACAGCGTTAAGCTCGCCACATTTGCGCCTCTTCTTTTTTCATTTTTATTCTTTATTATGACTTCTTATGATTCTTTTGTAATCACGATGACTTTTAGGTATTTTAGTATGTAAAAGTCATAATATGATTTATTATGACTTCTTATGACTCAATTTGACACTTAATAAAAATTCATTAATATGTCTTGTATTTCCTTTTCTGCATGCTATAGTAATCCGAAAAATAAAAAATGATTTGAAGCATTCCAGAAAGGAGATATATTAATGAGCATACATAACATGAGCGGTATGGACGCCGCCTCCAAGCTCCTCATGGCGAACGAGGCGGTGGCGAAGGACGCGGTCAACTTCATCCTGCGAAAGAGCGGCTA
>JAFZAB010000114.1 GCA_017548425.1 Victivallales bacterium
ACCAGGCTCCGCGCATCGACGGAGATCCCCGCCCGCCGGAACAGCGTGTTGAACGCGTCCGCGAACTCCTCGTCGCGCCTCATCAGCGCCTTCGCCGCCATGTCTTTTCTGCCCATGAATCCACCGACTGTTAATAGTATAATCCATATTTATAGAATAACAAACGAATCACTTGACAAAAACAGACTATAGCACGTCGGAATGAATATTCAAGAAATTCTTTTCATTATCATGGAGAATCATACATTATCATAAAGAATCATAAGGAATCATGGAAAGTCATAAAGGGCGTATTTGTCCATAACCATGAATTCCAGAATCTTACAGAAAATGGGTCAAAACGGCGTTTGCGGAGGCATCGGCATAAGTACCGTTATAGACGTGATGTAGCGACGGCGGGACGCCGCCACCACACCGCCCAACGGCAACGCCGTTGGGGCTTCCTTCCCTCAGGCGGGACGCACGCGGGACCTCCTTGGCAGAGACACCGTCGCTACATCCATTTACGTAGAAGTGACACCGTCCCAGTAAATTTGTCCAATTATTTTGACTTTTTTCCAATCTGTGCCATATTATAGATTTTGTCTATCCTCTCACCACAGACATAACACATTATAAAATAAAACCACACAACCCCTCAGGAAGCAATCAAATGCCGAACGAAGAAGAAGCAAAACAAGCGAAAAAGAAGATTCCGACCGCCCTCAAGAGACACAGGCAGAGCCTGAAACGCCAGATGGTCAACAAGATGCGCAAGTCCCGCGTCAAGAACATCGAAGCGAAATTGAACGCCCTCATCAAGGAAGGCAACAAGGAAGAAGTGCAGAAATGCCTCTCCAAGTGCTTCTCCGAACTGGACAAGGCCGCCAAGAAAGGCACCATCCACATCAACAAGGCCAACAACAAGAAGTCACGCCTCACCGCGCGTGTCGCCAAGATGGCCTGATCCACTTGATGTGATTCGTTGAAACGCCTCATCTTTTGGATATTCTGGAAAATTCAGGGCATCAGGTGGATATTTCCACTTGATGCCTTAAATTTTGTCATTTACCTTATATATATAATCATCACAGAGCCCAATCCGCCCATCATCCCGCGTCAAAACCATCCATGGATTACAGAAATCTCAAAAAAAATCTCGGCCAGCTTTTCTTTGAATGGACACAAAAGTATCTGGACAACGTCGCGTTGGTGCAGCTCAACGACAAAAATGAACTGGTCGAGGTCAACTACCGCCAGTTGAAGGCGGATGCGGATGCGCTCTGTACGTATTTGCAGGAGAACGGAATACAGAAAGGCGACCGTGTCGCCATGATCGCTTCCAAATGCATGTTCCACCCGCGTTTCTTCTACGCCTGCTGGACAATCGGCGCCATCGCCGTCCCGATCTGCGAAACGCTTGGCGACAAGGAGATGTCATTCATCATCAACGACTCCGATCCGAAAATCATCATCACGGATAAAGGAGGCAACGCCAAAGTCGCAGCAAACGCCAATGGCCGCAAGACGATCTGCCTGGACGACATACCCAACGGCGACAGCCGCCAAGGCGCCGCTCCGCTCCCTGGAATGGAATTCTCGCCGGATGAAATCGCCGCTTTGATTTACACCAGTGGTTCCACCGGCATGCCGAAAGGCGTTATGCTTTCCCATAGAAACCTCAGCGCCAACGCGTTGGATCTTCCGGAACTCTTCCAACTGAGGAAGCAGGAACGCCTTATCTCCCTCCTGCCCTACTGGCATGCATACGCGTTGTCCATTGAAATCGTCACCATCATCTCGCATGGCATCACCATCGCCATCGCACGCGATATGAAGGACTTCAAGAAGAACATCGCGCGCTACCAGCCGACCGCCATGATCGTCGTGCCGCGAATCATCGAACTGTTCAAGGCGTCCATCGACAAGAAAATCGAAGCCACGCCCGAATCGAAGCGGAAGCTTATCGACAAAGCCATCTACAACGCCTCCCGAATCTTCACCGCCCGCCCGCGGCTCGACGGCGGCATCCTCCGAATCTTCACACATCACACCTTCTACGATCCGTTGGTCTTCCGCAAATTCCGCCAGGCCTTCGGCGGCAAGCTTCGTTTCATCGTCAGTGGCGGCGCGCCATTGGACCTGGAACTTCAGATTTTCTTCAAGTATCTGGGAATACCGCTCTTGCAGGGATATGGCCTGTCAGAAACCTCCCCCATCGTCTCCACAAACCTAAAGGAAGACCATCTTCTCGGCTCCATCGGCAAACCCCTCCCCTGGCTCCTGCCCGAAAACGGCGGCGACTATACGTTCAAGGATGAAGAAGGCCATATCGGAAAAGACGTCCATGGACAGCTTCTCGTCAAGGGAACGTGCGTCATGAAAGGATATTGGAACCATACGGACGCATCCGCCAAATCCTTTGAAGACGGCTGGTTGAACACGGGTGACGTCGCCTACCAGAAAGAAGGCTACCTCTTCATCGAAGGCCGCAAAGGCAACATGATCGTCCTGATCGGCGGTGAAAAGCTCCATCCTGAACATGTGGAAGACGCCGTCAAGAATTCGCCACTCATCACGGAAGCCATGGTCATCGGCGAAAAATGCAAGAATGTCTATGTTCTCGCGAATGTCAGTAAAGACTTGTCCAGAGGACTTTCCGCAGACGAACTCCACAAGAAGCTCAAGGAGGAAATCCAGCGGACGACCACCCATCTGGCCCCCTACCAGAAGCCGAAGGACGTTCTCGTCCTGCCGGATTTCACAATGGAGGACAGTACTCTCACCGCCACGATGAAAATCCGCCGCTACAAGATCCAGGAGCTCTACGGCGAACAGATAGAGGAATTCCTCAAGGCCAACGGAGAGGAAATCGCCACCAAACACGAAGTCGGCATCGCCTCATCCAAAGTCTTCGAATCTCTGGCGGATATGCATATCGGCTCCAACTAACGTGATGTCAACCCTCTAAGCAAAGGACACGGCATGGCAGCAAAACAGAAGACCGACTTGGAAATCACATTGGCCCGTGTGCAGATGCCCTCCCTTGGCAAGACAGGCTCCCATCAGCATGTCGTCACGGTCGAACTCATCTACCCGCGCCTCGGCATCGCGTCGAAATCATCCGCGAAAACAGTCGTCCTGAAGAACGGAATCTGCGAGGCGGATCTTCTGCCGTGGACACGGAAAATCTGCTTCAAGGAATCGTTCGAAGGCAACTTCGGCATCCATGTCACGGTTTCAGAACGGCTTAGCGCCACCCAACTGCGGAAGGCGATGCGTTTCATCGCAGGCAAATCGCTCGACATCGGGGCGGACGCCGTGGAAGACGCCATTCCGATGCCGGTCGTCGATGAAATCGCCGTCCAGCCGCTCATCTATCTTTCCAAGCAGCTTCTGACAACGACACAGGCGAAAATCATCGCGGAAGGCTATCTTGATTTGAAAGCCGGGCAGTTTTCCGACACGCCATCGCTCATCAGTATCCCCCTGCTCTCCTGCCGCAAAATCGCCGTCAACGGAAAGCAAATCATGAAGGAAAACGATCCGGACGGTTCCGTGGAACTCTCCGCCGTCGCCATCTAAACGCGTCTTCCCTACGGAAGTTCACCGCAAATACTTGACTTATTCCTAATAAAACGTATATTTATAGTTCGCATTGTTTACAACCGCATAAAATATCAACCAATCGTCATCCGGAGCACAACAACTCATGGCCACGTTCATCATCGTTCTTCTCACGATCATCTCCATTCTTTCCGCCATCTTCGTCATCGGCATCATTCTCATTCAGCAGAACAAGGCCGGCGGCGGACTCGGTGCCGTGAGCGGTGGTTGGACGGAATCCACCTTTGGTGCGTCAGCGGACAATGTTTTGACGAAAGCCACGACGTGGGCATCCGCTATCTTCCTGATTTCCACGCTGTTGCTAGCCGCTGTGACGGGACGTTGGGGCATTGGCCGCAAGTCCATCATCGAATCGACGGATATTCCCGCCAAGCCCGCGACGGAAGCCGTGAAGGTTGAAGAAGCGAAACCCGCCGAAGCCGCCAAAGTTGAAGAGGCCAAGCCTGCTGAAGCCGCACCTGCGAAGGCTGAAGAAGCGAAGCCCGCCGAAGCCGCCAAACCGGCCGAAGCCGCCGCCCCCGCTGAAGAGAAAAAGTAAGTTTTCTTCCTTTTTCTTAAATTACTCTTAATTACTCTAAAAAAACAAGGCATCCGCCTTGTTTTTTTTTTATTCTATCGCTATTTTAATAAAATTAAAGTATTTGGAGCCAAAGGCAGACATGGGACACAGAGGTATATGTTCACCATAACATCAACAGTACAAAACAAATACGGCATTCATTGCAGGCCATCGGGCGTCATCTCCAAAGCAGTTCAGGGCTACAAAGGCAAAGTGGAGATCAAAGGGCCGGACGGCAATGTCGCCAATCCCACCTCCGTCCTTTCCATGCTTTCCCTTGGGCTGACTTGCGGAGATCGTGTGACCATCACGGTCGATGGGCCGGACGAAGAGGAAATGGCCAACAAGCTCGCTGAACTCATCGCATCCCGTTTCGAGTTTGAAAAACAGAATTAACAAGCCTTTGGCTTGTGCTAATGGCCTATGGGCTAATGGCTAATGGCATATAAGGTTGATATTCTGGATGTTCTGGAAATTCTGGACTTTCTGGATATGCACAAATTCAACAATCCAGTTACTCCGGGAAATCCAGTCAAGCCAGTTGAGACAGAAGCAAGAAAGGGCAGAGACTGTTAACGTCATCCAGTAATTCCAGAAAATCCAGTCAATCCAGAATCATGATTTCTGTATTTGCTTTAAGCTTTCAGCTTTTAGCTTTTAGCTCTGAAAAAGGAGGTCCGCATGCGCAATTTGAAGCTTCCCGAACCCCTCGCCGGCAAATGGATATGGGGCCCTCCAGGCTCCGGCGGCGCATCACGGCATGTTCTTTTCCGCAAGGACTTTACATTGGCGGAAACGCCTGGCATAGCGGAACTTTGGATTGCATCGCCTGCCGATTTCCAATTGTTCATCAATGGACGCTTTCTGACGACCGGCCCTGTTCAGCATCCCGGAAACGCTTTATACGCATCGCGTTATGATATCACCCATCTTTTGCAGGTCGGCGTCAACAGCATCGCCGTCCACGCCATCTGCCGCGATGACGCATGCGCCGCACGCAAGCCCGGAGCGGAAAAACTCTGGCTGCAGTTGATCTGTGACAACGCGACAACCGTCGCGACGGACAGTTCATGGCTCTGCCTGAAGCCAGACTGTTTTCTGGACTCCGGCCTCCGCGCCTCCGCGTCGGACGCCAGCACGGATATCATCGACTTCAATAATTATCCAACTCGTTGGCTGACCACATCTTGCGAAAATCTTCTCAAGCCGCTCATGAACACGGCGGACGGCGCGGCGCCGTTCTTTTGGCTGCCGCCCAAAATCGTCCTGCCATTGGAGGAAGGATTGCCGCTAGAGGCCGAAACGAGCCTCCATTCGTCATGGGATGCCACGCCAAGCGGCCTGCCCATCGCCACTGGCTCGTTCAAACAGAAAAACGAAGTCCTCACCATTTCGTTTGCGGATTGCATTAAAGACAAGACACCCAACGGTTTATATGCGGCGGAAACATACATTTACGCGACGCAGACGAAACCATTGACGGCGCTTTGCATCTGTGATGAACCGTATCGCCTTTTCATCAACAACAAGCTTGTCAAACAGCAAGGCGTGCCCGCGCCAACCGCCAGAAATCTTCCGAACACCACGTTGTCGCGAACGCTTTTGCCAGACGAACTGGTTCCGAACGACATGACAGTCCAACTCACAAATGGTTGGAACAGAATTCTTTTGCTACAACATTGCAGCCACCCCTATTCCGGCATGACGGTCATTTGGGCCGATCTGCCGGACAACGCCTTCCCGCTCCATCGCAAGCCGGACTTCTCATCGCAGCACGGCTGGAATCTCACAGGCCCGCTCAACGCGCCGTTCGCTCTCGTCAATCCGGCCTTCCCGTTGGACAGCCTCCCGAAAACACCGTTCCTCTGCGAAGACAGCCGGACCAACGACATCGCGGCGTATTATCTCTCCTGCGAATTCAAAGCCGTCGATGCTGCCCCGCCGCGGCTGCCCATGGTCCTCCATTCTGGCGAAACGTTGCTTCTCGACTACGGCAAAACCATTTACGGCTTGCCGGAAATCAGACTCTCCGGTGCGGAAGGCGACATCGTCGATGTCATCGCAGGGAACCATCGTTTCAACGACGAAATCATCGCCTTGGAGGAAGGCCGCAGACGGAATGTCTCGACGGCCATCCTGCGACAAGGCTTGGAGCCAGTCGCCTGGTTGCTCAACTCACCAGCGGGTTTCCGTTATCTCATGATCGTTGCGCGCAAGGTAGATACGAATATCACCATCCGCTCCGTGAACGTCCGCGCAGCCGGCCGTGAAACACCAAGCGACAGCCATTTCTCCTGTTCGGACAGCATTCTGAACGGCATCTGGAAACTTGGGCAGAACACATTGGAAGTCACCAACCAAAGCATTTTCATGGATTCGCCCAACAAAGAGCAGGCCCAATGCATTCCGGACGCCATGATCCAGTCGTGGGCCGCCTGCTATGTACAAGGCGCATATGACGCATCGGCCGCAGCGCTTTCCGCTTTCGCGAAAGGGCAGATCGAAACAGGAGAGCTCAACGCCATCGCGCCGTCGGGCTTCTTCCAAGCCGTTCCGGACTATTCGTTGCTGTGGCCTGTATGGCTCCAACGCCACATCATGCACACAGGCGACATTCAATTCCTAAAGACGCTCATTCCAACGCTCAACGCCCTCCTTTCCTATTATAATGAAATCGCCGTCACGCCAGACGGGCCGCTCGGCAATCTCGCCCCCCTGCTCGGCACATGCTGTTTCATCGACCACGATCCGGCCATTGACCGCGACGGCATCGTCACCGGCCTGAACGGCATCTACTGCCGTTCGCTTCTGGCCGCGTCATGGCTGGCGGAACAGGCCAGCCAGACGGATATCGCCGCCATCTACAAACAACGCGCCGCCAACGTCGCCGCGCAAATCCGCACGCTCTGCTGGGATGCCGAAAAAGGCCTTTTCGCGGACTCCTTCCACCATGGGCGCCGTTCGGACAAATGCTCCGAACAGTCAAACGTTCTCGCCATCTACGGCAGCATTCCCGCCCATGACGATATCGCAGGAATCTGGCAGAAACTGTTCGTCCAGCAAGAGCCGTTCGAACGCTTCGTCACGCCTGAATTCGACAACCCGTATTTCAAATTCTTCATTCTGGAAGACGCCTTCGCGCTCGGCAAATCCGAATGGGGCTTCAAGCTGATCCGACACTACTGGGGAGGCATGCTTCAGGCAGGTGCCACCTCCGCATGGGAACTCTTCCATCCAGGCGATCCGCTGCTCGCCAAACGAACCGTCTCCAAATGCCACGGCTACGGCGTCTCGCCGAACGCCTTCATCATCTCCGAACTCGTCGGCATCCGCCCCGCCGAGCCCGGCATGAGGATGATCTATTTCAACCCGCTGCCCGGTGACGTCACGTGGGCGAAGGCCAGCATCCCGACGCCCAACGGAACCATCTCCGTCAACTGGTCGCTCCGTCCGGACGGCGTCTTCGACGCCTCCCTCTCCGCGACGTTCCCTCTGGAAGTCATCCCCCTGCTCAATCCCGCCATCGCCGAATCCGCCCTCTTCAAAGTCTCCGAAAACATCACCGTTCTCACCCCTGAATAAGGCTTTTATCAACAAAGAACGCCCTTTCGGCTTGTTTTATGAAGATGAAAACTTGAACTTTCGCTTTCAAATGCTAAATTAACTACTTCATGATTATCTAACAACCCCTGCCCATAGCGGCAACGAACATTTGAAAACGCGGAGTCCACACATGTACGCCATTATCAAAACCAGCGGCAAACAGTATAAAATCGAAGCCGGTACCGTCTTTGACGTTGACCGCGTCGATGCCGAAGTCGGCGCAGTCATCGACATCAACGACTGCATTCTCATGACCTCAGACAACGGCACCGTCAACATCGGTGAACCCACGCTCGCCGGTAGCGTCAAAGTCGAAGTCAAAGAGCATTTCAGAGGCCCCAAACTGATCGCTTTCAAAATGAAGCGCCGCAAACGCTCCCGCGTGAAAAAAGGCCATCGTCAGGAAATGACCAAGCTGGAAGTCAAAGACATCGTCCTCGGCTAAAGCAACGGCCACACCTACATCTGATTGATTTTCTCCAACGCGAGGGCGCAAGGCTTTCTCTTGTTCCCTCGCCTTTTTTTTAAACAATTCAGCCCAAACGCACAACCATGACAAACGCCCTAGACATCCTGAAAGAACGCGGCTTCCTTTACCAGATGACCGATGAAACCGCCATGCGCGAACGACTCGAAAAAGGCCCCGCGACTTTCTACGTCGGCTTCGATCCCACCGGAAACAGCCTCCATATCGGGCATCTTCTTCCCATCATGGGAATGCGTTGGCTCCAGAAGTGCGGCCATCGCCCCATCGCGCTCGTCGGCGGCGGCACCGCCATGATCGGCGATCCGTCCGGCAAGACCTCCGCACGCCCCATCATGACCGTCGAAACCATTGACGAAAACGTCGCCTGCCTCAAAAAGCAGTTGTCGCGTTTTTTGGATTTCTCAGACGGCAAGGCGCTCCTCCTCAACAACGCCGCATGGCTCCGCAATTTGAATTTGCTCGAATTCCTGCGCGACATCGGTTCCCTCTTCTCCGTTCCGCGCATGCTCGCCCATGAATCCGTCAAGATGCGTCTTGAAACAGGCCTTTCCTTCTTGGAATTCTCCTACCCGCTCATGCAAGGCTATGATTTCTATATCCTTAATAGGGATTACAATTGCGAATTCCAGTTTGGCGGACAGGATCAGTGGGGCAACATGACGGCCGGAACGGAACTGACGCGTCGATTGTCCAACAAGACCGTCAACGTCGCCACCTTCCCGCTCCTCCTCAAGAGCGACGGCACAAAGTTCGGCAAAACGGCCGGCGGTGCCGTTTGGCTCGATCCGGAACGCACATCCCCCTTCAACTACTATCAGTTCTGGCGGAACACGGAAGACAGTGAAGTGAAAAAGCTTCTCGCCCTCTTCACCGCCCTGCCGATGGACGAAGTGAACCGCCTTGGCGAACTTCAGGCTCCCACCATCAATCGCGCGAAAGAGATTCTCGCCTACGAAGCCACCGCGCTCGCGCATGGCCATGACGAAGCCATCAAGGCTTTCGCCGCCGCTGGAAACGAATTTGGATTCGCTGATCCAAACAACACGATTCCAACGACTTCCCGTATCGCCGAAGCATCGCCCATCCAGTTGGAAGCGGATATTCCGACCTTCGAAATCAGCCAGGCCGACATCGACGCAGGCCTGCCGATTTTCATCCTTCTGGCCAAATCCGGCCTCTGCAAGACATCGTCGGACGCGCGTCGTCTCGTCAAAGGCGGCGGTTGCTCCATCGACGACCGCAAGATTACGGAAGAAAAATATCAGATTTCCGCCAATGACTTTGTCGATGGCTCGTTTACATTAAAGGCGGGCAAAAAATCCCGCAAACGCATCAAACTCGCCTAATACCTTATAAATAATAAAGGCCTACCAAACATGAGCATTGACCCAAGAGCCGTCATCGCGCCAGGAGCGAAAATTGGAAACAACGTGGATATCGCCCCTTACGCCATTATTGACGAACATGTCACCATCGGCGACAACTGCCAAATCGGGCCGCACGTCTATCTGACGGGGCACACCACCATCGGAAACGGCACGGAAATCCATGCGGGAGCCGTCATCGGAGACAAGCCACAGGATGTCAGTTTCGATGAAGCGACGGTCAGCTACGTCGATATCGGCGAAAACTGCCGCATCCGCGAATACGTCACAATCCATCGCGGCACAGAGCAAGATTCCCACACGGTCGTCGGCGACCGCGTCATGCTCATGGCGTTCTCCCATCTTGGCCATAACTGCAAAATTGGCAATGACGTCATCATCGCCAACGCGACACTTCTCGCGGGGCGCGTCGAAGTCGCGGAACATGCGACCATTTCAGCCGGCGTCATGATCCACCAGTTCGTCCGCATCGGCCGTCTCGCCATGATCGGCGGCGGCAACGCCATCACGCAGGATGTCCCGCCGTTCTGCCTCCTGCAGGACGACTGCATCCAGAGCGCGAATATCATCGGCCTACGCCGCTCCAACATGAGCGACGTCGCCCGCAATTCCATCCACGAAGCCGTCAAAATCTACTTCTTCCAGAAGCTTGCCCGCATGGGAGCCGTGGAAGAAATCCAGAAAAAGTGCGCCCCCTGCCCTGAATTGCAGGAGTTCATCGATTTCGTTCTCACGACGAAACGCGGCATCACCTCCGGCCGTCCAGTGAAGGAAAAAACAGCATAAAAAGCGTCCGCAGACGGTTTTTTCATGGTTTTTTAGCTTTTTCTGTCAATAACCCCTAAATCTGTTACGTTATTTACGCGTTGATTTCATTCAAACATATCAATGTCATAAATGTAACCTCAAAAAAGGAAACAACCATGCGTAAATGTTTTACCCTAATTGAACTGCTCGTCGTCATCGGCATTATCGCCGTCCTCGCCGCTATGCTCATGCCGGCCCTCGGCAAAGCCCGTGAATCCGCCAATCAGTCGGACTGCACGAACAACCTCAAACAGATCGGTCTTGCCATGCAGATGTATGCTGGCGACTACCGCAGCTGCTTCCCCTGCCAGTCCAGCGGCGACGATGTCAACTGGGCCAAATCCCACAACTCAGGCGGCCTCTATTTCACTGGCTACTACGACTATCTGAAGACCCCGAAAATCCTCCTCTGCCGCTCCGCCAAGCAGAAATCCTTCGATAACTTCAACTCCAAGCCCGAATCACTCGACTATACGGACACGGCTGACGGCGCCTCCACCGAAAAGACCAGCTACCTCTACTACGCCGGCTTCTCCACGGATGACATCTCCGCCGAAGAAGGTTTCGTTCGTGACAAGAACAAATGCCACAAGAACCTCGGTATGGTCCTCTATGGCGACTCCCACGTCGAAAAGCATCATGTCGGCGTCAAGTCCGATGAAAAATGGTACCAGCTCAACGGCCACTTCGGCATCGACGAACTCTTCGCTGACGAAGATCTCGAAGTCGAAAGCCACACGAACGGCCTCTGGTAAGCTGATTTGCAGTTGACCGTCAATCCCCGCGATTCATTTCGCGGGGATTTTTTTTGCATGTGTCATAGGCTGAAAAGTTGCAACTGGCCTTTATGGAAGTAGATTACTTTTAATTGTTTTTCCAACCATATAAAACAAAAGTCCCAACAAAAAAACGGAGTGAAGAAAACCATGAAGAAAGCTTTTACGTTATTGACGCTTGTCGTGATGTGCGCATTCGTGCTCGTCGGCTGCAAGAAAGCGGAAGAAACCGCCCCCGCCGAAGCCCAGACGTTCACCGTCGGTTTTGACGCTGAATTCCCGCCCTACGGCTTCCTTGGAGAAGACGGCAACTACAAAGGATTCGATCTTGATCTCGCCCGAGAAGTCTGCCTGCGCAACGGCTGGACGTTTGTCGCAAAACCGATTGACTGGGCCGCGAAAGACGCCGAACTCAACGCCGGAACCATCGACTGCATCTGGAACGGCTTCACCATCACGGATGAACGGAAAGAACAGTACACATGGTCTTCCCCCTATGTTCAGAACAAACAGCTCATTCTCGTCAAGAAAGATTCCGGCCTCAAGGCCATCGCGGACTTGAACGGCAAGGCCGTCGCCGCGCAGGACGGTTCCTCCGGTGCCTCCGCCTTGGAAGACGCCCTGAAGGAACTCCAGAAGAAGGACGCGAACTTCAACTTCAAGGAATACAAGAAGGTCAAAGACTACGTCACCGCCAAGACCATGCTTGAAAGCGGTGCCGTTGACGCCGTCGCGTTGGACAGCGCAGTCGCCCTCGGCTTCATCGAGAAGTCCAACGGCGCGTTCGTCACGTTTGAAGAGCCCCTCATGTTCGAAAGCTACGGCGTTGGCTTCAAGAAAGGCAACACCGTACTCCGCGACAAAGTCGAAGCCACTCTCCATGCAATGGTCAAAG
Organism: Victivallales bacterium; assembly: GCA_017548425.1. Classification (GTDB taxonomy): domain Bacteria; phylum Verrucomicrobiota; class Lentisphaeria; order Oligosphaerales; family Oligosphaeraceae; genus UBA1407. The sequence continues at coordinate 12,119 of JAFZAB010000114.1, forward strand.
ACGGCACGATCGACAACATTCTCAAGCATTGGAAAGAAGCGGAAGCCAAAAACGGCGGCGATGGCATTGATTTCATCCTTCTGCCCTAAATCCGCCCGTATTTAACTGAAACATCTAGGCGGCAACGGATTAACGATACACCGTTGCCGCTTTCTTTTCTGCCACTTCAGCTTAAAAAGCCACGACCATGACGTTGAATCTAATCCTTCTGAAATTGTCACGCGGTCTTGTGACCTCCGTCAACATTTTCTTTCTAACGTTGTTGTTCACATTTCCTTTCGGACTGCTCGTCGCCTTGGTGCGGATGCACAAGAATCCGATTCTCAGCAATATAGCGCGAATCTACATTTCCATCATGCGCGGCACGCCGCTCATGCTCCAGTTGCTGATTGTCTATTTCGGTCCGTATTATCTTTTCGGATGGTCGCTGAAAAACTACCCGCCGTTCGTCGCCGTCATCATCGCTTTCGTCTTGAACTATTCCGCCTATTTTGCGGAAATCTACCGCGGCGGCATCGCATCCATTCCCATCGGCCAATACGAAGCCGCGACCGTTTTGGGCTATTCCAAACAGCAGACGTTCTTCAAAATCATTCTGCCGCAGGTCATCAAACGCATCGTCCCCCCAATTACCAATGAAATCATCACGCTCGTGAAGGACACGTCGCTCGCGCAGGTCATTTCCGTCTTGGAAATGTTCACCATCGCGAAGCAGATCGCCAATGCGCAGTCCTCCATGCTCGCGCTCGTCATCGCGGGCGTGTTCTACTATGTCTTCAATTTCCTCGTCGCCGTTGTCATGGAGCGAATCGAAAAGAAGCTCGACTATTACCGCTAACCGTCTCGCAGGAACTTTCCAACCATGCCTGTCCTTGAAATAAAAAATCTGCATAAGACCTTCGACCAGAACGAAATCCTGAAAGGCATCGACTTAATAGTCGAACAAGGCGAAGTCGTATCCATCATCGGTCCGTCTGGCTCCGGCAAATCCACGCTGCTGCGTTGCGCGACGCTTCTGGAAACGATGACCAAAGGCTCCATGAAGTATTCGGACACGCAGGTCGTCTCCGAAGGCCCGAACGGCGACAGCATCTATCTCCCCCCCAAGGAGTTGACGCATGTCAAGACGATGTTCGGACTCGTCTTCCAGAATTTCAATCTCTTCCCGCACTATTCCGTTCTGAAAAACATCATCGACGCGCCGATCTCCGTCCAAAAGCGCGACAAAGACGAAGTCATAGCGGAGGCACGCCAACTCCTTGCGAAGATGGGACTTGCGGATCGCGAAAACTTCTATCCTTTCCAACTCTCCGGCGGTCAGCAGCAGCGTGTCTCCATCGCCCGCGCCCTCATCAACAACCCGCAGATTCTTTTCTTCGATGAACCAACCTCCGCCCTCGATCCCGAACTCACAGGCGAAATTCTGAAAGTCATCCGCGAACTCGCCGCCATGCACATGACGATGGTCATCGTCACGCATGAAATCGAATTCGCCAAAAACGTCTCCGACCGCGTGATTTTCATGGCAGACGGCGTCATCGTCGAACAAGGCCCACCGCAACAAGTCATCCAGAATCCACAGCAGGAACGCACACGCACCTTCCTTGCCAATTTAAACAAGAAATAGCCCTATGTCCGCAGCGATAAAAAGCTTAAGTATCTCCACGTTATTTCTTTGCATAATAGCTTTCAGCCAAGGTCTCCCTATGATCGCCAACGAAAAAATCATCTATACATCCCCTGATCCCGCCGGCATCTACCTCTACACGCCAGCCCTGCTGGAAGGCTTCAATGGCCGCTTCGTCGCCGCCGTCGATCTTGGCGGGCCTGGAACCGATAAATTGACTGGCCCGAAGTCCGATTTAGGCGACTACAAGACCGGCAACCAGATCCGCGTCCTTCTGTCAGACGACCGCGGCAACACATGGCGTGAGACTTCCGCCCGCATCCCCATGATGCATGAAATCCTCTTCAAGGCTGGCAAAGCCCTCTACATGATCGGCCATTCAGGCCGCCTGCTCATCACAAAGTCGCTCGACAACGGCGAGACATGGTCTGAACCGTCTGTTCTCTTCCCTGAACGCCGTTGGCATCAGTCCTGCGGAACCGTTGACCATCGCGACGGCAAGGTCTATCTCGTCTATGAAAAATGGATCTACGAAGGCCACCAGTGGCCGGGCGTCGCTCCTGTTCTCCTTGCGGCGGAAGAAGATAAGGATTTAACGGTCGCCTCCAACTGGACGTTCTCCAAGCCGTTCAATCCAGATCCGATCATGGTCGCCGCCGCCCCGTCTGGCATTCCCGCACTGCCGACGGATTTCCAGCCGGGCCATCCCGCCCCCGGCATTTTGGAAACGTCCGTCTTGCGCATCTATGATCCGAAACATCCGTTCTACGATCCGAACGACAAGACCGTCATCCTTCTCATGCGCGCCCATACAGGCTTCTCCGACATCGGCGCCATTCTGAAAGGCGTCGAGAATCCAGATGGTTCGCTTGAAATCTCGCAGATTCAGAACCGCTTCGGCAACAAGCTGTTCTACATCCATATACCAGGCGCCAACATCAAATTCCATCTTGCCTATGACGATGTCACAAAGCTCTACTGGATGGTCCATTCGCAGATCGATGGCCGCGTCGCCGAACGCCGCCGCCTCGCTCTCTCATTCTCGAAAGACTTGCTGACATGGACGTTCGCGGGCCTGATCGCCGTCGGCCCAAGCAACAACGGCGCGCGCCACTACGCCACCTGCATGATTTCCGGTGACGACCTTTTCGTCCTCTCCCGTTCTGGTGACGAACGTGCTAAGAGTGCCCACGACAACAACTTGACGACTTTCCATCGCGTCGCCGACTTCCGCAAATACGCAAAATAAACCACAATCATTTAGCCTCGAAGAGGCGTCATATGAGAAACCCCAGGCACAGCCTGGGGTAAGCTATAGCAAGAAAATACGGCCTCGAAGAGGTCGAATGTGAGAAAAGTACAAGCATCATGAAAACAAAATCCCCAGAATCCTGCCGTTACGATATCGTCTCCCTCGGTGAAATCATGCTCCGCCTCGATCCAGGCGAAGGCCGCATCCACACGACTCGCTCCTTCAACGTCTGGGAAGGCGGCGGCGAATACAATGTCGCGCGCGGCCTCCGCAAATGCTTCGGTAAACGCGCCGCCGTCGTGACCGCTTTTGCCGACAATCCCGTCGGCCGTCTCATTGAAGATTTCATCATGCAGGGCGGCGTCGATACATCGCTCATCAAATGGATTCCGTTCGACGGCGTCGGCCGCACTGTCCGCAACGGGCTCAACTTCACGGAACGTGGCTTCGGCGTCCGCGGCGCCGTCGGCTGCTCCGACCGCGGCCACACCGCCGCTTCCCAACTGAAGGCGGGTGACATCGATTGGGACTATATTTTCGGCAAACTCGGCGTCCGCTGGCTCCATACGGGCGGCATTTTCGCAGCCCTTTCCGACACGACGCCAGGCGTTGTGATCGAAGCACTTAAGGCCGCGAAAAAGTACGGCACAATGACGAGTTACGACTTGAACTACCGTCCGTCTCTTTGGAAGGCCATCGGCGGAAAAGAACGTGCGCAGGAAGTCAACCGCGAAATCGCCAAATACGTCGATGTCATGCTTGGCAATGAAGAGGATTTCACAGCCTGTTTGGGCTTCGAAGTCGCAGGAGCCGATGAAAAACTCACGACGCTTCCCGTCGAAGGCTTCAAGAAAATGATTCAGCAGGTCGTCGCGGCCTATCCGAATTTCAAGGCTGTCGCGACAACGCTCCGCTCCGTCAAATCCGCAACCGTCAACGACTGGGGCGCAATTCTTTGGACAAACGGCGAATTCTACCAGGCCGTCCAGCGGGACGGCTTGGAGATTCTCGACCGCGTCGGCGGAGGCGATAGTTTCGCCTCCGGCCTCATCTACGGTCTCATGGAATTCGACGATCCCGCCCTCGCCGTCAACTACGGCGCCGCCCACGGTGCCTTGGCCATGACCACGCCAGGCGACACCAGCATGGCGACGCTGAAGGAAGTGGAAAAACTCGTCGGCGGAGCCGGAGCCAGGGTGGATCGCTAAGAGCCATACATAAACATTATTTATATTGCTTTCTTGATAATTCTAGCTATATTTATTGTAGTATCATGAAATTGTAAACATGAACTACATCCAAATATAGGAGATGATATCAATGAAAACACCAGCCAGACCAATCTGCTACGGCCGACCGTGTATGGTCGGCCTCCCCCCTGAATTGGGACGGCAGATTTTCCGTGAAATTCTTTTCAGCCAGCCATTTGATGACCATAGGCTCCAGACCAATAACCGTCGGATATTGGCCAGACTCGCCAAGAGAATGGAACAAATGGAAGCAGACAACAGACAATGAGGCTGGAATATCATCCACATTATTGTGAAAGCCTCACTTGATTTTTGTTTTCTTTTACGCCTTGCGTTTAACGCAAAACGTATTATATTGTATGAAAAGGTTTCTGTATGATTAAAAGTTTCAAATGCAAGGATACGTTCAATCTCATGACTAACGGTACAAGTCGTCGGTTCAAAGCAATTGAACGAATCGCACTACGCAAATTGGATATGTTAGACGCCGTAATCGCTTTGGAAACATTGCGTATTCCGCCCAGCAACCATTTTGAAGCTCTTCACGGAAATCGCGAAGGTCAATACAGTATTCGCATCAACGCACAATGGCGTATCTGTTTTACATGGCACGATGGAAACATCTATGACGTTGAAATCGTCGATTATCATTAACAAGGAGATAAACATGATTCGCACACATAACATGATCCATCCCGGAGAAATTCTCCTTGAGGAATTCTTGAAGCCGATGAATATCAGCCAAAACAAACTGGCAATGGATATCCGTGTGCCTACGCCGCGCATTAACGCCATTGTCAAAGGTAATCGTGCTATTACAGCGGACACGGCTTTGCGGTTAGGCAAGTATTTTGGAACAGGCCCTGAATTCTGGTGCAATCTCCAAACAAACTATGATCTATGCGTCGCGGCGGCGAGTTCTGAAAAGGAACTCGCCTTGATACCGCAACATGCCTCTGCTTGACTATCGTCTTAATGAGAAATGTGCGCTCCTATGTGGTTGATCACACAGGAGTGTCCCCCTCTTCTCGGGATTTATTTCAAAATCTCGTCAATCGCGGCCAATTCTTCAGCAGAGAATTTGCGTTTCTCCAGACCGGCCACGACATCCAGTATCTGCTCCGGGCGGCTCGCGCCAATCAGAGCCGACGTAATGCCACGTATTTGCAGAATCCATGCGATCGCCATCTGCGCCAATGTCTGGCCGCGTTTGGAGGCGATCGCATCCAAGCCGCGAATGCGCATCAGCAGTTCAGGCGTGATGGACGCGCTCTTCAGAAAACGCTCCTTGCTGGCGCGCGAATCGGCGGGAATGCCGTTCAAGTAGCGATTCGTCAGCAAGCCCTGCGCCAACGGCGAAAACACGATTCCGCCAATCCCTTCATCCGCCAGATAGTTGAACAAGCCATTGCGTTCATGAGTGCGGTCCAACATGTTGAAACGCATCTGCTGGATGACGAACGGCGTCTTGTTCGCACGCAAAACCTCCACGGCCGCAGCCGTCGCTTCCGGACCGTAATTTGAAATACCCACATACAACGCGCGGCCGCTGCGGACGATATGATCCAACGCGAGCATCGATTCTTCAATCGGCGTCTCCGGATCGGGACGATGGTGGTAGAAGATATCGACATAGTCCAGCCCCATCCGTTTCAGGCTCTGGTCGCAACTGGCAATCAGATATTTACGTGAACCATGGTCGCCATACGGTCCGGGCCACATGCCGTATCCGGCCTTCGTTGAAATGATCATTTCGTCGCGATACGGCATCATTGATTCCTTCATGATCTGCCCGAACGTGATTTCCGCGCTGCCGGGCTCCGGACCATAGTTGTTCGCCAGATCGAAATGCGTAATCCCTTTGTCAAACGCTGTTTCGACCATCCTGCGGGCGGTAACGTAGCAGTCCGTATTGCCGAAATTATGCCACAGGCCCAATGAAACCAGCGGTAGTTTCAGTCCGCTTTTTCCGCAGGAAGTGTAAACCATTTTCGCATAACGTTCCGCCGAAGCTTCATAGACATGACCCATCGTGTGCCTCCTTCTTATTTCTGCTCTTTCTTTTCTTCAGGAACCTGCGTCGCACCGATTCCCAACTGCTTATGAATATTGTACAGCGCATGGCTCGTCTGACGCGTCAGCTGCGTGAACGTCTTGCCGCTTCCAACGCCCGAGCCTGTTCTCTTCCTTAATGACTTGCCGATCGTGTCCACCACGAACTGTGCATATTTCGGATCGCCCGTCAAGATGGACGCATACGTGATGCCTTCCACCGTCAGAATACTGTAACTTCCTCCGTTTTCGTATTTTGGGCATCCCGTCTTGTAGCGCCAGCCGTTGACTTTTGGATTCCACGCCGTATTCATCAGCCAGTCCACGATCTTCACGATGACGTCTTTCACGTCCGGATCGCCCGTCGCCTCATAGTAACGGATCAGCCCATGCATCAGAACGCCAGTCGCAAACGGTTTGCCGCCACGATGTTCCGCCTTGTCCGGGCAGTCGCATTCCGACTGGTCCTGCGGCAGATCAAAGCATCCCGTCTGCGGATTCTGCTGCTTTTTCACCGCCTCGAAGAAGATCTTGCAGGCGTTCAGGAAATACGGATTGTTCGTAATTGAATACGCGTACATGTTGTTGATGATCGACCAACCGACCGTCCGCTCAATCGTGAAGCGGTAGTTCGGCGTGTAGCGTTTCGACTGGTTCCAACTGCACGCGAACGCCACATCCGCATAGCGCGGCTCGCCAAGCAGATTCGCCATCAAATACAGGCCGACATGCAATGCATGGCCGCCTGTTCCGTCATGCGCACCGCCGAGCATCGCGTTGTTCTTGCCCATCTTCTGATACAGCGGTGCGCTCTTCGTGATGTAGTCGCCAACATGGCCGCAGCAATGCTCGTAGATCGGTTCGCGAACGACCATCGACGGCGGATAATGCAGGATGTCAACCGTCGCATAATGGCGCGTCATCTGCGCGGCGCGTTCCAGATAATCGAGATTGCCTGTCCGCGCAAACTGCACAGCGCAGGCATACGTCAGATCATATTCGTTGTTGCCCCAGTTCCACTTGCGTTCGCCAAACCAGTCGCCGTAATTCAGCCAGCCGTATTCGCCGCGTTTCACGCGGCCTTCCTCCAACTGCTTGAACGACGCATCAAAATTTTCATCATATTCAGGGAAGAAATTCGGCGACGCAGGTTCTACATTGCTGAACGCCATGCTTTTGCAATAATATTCAGGCGACGCCTTCGCGAACAGCGGCTTCTGCATCCAGCCGCGGACATTGCCCAGTGACGCATTCCGCTCAATCATGATCCACGAGATGCGCTGCTGCACTTCCAGCCCTTGCTTCCACACATAGCAACCGTCCTTATACCAATAATAATGCTGGAAGAACTCATCCGCGTTCGACTCCAAATCCGCCGGCGGATAATTCGCCGCAGGCAATGCAGGCAGCAACGAAACATGGATGAATTCATTGTCGATTTTCATCCCTTTCGGATAGGTCTGCCAGAAATCATGGAACTGCACGGCGAAGAGATTGCCGATCGGCGGTCCGAACACCATGAATCCATCAAAATGTTCAAGGCTCGCCGCTTCGCCATTCGCCGTCAGAGTCGCTTCCTTTTCAAGGAATTGCGTCACTTCAAAACCATCGTCGTAGCGGTTGCCATCCGCAGTCGCCACGAATTTGTTCAGCGCCCCCGTCTTCAGTTGCAATACAACGGATTTGACGAGATGGTTCATCGTCCTGAAATCCACATTCGTCAGCGAATAATCGATGTTCCACAGGCCGTAAGGGAGATTGCCGTAAAACGCGATGTTCATCTGGAAACGGAAGACTGGCTCGCCGCTGTCTTCATCCGTCAAATCACACGTCAGCTTGCCTGTGGCCCGCAACGCCGTCTTTTCACCAGCCGTAAACGCAAAGTTCTCCGCCACAAGCTGTTCGCCATTTTCCAACGTGATGATCAGATTGTTCGGAAACTGCTGCAGATAACTGGCCAGACCAGCCACCCATCCGGCAAGATTTTGCTGATTGGGCATGGCTGTTTTTGGCAGATTTTCACCTGTCTTCAACGTATAAGTCACGTCATCGGCGGTTGTTCGCGCCATGAACAACACGGTCGCCCAACGGGCGGAGCCGTCCGGCCAACGGGATGTGATTGTAAACTGCGCGGGAACAGCCTGCCCCGCATCATTCAACAGAATCATGTCATTTTCCGACGCCAGAGCACCTTGCGCAAACGGCACGCCTGAAACGACAGGCCACGATGCACGCGGCACGCCCGTCGGCTCATGGATGGTCAACGGAACTTCCACGCTTTGGCTCTTCGCCAACCGTGGACGCGCCCCAGCGACAAACGCAATCGATTCGCTTTCAATCGCTTCCGTTTCACCACGACGAATCGGGGCCTTCACGCTAACCGTGTATTTCGCCCCTTCCGTCAACGGCGGCAAAACGACGGCGTGGTTCCGCAAGTTGTTATCCTCCTCCGTCACCGTTTGCGACGGCTGCCCTTCGATGCCGAACGTGACCGTCGCCGCCGCCAACGCCGTCGATGAAATCCACGAAAGCTGCGTCCGACCATCCGGCAATGTAAATGCCTTCAGATCATAGAGTTTCGGATACTCCTTAACAGGAACAAAGCGGATATAGTCGTAATAGGCGGTGCCCAGACTGCCGGGCGTCGCATAGCGGTCGTCCGCCCACAATTCGAACACGCCGTCTTTGATGTCGTAGAAGCCCAAAAACGTCTCGCCGATGTCGGATTTCTGCCAATTCACACCATCGAAGGAGATTCCAAGATAGCGGTTGGTCCGCCCCATGAACGCATGGTACATGCCGTTGGGAATTCCCGTGATTTTCGTATGCAACGGCGGTGCGCCTTCTTCGGGCGACTGCCTATCCGCCGCGATATGAGGTGTTTGCAACGACGCGCGACGTGACCGCTTCGCCTCGATGTTCTCCTCCGTCGTCCACAAATTCCATTTGTTGTCGCTCCGCACATCCTTCTGCCATGCGTCTTTCGGTTCGCTCCAATCCTCCGTCTCATAGACAAGCCCCTCCAGCTTCAAATCCGCATGGAGCGCCATGGCCATCATCATGATCAAAAAACAAAACCGCCTGCTTGCCATAATCATTTCCTTATCTACTGTTTTTTGCCGCTGTTTTCTTGCCCTGTTAAGTTTTGATATTATAATTTATAGTCAGCAGTCGTGCAACCAGCGACTGCTATTTTTCTAACAGAACATTCCCTTCACCATAATTATACATTTTCATAGATATGAATAAGTATCTTCTTCCAGCCATGCTCTTAACCTCCGCCATCGTCCATGCCGCTCTCCCCGTCATTCTCCCCACATCGCCATCAGAAGTCGAAATGACTGCGGCTCATGAACTTGCGTTCTATCTCCACAAAATCACAGGCGATTCCTATCCAGTTCTCAACGAACCATCCACCGCGCCGTCGGCAATCTACATCGGGAAGACAAACGCCTTTCAAAAGGCATTTCCGGACATCGATCTCGACAAACTGCCCGCCGATTCCATCGTGATGAAATCTCAAGGCGGCAGCCTCTATCTGGCGGGCCATCCGCTCCGCGGCACGCTCTACGCTGTCTATACATTCCTTGAAGACCATTGCGGCGTCCGCTGGTGGACATCCACGGAAGAAACCGTTCCAAAACGCGACACTTTTTCGATTCCGCAGCTGGACATCGTCTATTCACCCAAACTTGTCTGCCGCGAGACGTTCTACAAAGACGCCTTCGCGGATGTCTTTTCCGCCAAATTGAAAAACAACGGCCATTTCGCCGTCACGTCGCCCGCATACGGCACCCATTCGTCCATCATCGGCTGGTGCCATACGTTCGCGCAATTCATTCCCGTCGAAAAATACTACAATGACCATCCCGACTGGTTCTCGTTGGTTGACGGCAAACGTCAGGGCGGCAGATTAGACTTCCAGCTCTGCCTGACCAACGACGAAATGACAAAGGAATTCATCCGAATCTGCCTGGAAAAGATCAAGGAAAATCCCACGGCCGGAATGATTTCCGTCTCACAGAACGACGCCTTCCATCCCAAACCGTGCCAATGTCCCGCCTGCACAAAGTTGGTGGAGGAGAACGGCTCGCAGTCCGGACCGCTCATCTATTTCGTCAACAAAGTCGCCGAAGCGATTGAAAAGGAATATCCGGACTTTCTCGTCGAAACACTTGCCTACCAGCATACGATGCAGCCGCCGAAAGTCATCCGCCCGCGCCACAACGTCGTCATCCGCCTCTGCACAGGGCTGAACGCCGTTCAGACCATCGAAGACGGAAAGGACAACCAAGGCTTCAAAGCGCTGCTGGAAGCATGGAGCGCCATTGCTCCCAAACTCTACATCTGGCATTACATCGCCAATTTCCATAATTACATGATTCCTTTCCCGGACTACCTGCATTTTGGCGAGGACATCCGCCTGTTCGTGAAAAACCACGCCGTCGGCATTTTCGAGCAAGGCGATTCCGGCTGCACGGTCGGCGATTTCGTGCGCGCACGGGCATGGATCATTTCGCATCTGCTTTGGAATCCGCAACTTGACGAAAAATCGCTAATGAATGAATTCTTCACGGGCTACTACGGTGCGGCGGCAGACGCCCTGCTCCGCTATTGGCAATTGACCGTGGAGGCTGTCAAGAAAGCAGGCCTCCATCTGCATACCGACGGCAGCATTCCCCCGAAATGGATGTCGGAGGAAACGCTCCGCGACTGCCTGAAACTGTTTGACGAAGCGATGGCGGCCGTCAAAGACCAGCCGGAAAATCTCGCACGCGTCCGCCGCGAGCGTCTCGGCTTGGATTTGGTCGCCCTCAAATGGCATGCGGCGAACATCCGCAGAGTCCGTTTCGAAAACGTCAAAAAGGAAGATGTCTTCCTCCTGCCGAACGCGGAACAAGTCATGGAGGAATTCATTGAACTGACGAAAGACGCGGGCAATATCTGTGAAGGCGGCGTTTTCGGCAATTACGCCGTCAATCTCCGCAACAGCATGAAGATTGAAGAGCCGTCCGACACGCCGGAGCTTTGCCGCGACCTGCCCGGCAACAAATGGGACTCCTTCCAGGAGAAGCGCTTCCGCCTCATCCGCCCCGGCGAATGGGTCAGCATCGTCGATGATCTGGCCGCTTCCGACGGCAAGGCCGCCGTCATGCCGGGCGACAGCCCACAGTGGGCCGTCCAAGTCCCCATGTCAAACTATCCCAACAACTTGCCGTGGGTTGTCTATTATTCCGTCCGTTGCGAAGGCGACGCCACGGACGGCTATGCCTTCACCTGCGGCCTCCACAACAATGCCAACGGCGGCGACCATTTCATCAACCACCATCTCGTTTCCGAATGCCGCGGCAAAGAATACAAGCTCTTCAAATCCAAGCCTGTAAGCATCCCGGAGGACGGTTATCTGTGGTTCTGCCCGCCGGCCCGCCCGAAATCGCAGGTCAAAAACGTCTTTATCGACCGCGTCTTCATCATCCAAGAGAATATGCCGACGCCCTAAATCTATCAAAACACCGTTATTATGAATCCCATCCGTAAAATCACCCTCTGGGGCATGCTGGTCAACATCCTGCTCACCGCAGGCAAATTCGCCATTGGTTTTCTCGCGCACAGCCAGGCCTGTATCGCCGACGCCGTCCACAGTTTGTCCGACTTCACGACGGATATCGCCGTGCTTGTCGGTGTCCGTTTCTGGTCCGCCCCCGCCGACAGTGACCACCCGCATGGCCATCAACGCATCGAAGCCCTGATTACGCTGTTCATCGGCGTCCTCCTCTGCGTCACGGCGCTGAGCATGGCCATCAACGCCATCAAAAGCATCGGCCATACGGAAGAAGGCAACGTTCCAGGCTGGCCTGTTTTCGTCGTGGCGCTGCTCTCCATCATTTCGAAGGAGATCCTCTACCATTGCACGGTGGCGGTCGGCAACGCCACCCATTCGTCCGCCCTCGTCGCAAATGCATGGCATCAGCGGTCTGACGCCATTTCCTCCATCCCCGTCGCCATTGTCGCCATCGCAGGACATTTCTGGCCACACGTCACTTATCTGGACGCCATCGCGGCAATTCTCGTCTCCACCATGCTGCTGAAGACTGCCTGGAGTATCGTATGGCCTTGCCTGAAAGAACTTTCCGACCAAGGCGTCACGCCGACCGAACTGGACGAAATGCGCAACATCGCCGCCTCCATTCCAGGCATCGAAGATGTCCATGAACTGCGCACACGCCGCCTTGGCCACGGCGTCCTGCTGGACATGCATGTCTTGGTGGATCGCGGCATGTCAGTCGAAGAAGGCCATCGCCTCTGCGAAGAAGCAGCGACAGCCATCCGCCACAAGATGCCCATTGTTTTGGACGTGCTCACCCATCTGGAGCCGATGAATTCCGTCGATTTAGAAGCATCCATCGACACCATCGCCCGCGGTGTGAAAGGCGTGAAAGACATCCACAATATCCGTGTCCGCAGTGTTTTAAGCGGTTACGATGTTGATTTGCACGTTCTGGTGGAACCGACGCTGTCCGTCGCGGACGGTCATTCCATCTGCAACGATGTCCGTGACGCTATTTTGAAAAGCGACCTAAAAGTCGTCGCCGTCCTCACCCATCTGGAACCGTTCTATCCCAAAAACGAATAAACAGCCCGAACAGACGGTCACGCTCCGTCGTGACCGCTTCGTCTAGATGAATTCTCGTAGCGTCTCCAGCAGCACGGCGGATTTGACTGGTTTCGCAATATGCGCGTCCATTCCAGAGGCCAACGACTTCTGCTTGTCCTCTTCCAGAGCGTTCGCGGAAAGCGCGATGATGACGATCGGGTGGGCATCGTCCTGCAAGGAGCGGATTGTCTTGGTCGCTTCGTAGCCGTTCATGACGGGCATGTTGATGTCCATGAGGATGGCGTCGTAATAATTCATCCCATGTTTCAACACCATTTCGACGGCTTTTGCGCCGTTGTAGGCCGTATCGACCTCCATGCCGAAATCCTCCAGAATCTCGAACGCAATCTCACGGTTCAAATCGTTGTCCTCCACAAGAAGAATCCTCTTGCCTTCCAAGGTGTCTGAGGGTTTGTTCGACGCTTCGTCCTTTTCGACTGGCGCCTCTTCCGTCTGCTGCAGACGCAACGGCAGTGTCACAACGAACGTGGAGCCTTTTCCAAGTTTACTGCTGACTTTGATGTCTCCGTTCATGAGCTTTACCAGATGATTGGCAATCGCCAAGCCTAGCCCTACTCCCTCCTGATTGCCGACTTCCCATCGATCTTCCCGAGAAAAGCTCTCGAAGATGTTCTCTATGAACTCCTTGCTCATGCCTATGCCGGTATCCGCCACGGTGATGGAATATATGCCTACACCCTCCTGCACGGACTCCTTCTGTTCGAACTTCAGTTTAATTGTCCCGCTTTCATGGGTATATTTGACGGCGTTCGTGATCAGATTGATCACCACCTGATTAATATGCAGCGTGTCCGCATAGACATGGTGATTCCGCAAATCACCGATTTCCACTTGGTATTCAATACCTTTGGCTTGCGCAAACGGTTGCAAGATTGACGTAATGTCATCCATGAAACGCGTTAAATCAACTGGATTCTCCGTAACTTTCACATCACCGTTTTCCAGCTGGCTTATGTAGAGAATATTGTTTAGTATCGCAAGGAGTAGATCGCTGGAACTTTTGATTTTCTGAAGGCTTTCAGCGACTTTGTCGATGTCATGGATTTCCTTCTGTGCGATATCCGTGAAACCAATGATGGCGTTCATCGGCGTGAGCACATTATGGCTCATGTTGAAAAGAAACGCGCTTTTGGCCTTGCTGGCTCCTTCCGCCTTGTCTCGCGCCTCCCGCAGTTCATTCTGGTATTCCAGTTCCTTCTCCATTTCGCCGATGGTGATTTCATTGCGAACCTGCCGGTCGATGTTCAGAAGACCGACGACCAACTTATCCGGATCATCCTTGTCCTGCGTAAATTTGATACGGTAGTACTGAACCTGCCCGTCAATCATGAGGCGCTCTTCGAATTTATAGACAGGATCTTTCATCAACGCTTCGGCAATGACGTCACGACCGTCCCTTACCAATAATTCCTTCCGATCTTCCTCAACGACCATTTGCTCCAGCTGCCGTTTGAAAATTGTGTAGCCAATTTTCTCCCCTTCGAAGACGTTCAAGGCTTTTTCCAAACTGGCGGACGTGCGGTAGATGGTTAGTTCATCATTTTTCTTGTCGATGATCCCCACGAACTCAAAATCATCCGCCAGCGAAGCGATAACGGCCATGTATTCAGCACGTTGCATCTCCCCCCGCTTCACTTCGTCAATGCTATGGATGCCGATGACAAGCCCTTTGATCGTCCCATCCGCCGCATAGTCCGCCGTGAATTTCATCTGGGTATAGGAAAAGTCGTCGCCCGTCCGAATTCTAAAGTTCACAAAATAGGCCGGAGCTTTCTGCAAGTGCAACAGAACCAAGCTTTGGCTCGTCCTCTCATCGAATTTTTCACGATCCGGTTCATACACCGCGAATTTCGAAAACAGCCTGAAACGCTCCCGTGAATTCCGTTCATTTCCCCAACCAGGAATCATGGCCGAAAGCTTGCCGGAAATACGGAAGATAGTCGTATTCTCGTAGGCGTCAGTCGTCAAATCAACATAGTTCACGCAGGCGAAATCCTCCGTCAGCCCTGCGATGACGGCTCGTTGTTTGGCCTCCTTCTCCATGCCGTTCATCCGACGGCGTTCCCTCTCATATTCATCCATCCCCCTGCGCCATTCATTGTTTTGTTCAGAATCCATAACACGTTTTCAATCAGTCATCAACATCTGTTTTTCCGTCTTGTCAGACAACTGATGCCCAAAGCCAATAAACGATACAACCCAAAATTAAAAATTTGTAATATACAGGCCCTGCAACGATTTCACAATTGCGGAATTAAATTTTTTCATGGTCATCTGAAGACAAAATCCCAATAACATTTTATTCATTCTCAATACGTGAGATGGCATAGAGGGGCAGATTTTCCAAAGTGAATTTATATTCGGCGTTTTCCAAATTATTTTTCGTCGGAATGGTATCCGTCAAGTCACGGCGAAAGTCGATCATGGATGCGCGGATGGCAAAAGGTATCTTGTATTTTCTACAGAATCCCATCAGGCTACGGGACTGTAAATTTGTTTCCGCCTTCACTTCCAACGGGATAACATTCATCCCATGCTGATAGATGAAATCTACTTCATTACTCTCTGTCGCCCAATAATATGGAACAATATCTGTTTCAGCCAGCAACTGCTGATGGACATACTGTTCCGTCAAAGCCCCTTTGAACTCCGTGAAAATCCTGTTGCCTTCCAAAATGGAGCGAGGATCCAAATCGCTTTGCGCCCCAAGCAATCCTACATCCAGAAGAAACAGCTTGAATATGTTTTCCTCCACGTATGCAGCTAACGGCATACTAGGTTTGGAAACACGCTTTACACGATAAAGCAGCCCTGCGTCGCAAAGCCACTGAATCGCCTCCGCAAAGTCACTCTTCCGTGCATTCTTCTCCAGCTTCGATAAGAAGAATTTCTTATTCTCCTTCGCCAACTGCATGGGAACGGAATTCCACACCATTCGGATGCTTGGAACAATGTTAGCAGGAGTATGCTTGCCGAAATCCCTGTCATAATCCATCAAAAGTTCTTTTTGGATGGCTCGTGCTTTGAAAAAATCACGGTTTTTCACAAAAGAAGCGACAACCGCAGGCATACCGCCAACGAAGTAATAATAACGCAGATATTCGATCAACTTTTCCTTGTAAATACTTGCATTCTCCCAATCGCCCTGCTGAATGACCTGCACAAACGCATCCTCGCCCATTGCTTCCAAAAATTCCAGATAACTCATCGGATGAAGTGTCAACGTATCAACTTTGCCAACAGGAAAACCTGTTCCCGTCAATGACGCCACGCCAAGATAGGAACCTGCCGCCGCAACATGGTACTGCGGCGCGTCTTCACAAAAATATTTCAGACAGGTCACGGCACGAGGCGCCTCCTGGATTTCATCCAAAATGATGAGCGTCTTCCCCGGCTTTATCGCATGCCCGCAGTGCAATTGTAAAGCCGTGATGATTCTTTCAATCGAAAAATCGTGTTCAAAGATGCGCTTCGCCGATTCGTCCTTGTCAAAATTGACATATGCAATATTCTGAAAACATGTTCTTCCAAATTCTTTCAGAAGCCATGTTTTTCCGACCTGACGCGCTCCCTGAAAAAGCAACGGCTTCCGTGAGTCAGACTCCATCCAAGACTTAAGTCGTTTTATAGAAATACGTTTCATAATGAGTTCATCATTTTTTCAATACTTTTCTGGTGATATTTTCATCAATAATATACACTTTTCTGGTGATAATTCAACCAATTTTCAACACTTTTCTGGTGATAAATTAATTGTAATCCAACACTTTTCTGGTGATAAATCTGCAAAACCTCTACACTTTTTAATTGATAATGTTCTTACATTTTTTCATTATTATATTCTTTTTTGCTTTTTTAGCATCTCTGCTCACACATGATATCAATTATGGAATTGAAATTACAACGTTCCGATATACCATGTGATTTTTTACAAGAAAAATGAATCCTCTCCCATAAGATTTTCTTCTCTCGTTCGTCTAATTAATCAGACAGCAACTTCATGGGCATGAAACAACGCCTCCCGTTGAACATCACGGCCCTAGGCCAAACAGGAATTTGATTTTCTGAAAGAACACCCTAAATTAATCATAATCAAAAATAAGCCTTTCCGGTCATGGGGCGCACATGTCGTTATCACCCATGTTCCACCAGAAGAGCAAGGAGAATACGCCATGCAGATCTTCATAAACAAATACCTTCTCCCCGTATGCTTTGCTTTCTTGGGTCCTGCACTGCTTGTCAGCGTTCTGCCATTTGCCTCCTTCATTCAGTTTAACGCGTCGCCTGCCAATAAGATGAACGGCGATGTATCGGACTACTATATTTCCCATGGTTTCGATTTCGCTAACGGCGATATTGTCACAGAGAAAAAATGGAAAAACGGAACGGTCGAATGGGTTCGCAGAAGCAAATCGGAATTCACAAAAACCTATGAAAAATACGGACTTGGCCGTGATGTCCCGTTGGTTCGGTTCTGTGCAACCGAAGGTTTCATCGCCAACTATTTCATCAAATACAGACGCGAATATCCGCGGTCCCGTCGGCTTGACTGGAAACCATGGCGATGGCAATGGTACTTTTTCAAGGATATACCAACTATATGTGGTGACGGCGACATCCCCTTAAGGCGCTTTTTATACGTGGCTGAAAGGGACAATCTCCCCGCTGAGAAAGTCCGACACGTCTATGATGGTTGTATCGAACGCTTGGATAATGTTTATGGAAAAGATGGAATGAGTGACTATGTCAATCAGCAAATCGATGAATTGGAATTCAGCAAACTCAAACCATATTTTTTACAACTTATTACAACCGGTAATGAAAGAACGCTCGAATCAATTGGCTTAGATCGTGTAGAACGGATTATCAAAAACTATCGGGACCAAGTCCCACAGGAGTTTTCGGATGCTTTCCTTGAACTTCTTTCCAGCAAAGGATTTGGGAGTATAATCTATCATGAATATCTGCGCAATCCCAAACGAAAAATCGCCCTTTATCTTATTTTATCAAACACGTGTCACGTCAGCTCGAAAGGTAATTTCTATTATCTTTATCTCTTTGATAATCTGAACAAATTGGGCAAGCTGGAATTGTTCATCAGGCAAGTTTATCCTGAAACATGGGCCTTTCCTCCCTTGCCCACGCCTCAGGAAAAGAAAAAAGACAAGAACGGAAGAGTTATCAGTTGGTTTGGAAGCATTTATTATACAGATTCCTACGAAGGTTTTCCCGAACGCCAAAAGCTTCTGAACATTTCGGCCAATATCGCAACCTGCCGAAAATACTGGCAGGAGGAAGTGAAAAAGAAGGAAGCGCAATAAAACTCGCATAAGAAACAATGACACAAGCATCAAATATTCATTGTTTTATTTTCGTTTTGAAGAAGAATCATTACTTTTGAGATAAGAAACAATGTTTTAACATTGAAAAACAGATCCATGAAGCTTACATTAGACGACAAAAAAATACAATCAGACATCGCGTCACGGCTCAAACTGGGGCTTCCGCTGGCTGGCTTGCTGACCATGCTGACGGTCGGTTGCGATAAAATCCCCGGCTTCCACACGATGGGCAAAACCCCTTCTCGCCACCATCAAGTCATGGGCGATGTTCCGAACATCGTTCCCGAAGAAGAAGAAACTCCGAAAGTGGACAATCGCGACAATGAAACAACGCCCAAGCCGTCTGACAAGGATGCCGAAACGCCGCCCCTGGCCGGCAAGCCGTTGCCGCCAAAAGAGGACAACAACGACAAAGAAATGAAAAAAGACGCTAAAACGCCGCCGCCTCTGATGGGAGTACCGTTGCCGCCGAAAACAGACATGGACAAACCAACCGACGATAAATGAACAGGCCGTTCCATGAGGGATTTGCCAAAAAAACTCATTCTTGAAGTGACGGCGCGCTGCAATTTCCAATGCCCGTTCTGCTACTGCGTTTGGCATGAACACCCCGAACTGGCGGGCGACGACCTTCCGACGGATGAATGGCAGACCATCATTGAGGAATGCATCTCTCGTGGCGTCAACGACTTCCTGTTTACCGGCGGCGAAGCCACGTTGCGAAAAGACATTTGGCAACTGTTGGCCTTTACACGGGAAAAACTGCCGAAAGGCCCAATCGCGTTGTTCACCAACGCCGCCAGTTTGACCGAAAAGAACATTGTCTTCTGCCGTGAGCATACGATCTCGCTAGCCACAAGTATTCAAGGCTTAAAGACATACGCTATTCAGACTGGCACACGGCGTTCCTATGCAAAACTGCTGACTTGCATGGCGCGAGCTGCCGAACTGCAATGTCCGTTCGATGTCAGCATAACGGTCACCCAAATCAACAAAAACGAAATCGCGGACATCTTCGCGGCCGCCGTACTGTCCCATGCCAGAAGCATTCAGATGGGGCCCATGATGCTGGAGGGACGCGCACGAAATCTGCAAGACTGGGCCCTGTCGTGGGACGAATGGGAGGCCATCAAGGAGACGATTCGCCATCTGCCCAACGGTGGCGTCCCGTATGGATTTGCGGATGAAATGCTTTGCGATTGCCGTCAGCAACCACGCCATTATCTTGAAAAATATGGCGAAAAGAACCACAATCCCTGCCCAGCCGGAAAGTCATTCGGCGTCATCGACCCGACGGGCAAATTCCGTAAATGCCTGCATACCATTGAAAATCATGAATGGCGGATGTGAAGCATTGGTCATAATATATTCTTACAATCGTTGATTGTTTCACCACAATGCCATGAACCATTTTTCTCCAACTCTGGGACTATTGAATCTGCTGCTGATTCTCACGATAATCATTGTACCAGCCGCGCTTTTGTACGATGAACATCGCGAGCAAATCAAACGAACGGTCGATGACCTCAAGACGAAAAAACGCTTCATCCAATTTGTCTGGTTTTCAGCGAGATTCTGCCAAGTCTTCGCGGTCATTTTCATTGTGTTATTCGTTCTTTTCTCAGCAGGAGGACTCGTTTCCGCATTTCAGTACGCACATGATGCGGCGACCCGTACAACATGCCAAACCAATATCCATTACCTTCAGACCGCCATCCGCAACTATATGCAGGAGCACGACAACCATCTGCCGCCGCAATCCAACTGGAAAAGCGAACTGATGCCCTACATCCAGTTCTTTGAAAAGGAAAAAGTCTTTCTCTGTCCAGAGGAAAAGAAAGGTGTCGAATCCTATATCTATCTTGGCGACAAAGACATCAAGATTCCAGATGACATGCCGTTAAAGGAGATTCCCGTCATCCTTGAAACAAAATGCCGTCACCGTAAAAACGCTTATGCCGGATATCTTGACAGCAATCTTGAATACATTGGTGGTGAAGAGAACCGCGAAAACACCATGGCGTTATTCATGAAAAAACTAAGTCATTTGAAGGAAACGGAACAACAACAACGCCCATAAAAAAACACATTTCTCCTTGCAAAGACAATTTTTCGCCCTATTATAGTTTTTATTCCACAAATAAATGATGGAGAATGGCTAAAGCGCATCACCATCCGTTTCCGCCCTGATATCTTGGAGTCATCATCATGGATCGAACCATTTGGCATCATATCCGCCATTTCAAAAGCAACATCGGCGAAACGACGCCGTTTTCATTTAACGGGCGTGACGTCTGCCTCTTCAACGTCTCCGCCATCAATGGCGCACAACCGGCAGGCAGGCCTGACCACGCTGTCATCGTCGAAAAAGAAACCAATCGTGAACTGGCCCATATTCTGGACGGACATTACTTCATCTACGCCTATGTCGCCAACGGCAAATGCTTCTGCTATGGCTCCAAGGTCGGATACAACGGAACATGGGCGGCGGACACCATCGACATGACTGTCTCCAACGATCTCATCCATTGGAGCGAACCCACGCCGATATTCCATTATCCGCATGGACATCTCTTCAACACGGCGATTGCCTTCGACGGCAAACGGTATGTCATGCTGTTCGAGACAAACGACAAACGCTTCATTCCCTTTACGTTCCGATTTCTAGAATCCACCGATCTCGTCCATTGGACGCTCCTTGAAAAACCGATTTACGGCGACAAGAAATACGTCGGCGGCCCATCGCTTTATTACTTTCCGGAAGACGGCTATTTCTACGTGACATACGTCAATCAATTCAAGAACGAGGAGACTCGCGCATGGAACTACGATACCTGCATCGCACGTTCCAAAAATCTCATCGACTGGGAGGAAGGCTCGCGGCCGATTCTCTTCCCCGACTATAACCATCGTCCCTTCCCGCGAAAACATCCTGATGTCTATGAAATCAACGCTTCCGACGCGGAATTCATTGAAAAGGACGGCAAAGTGACCGTCTTCTACTGCGGCGGCAACCAGCAGGGCATCGCGGACAACGCATGCGCCGAATACGACGCCCCCCTGCTTCAGCTATTCCATCTGTTCTTCAAGAGGTGATTATTATGCTTGAAGAGCATGTCTTTCAATGCACAGGCTGTGAAAGCGAATGCGATGTCGTCGTCCGTCTCGCAGACGGCAAGATTGTCGCCGTGGAAGGCAACGACTGTCCGACTGGCGCCAGTTATGCGATATCGCAGGTCAAGATGAAAACTGCCTCAAAATCTCAAGCCTCCAAAAACAATATCTAGCCTCCTAGCCTCCATGATTTTTGAGTTTCCTTTAACCGCAGAACAACGCCAGACCTCCCAACTGAACTACTGCCGTTACTGCATGATCAACGGCGCGTCCTACATGTGCCTCGGCGAAACCGTCGTCGTGCTCTTCGCGACCAAACTCGAAGCCTCCAACACCGTCATCGCCGTCATCGGCGCCATGCTCTTTCTTGGCTATCTGATGCTTCCGCTCGGTGTTCTGCGCACACGGCAGGTCGGTGCCGCGCAGACACAGGCGGACTTCTGGGTCTGCCGCAACTGCGCCGCCGTCATGGTCGCATCCAGCGCACTCATCGCGCTTTACAGCAAGCATCTTGCCGTCGGATGGTTGCTGCTCAACTGCTTTCTCTTCTACGGTTGCCGCGCGGCCGGTCTTGTCATGGCGCAACCGCTCATCGGCGACATCACGACGAACGACGACCGCGCAAAACTTCTTGGCGACTCCAATGCGCGATTCTATATCGCGGCCGTCTGCTCGCTTGTAACCGTCAGCGTCATCCTGCATTATAACGACAGCATCAGCGTCCTGTCCTGCATCATCGTCGCGGGCGCATTTCTGGGCGTCACATCATCCGTCTTCATCCGCAAAATCCATGAAACGTCGTCGTTGCGCGAATCCGCACGGCAGCCGCAACTTCCATTGCTCCATGTCGCCATCCATGATTCATGCATCCGCAAGCAGATTTGGGCGGGCATCGCCATCAATCTCGGAAGCATCATGCTCGCGTCGCTCTCCGTCGCCACATTGAAACGCGGCTACCATGTTTCGGACACGCATGCTATCATCTTCTCCACCGTCCAATTCGCCGCCGCCATCATCGGTTCAAAATTGACCGCCCCCATCGCCAAACGATTCGGCGCCAAGCTGTTGTTTATTTTTTCCTTCTTGCTCGTCTTTCCCGTCTGCCTCTTCTGGCTCGCCATGCCGTCGTCCTTTGCCATGCCCTGGCTCAAAGTGCTGTTGTTCATCCCCTTCTTCCTGATTGGAGCTTATTCAGCGTTGAGCAACTCCGCCATCGTCTATTACTTCCTGCAGACCGTTCCAAAGGACCACCAGGTCATCGGAACCATGTTCATCCACGTCACAACTGGCGTTACCGCAAGCCTTATCGGCATGCTGGCCTCTGGCGCCATCATCCGGTCATGCGAGTATTTCTTCGGCGACGGCATCGCCATGTTCAAATCCTATTTTGCCGCCGCATTCGTTTTCCTGCTTTTCTGGCTGATCCCCATGTTCCGTTTAGACAAACCACGTAATTGACATAACCAATTCACACTCAAGGAGCAACAATGGAAAGACGCGATTTCTTCAAAAAAATGGGACTCTTCGCCGCCATGTTCGGAATCGGCGGAAAACTCAAGGCGCAGGACGCACAGCCCGCTGAAAAGAAAGTAGCCGAACCGCCCAAAGAGACCGACACGAAACTCACCTTCCTCGGAACCGCCCACGGCGCCGTCACGCCGACGCGTTTCCATTCCGCTACATTGCTCCAAGTCGGTGGAAAGAACTATCTTATCGATGCCGGCGATGCCGTCTGTGGACAGCTCACCAAGAATGGCATGTTCCTCCCCGACCTCAACGCCATTTTCATCACCCACCCGCATCTGGACCATTTCGGCGGTCTTTTCATGCTGATTCAGCAATGGCTTTTCCACAAGAAAATCTATTCCAAACGCGTCAAGGAAGACGCCCATCTGGACGTCTATCTCGGCGGGCAGGATTTCGTCGATACAATGAAAGCCGTCCGCAACGGCTACTATCGTTCCGAGAACTATCCCGCCATCACGAAGCTCCACGCCTTCCAGCCGGGCGAAATTTTCAACGACGGCAACATCAAAGTCACGGCCTACGGCAATGACCACATGGGCCGCCGCAAGACAGACAATTCGCAAATCGCCTCCTCCTTCCTCTTTGAATGCGCCAACGGCAAGAAGATTTTCTTCTCCGGCGATTTAAGCCGCGAATACGACTTGCCGCTGGACGGTATCAAGGGCGGCGTCGATCTGCTCGTCAGCGAACTGGTCCATTATCCGTTGCCGAAAGCGATTGAACGCCTTAAAGATCAGCCGATCAAGAAGATATGCTTCCAGCACCACGGCGACGCATGGGAAGCCGAAGGCTGGGAGAAACGCTTCGCGGACTTCTCCGCGAAACTCACCAGCCCCGCGGAAATCGTCCGTGACAACGATGTGAGATTTGTGTAACCACAACTCTGCCTCCCCCTCTGGGGGAGGTGCCGCGAAGCGGCGGAGAGGGCTTCAAAAATCCCTATTTCCACACAAAATCCATGAAGATAGGCGAATGGTCGGAGGCATCCAACGCATCCTGCTCCAAGACGACTACAAACCGTTTCGCGTCAATTTGATCGCCGCGAACCATGATATGGTCGATGGAAGTCTTTGGTATGTCGTCTTTTTCACGACGTTTTCCATGGAATTTTCCGTCTTCGCCCTTCACTGGATTGCCATGGTGCGTACTGGCCTGCGTCACATCGGTCGTCATCTCCACCGCAGAACGGAAACCGTTGGCTTTCAAGAAGTTCATCGCCTGGGAAGACAACCAGCTGTTGTAGTCGCCGCCAATGGCGACTGGCACATTATCGTATTTTTTCTGCAACGCTGTCAGCAACTCGTTCGTCTCCTTCGCATTGATGGTGCGGATGTAGTTGTTTTCAGGGCCTACCTTCCACCAAAAATGCGTGGAGGCGGCAATCATTTTCTTGCCCGTGGCCTTTTCCTGTAGCAGCACCCACGAGAACCCTTTGGAACGGTCCAAAGTCGTATGATAGAGATGCAGACCGTGGTCAAGCATCGTCCACTTCGCCTTCTTGAACATGACGGGAACATGGCACGGGAATTTTCCCAACGGCTCCATGACCGTCTCGTATTCCTCCGTGCTCTCCGTGAACAAGCGTGACTGATGCCAAGCCGGATGAACTTCCTGCAGCAAGATGATGTCCGGCGAATAACGCTTTACGACGTCGATGATCGGCTGTTCCCGTTCAGCGGGATCTTTCTGTGTATTTCCCCAAATGTTCCACGACATCATCCGAATCGTCGCCTCTTTACTCAGTAGCAACATCGGCAAGCACAACAGCAAAAGCATTTTTTTCATGGTCTTTCCCTTAAAATCATATGTTTTTTCATTCTGCCTCGAAGAGGCTTAATCCGAGTAACCCCAGGCGCAGCCTGGGGGAAGGCATGGGATGATAACGCGGCCTCGAAGAGGTCGAATGTGAATAAGGGCTGCCAAACCATATTGTTCACATTCAGCATCTTCGATGCTGCTGGTGATTAGGCGTTCCTTCTCCCCAGACTACGTCTGGGGTTACTCACGCAACGCCTCTCCGAGGCTGAAAAGGTATCATAACATAACTCTGATTCCGTTCAACGCAACCAAATCCGGCTTGTCTTGTTGCAACCTAAAACAAGATGTGTTAGATTACTGCATGACTTTTATTTAAACCATAACCACGAGCCAGTCACCATGCATAAAAAATCCCTTCTTATCGCTTTATCAATTCTTTGCGCAACCACCCTGTTCGCCGATCTGAAAGTCGAAAAGCTTCGTTGCGAATATCTTGCGAATCCCATGGCCATTCATGAAACGGCTCCGCGACTGTCATGGACGCTTTCCTCAAACGACAACGGCGCCAAGCAGACTGCCTATCGCATTCTCGTCGCCTCCACGGCGGAAAAACTCGCCGCCAATCAAGGCGACGTATGGGATTCAGGCAAAGTCGTTTCCGAAGAAAACGCATTGATTCCGTACAACGGCCCCGCCCTTTCGTCAAAGCAGGACTGCCATTGGAAAGTGCAAGTGTGGGACCGCACGCAAGAAACGCCGTCCGCTTGGAGCGAGCCCGCCTATTGGCGCATGGGATTGCTGAACGCCGAAGACTGGAACGGCGCGCAATGGATCGTCCTGCCTGGCACCGCCTCGCAAGTCAAAACCGCTCACAACGGCTTCCACAGCGCCTTCGTGCCAACGGCGGACACCGTCCAATGGGTCCAAATCGACCTTCAGAAACCAACGTCCATTGATTCCATAAAGCTCTATCCGACATGTCCTTTCGATTATTCTCCCAAGACTCCGGGCTTCCTTTTCCCTGTCCGCTATCGCCTTGAAACCGCCAACAACGCGGACTTTTCGGACGCGGTCATGCTGGTCGATATGCAGGCTGAAGACGCCCCGAATCCGCAGACGAATCCCGCCGTTCATACGTTCGAGCCAAAAACAGGCCGCTACGTCCGCCTGACCGTCACGAAAGTCAACGCCAGCCGCGACGGTTTCGCCTACACGCTGACGGAAATGGAAGTTTTCAACGGTAAAGAGAATGTCGCGCGAAACAAGCCTGTAACGGCTTCCGGAGCCGTCACGAGCGGTGCATGGAGCCATGCGCGATTGGTGGACGGACGGCTCATTTCCGAGCCTGGCAGCGGCGGCGGCCCGCGCTCCGCCGTGCGTTTTCGCAAGGAGTTCAATTTGGAGAAGAAGCCTGGCCGCGCATTGGTCGCCGTCACAGGCCTCGGGACATACGAATTGTTCATCAATGGACAGCGCGTCGGCGATGCCTACATGGCTCCCGAATGGACCGCCTATCCGAAACGGATTTTCTATCAAGTCTATGATGTCACGTCACTTCTGAAGGAAGGCGACAACGCAGTCGCGGCGGAGGTCTCCTCAGGCTGGTGGGACAGCCCGATGTTTGCGGGCCGTCGCGTTCCGGGCTGTGAATATTGCCTGAAGGCGTTGATCGACATCGCTGACGGCCCCAAAATCATCACGGACGACAGCTGGCTTGCGGACAATCGCGGCCCTGTCCGCCGTGCGGAAATCTATTATGGTCTCGACTATGACGGCACGCGTGAACAGACTGGCTGGAACAATGTCGGTTTCAACGCAGCGAATTGGACAAAAGCCGCCGTCATCGCCGCGCCGAAAGGCTCCAAACAGGCCCAGTTGCTCGGCCAGACGGACGAACCGATCATCTGCGAACAAATCATCAAGCCGAAAGTTCTGTCCAATCCGCAGCCCGGCATCTGGGTCTATGACATGGGGCAGAACATGGTCGGGCTCTGCTCATTGACGGCCGACGCCCCGCGCGGCACGGCCATCCGCGTCGCTTTCGGTGAAATGCTCAATCCAGACGGCACCGTCTATCGCGCCAATCTCCGTGGGGCGCAGGAACTTTGGAACGTCGTCTGGCCTGGCGGAAAACGCACGTTGTCGCCACGCCATACCTATTATGGATACCGTTATGTCGAAATCAGTGGCTTGACCACACCGCCAACATTCGACGATTTCCGTGGACTCGTCATGTTCTCCTCCGCCCCCGCCGTCAGCACTGTTATCTCATCCAATGATCTGCTGCAACGCATCCTCCATTGCATCCAATGGAACCAACGCGGCAACATGTTCAGCACGGGAACAGACTGCCCGCAACGTGATGAACGCATGGGATGGACGGCCGATATGTTCTCCTTCTCGCAAACCGCCATTTTCAACCGCGACATGGCCGCCTTCATCACGAAATTCGAGCAGGATATCGTCGATGAGCAAAAAGCGAACGGACAGTTCCCGGACATCGCGCCCGGCGTCAATCATGACACAAACTTCTTCGGGGCTCCCGGCTGGGCGGACACGGGTGTCCACCTGCCGTGGCGAATCTATCAGAACTATGCTGATACACGCATCTTGCAACGTTACTATCCCGCCGCCAAACGTTGGATTGATTTCGTCCATACGCAATGCACGGACGGCTTGATTTGGACCAAACATCGCGAACACGACTACGGCGAATGGCTTAACGGCGACACGCTCGTCCTCAACGGTTATCCGCGCGGCCATTGCCAGATGCCGAACGAACAGTTCGCAACGGCGATTTTCGCCTATACGACACATATTCTCGAAGAAACGGCAAAAGTTCTTGGATACAAAGAAGATGCGGCCTATTATGGCGATTTGTTCGACCAAATTCGCAAGGCATTCCAAACCAAATACATGAATCCGGACGGCACATTCAAGCATGAGACGCAGGCCAGCTACGCTCTCGCGCTCGATTTCGGCATCGCGACAGATGAACAGCGCGACAAAATCTTCGAACGCATGCTCGCCTGCATAAAAGACTATAAGGACCACCTTTCCACAGGCTTCCACGCGACTCACCGCATGATGCTCCAGTTGTCCGACAACGGCCACCATGACATCGCCAACAATCTTCTCAACCTCCGCACCGTCCCGTCATGGGGCTACATGATCGACAACGGCGCGACAACTCTGTGGGAGCGTTGGGACGGCTATGTTGCGGGCCGCGGCTTCCAGAATCCAGGCATGAACTCCTTCAACCACTGGGCCTTCGGCTCCGTCGGCGAATGGATCTGGCGAACGCTCATCGGTCTGAATCCAGACGATGCCGCACCGGGCTTCAAACACGTCGTCATCCGCCCGCGTCCAGATGCCAGAACAGCCCGGATACAAGGAAGATACGATTCCATCCGTGGCGTTTTTGACATCGCGTCAAACTGGAACGTCGCCGATAAACGCTACACGTTGACCGTTGTCATTCCGCCATCCGCCACGGCGACCGCCTACGTGCCCTGCACAGATGCCGCATCCCTGCGTGAAGGCAACAAGCCAATTGCGGAAAATCCGCACATCCGCCTCATTCGCACTGAAAAGGACGCCGTCGTGTTGGAACTCGAATCAGGCCACTTCAGCTTCATTTCGGCATACGCGAAATAATATAGAGGTCCCCGCGTGCGTCTTGCCGTTGGGTGTAGCAGCGTCGTCTCGCAGAAGGTCCCATCAGCGTCTCGCCGTTGGGTGTGGCGGCGGCGTCTCGCCGTCGCACGCGGGCAATGCCCGCGTATTTTTTTGCGAAGGCGGAACGCCTCCGCCACACCACGGGGCATGCGCCATCTTCTATGTTTTTCTTTTTGAAGATATTTTTGCGCTTTTCTCATTGCCAGTTTGCATTTATAGATTAAAGTAAATCCCTATTCAGGGATAGGGGTTCCTATTCCCCTGAAAACGTGCAAATTGTCCAGGAGTCATAGTCATGTCTTCAAACGCCATAGATTACGTCGGGATAGGCTTTTGCAGCAACGATTACCTGTCGGTGCTGCCCCATATCCCGTATGACAGCAAAGTCCAGATGCTAGAGCATCTCATTCAGGGCGGAGGCCCGGCGGCGACGGCGACGGTCGCGGCGGCCCGTCTCGGCCTGTCCGCCGCATTTATCAGCACGGTTGGCGACGATGATCCAGGCAAGCGGATTCTGAGAGATTTTGAAGCGGAACATGTTTCGACACAAGCGATGATCGTCCGCAAAGGCTTTGTCTCCCCAATCGCATACTGCTGGATTGAACAAGCCACCGGCAAGCGGTGCGTCGCATGGACGCGCGGCAATTTGGCTGAATTGGATCCCGCCAAGGAAGTCGATTTCGATTTGATCAGCAAGGCGAAAATGCTTCATTTGGACGGACATCAGACAGCCGCCGCCTTGGCCGCCGCAGATGTGGCCCGCGCACATGGCGTTCTTGTGAATTTCGACGCCGGAACGATTCGCCCAGGCGTTGAACAGCTTGTGCGCAAGGCGGATATTCTCATCACATCGGAAGAATTCGCGCGGCGTTTCACGGAAACCGACGACCTTTCTCAAGCCATTTTCAAACTCGCTGAAACAGGTGCGCGTGTCTGCGGCATCACAATGGGCGACCAAGGCTCGATGGTTCTGGACAACGGAAACATCCTGCGCTGCCCCGCCTTCACCATCAAGCCTGTTGACACAACGGGAGCCGGCGACGTCTATCACACGGCATTCGGCGTCCGCTATTTGGAAACGCATGATTTGATGGAATGCATGCGGTTCGCCTCCGCCGTTTCCGCGCTGAAATGTCTAAAATTAGGAGGACGCACAGGCATTCCCACCCGTGCGCAGGTGGATGAATTCCTCCGCAGCCACTGATCGCACTTTCATAAACAGATTCACATTTTAAAACCATATCATATTTTAGGAGAACATCATGAGCGAAACTTTCAAAATCGGTTATCTTCCATTGTCGAAAGTCAATTGGACAAACGAAACGCTCGAGGCCGCTCGCGCCAACGCGCTCGCTTTTTTGAAACAGCTTCCAGGCGTGGAAGTCATTGGCGGCGAAAAGATGCTGACGTTGGAAGACGAAGCCGTCGCACAGCTTGAGCAGTTCGAAAAGAACCGTCCCGACCTGCTGATTACGCATTTCATGACGTTCTCTCTCGGCGTTGTCCCGCCGATGTTTGCGCAGCGTCTGAATGTTCCCGTCATCCTTTGGAGCATGAAAGAACCGGATCCCTGCGGCGGCCGTCTGCAGAGCAACTCCTTCTGCGCCGCGAACATGAATGCGCATCACATGTGGCGTCTCCACATTCCGTATTTCCATGTCCATGCGGAACCGGGCACGGACGACGCGGCGGAACAGTTGCTCCGTTGCATCCGTTGCGCACAAGCGATGAAGGCGCTTGGCCGCATGCGCATCGGTCTCATCGGTGGCCGCGTTCCCGGATTCTACACAAGCTGCTGCTCCGAAATGCTTCTCCGCAGAAAACTCGGTCCCGAAGTCAAGATCATCACGGAACATGAACTATTTACGGCGGCTGAAAAACTGACGGACTCGGAAGTCGCGGATGCGACCAAGACGATTCTTTCGGACGCGCCATGCCATCCGACCGACGGCCCGCGTGAAGGCCAGTTGGAAAAATCCGCGCGGCTTTTTGGTGCCGTCAAGAAGATGAAAGACAAGTTCCTCGTCGATACGTTTGCCATGCGTTGCTGGCCGGAAGTCATTCTCAACGAATTCTATGGCATCGCCGTCTGCTCCACGCTCGGCCATCTGACCAACCACGGCTTCCTAACCGCCTGCGAAGGCGATGTCTATGGTGCCGTCATGATGCGCATCGCGCAGATTCTTTCCGGCGACCTGCCGTTCTTCTGCGACATGATCGTCATGGAAGGTGAATACGGCGTTGCATGGCACTGCGGCGCTGCGCCTTGCGGTCTCTGCCGCCCAGGCTTCAAGCCTGAACTGCATTGCAGCGCCACCGTCGAAGGCGGCGGCGTGAAAGGCGTCACGGATGAATTTCCGCTGAAACCAGGCCGCGTCACGCTTGCACGACTCGGCGAAACGCGCGACGGCGACGGTTTCCGCATGCTCATCGCCACAGGTACTGGCCTCGACACAGATCTGTTCGTCCGCGGCAATCCGCTCAAGATCAAATTCGATGCAGGCTGCGACGCCCTCCGCGAAGAGGTCATCAACAACGGTTGGGAGCATCACTACGCGTTGATGTATGGCGACCAGGCCAAGGTTCTCTCCGACCTATGCCGCAATCTTGACATTCAAGCAACCATCATAAAATAAGGCGGGAGGACCGCGACTGGGAGGGTCCCGCTCCTGCGGGACCGTCGCCTGCAAGGCGACCTTATAATTATTTTTATTCTCAATAATTTATAACACACACAAGGAGAAAACGCAATGTCCAGTGACAAGCTTCTCATCCATCTTTCCCCCAAACAGGGCTACAACAAAGTCTTCAATGTCGGCGAATATGACATGCGTCTGACGCAGTTCGGACTGATTAAGCTAGCAAAGGGAACGACTTATAGCGGCAACACGGCGGAAACGGAAGTCGCTCTCGTGCTGATTGGCGGCAATTTCAAGGCGGCTGGCGACGGCTGGTCGTTCGACGTCACCAACGGCCGCACAAGTCCGTTCACAGGCAAGCCGCACTGCCTCTATCTCCCGCGCCGTACCGCCTACACGATCACCGCGCTTTCCGACGTCGAACTCGCCTACAACGGCTCCCCCGTCACCCGTGACACCGCGAAACCGACGTTGATCCGCCCTGAAGACACACGCCACATCGAACTCGGCGCTCGCAATTTCACCCGCACGTCCGAAATCATTCTGGATGAGAAGTTTGACTCAGAACACTTCTACATCGGCGAAGGCATGATCCCCTCCGGCAACTGGTCCGGTTATCCGCCGCATCGCCATGACGTCAACAATCCGCCTGCGGAACTGAACATGGAGGAGACATATTTCTATCTGTTCGATCCCGCGCAAGGCTTCGGCATCCAGAAGGTCTATCAGCCCGACGGTTCCATCGATGAAACCTATACCGTGAAAAACTACGACACCGTCGCCATCGCCGAAGGCTATCATCCGCTTTGCGGCGCGCCCGGTTACCAGATGTATTACCTCTGGACGATGGCCGGCGACGAAGGCCGCGGCCTCATCTCTTCAAAGGATCCCGCGCACGCTTGGGTGAAATGACGATGGAGAACGGCATTCTTCTTGGAATCGACTTCGGGACGGGCGGTTGCAAAGTCACGGCAATCACCGTTGACGGTGCGCTTGTCGAGGACGCATCTGTCGAATATCCAACGTATTTCGAACATCCCGGCTGGTCGGAGCAGGAGCCATCGGACTGGTATGACGCGATGTGCAAGGCGCTCGCGGCCATTCGCGCCAAAGGTGTCGATATGACGCGAGTTCTGTCTGTCGCATTCGACGGCTCGACGCACAACGCCGTACTGATGGACGACGCATACCGCCCTATCCGCCGCACGATCATGTGGACGGATCAGCGCAGTTCCGCCGAATGTGCGGAACTGCGTGAAAAACACGGCGACGCCATCTTCAAGACCGCCTACCAGCAGCCCGCCCCGACGTGGACGCTGCCGCAGATGATGTGGCTAAAACGCCATGAACCAGACGTGCTGAAAGCGACGAAACATGTGCTTTTCGTGAAAGATTATGTCCGTTATCTCGTTACAGGAACGGCTCAGACGGATCGTATCGAAGCACAAGGTACACTGTTTTTCGACATGGCGCGTCAACAATGGTCCGAACCACTTGTCGCGCTGTCTGGACTGGACGTGAAGGCGCTTCCAGAACTCGTTTCACCAACGGATGTTACAGGCCACGTCACCGCGTCCGCTGCGGCCGACACAGGCATTCCGGTTGGTACGCCTGTCGTTTGCGGAACATCCGATTCGGCAGTTGAAGACTATGGCGCAGGAGCGATTGAGCCTGGCGACTGCATCATCAAACTCGCCACCGCGGGCAACGTCAATATCATGACGGCTGAGCCGCATCCCTACAAAACGACGCTGACCTATTCACATGTCATCGATGGCATGTGGTATTCCGTTTCCGCGACAAACGCCGCCGCCCTCTGTCAACGGTGGTTGCGCGATCTTGTCTGCCAAGACCTCAAACGCGAATCATCCGAAACAGGTGTCGCCACCTACGAGCTGATGGACCGTGAAGCATCGCAATCCCCCGCAGGCGCAAACGGCATTTTCTTCCATCCGTATTTGCAGGGCGAACGTTCCCCCTACTGGGATCCCGCGCTTCGCGCAAGTTTCACAGGATTGTCCGTCGCATCACGTCGTTGCGATATGATGCGCGCATTACTGGAAGGCGTTGCCTTCTCGTTACTTGACTGTCATGGCTCGCTGCGCGAAATGGGACTGGACGCAAAACGTCTGTTCTTGATTGGCGGCGGCGCACGAAGCGCCTTATGGAGCTCCATCGTCTGTGACGCTTTCAACCTGCCGTTGCAAGTGCCGCATCCAGGCGACGCCTCCTTCGGCAGCGCCCTGCTCGCAGGCGTCGGCGCAGGCGTGTTCAAAAACAGCCGCGAAGCCGTCCAAGCCTGCCTGCACATCAAGCAGTCACTGACGCCGTCTACAGAAACGGCCGCCATCTATGCTGAACGTTTCCAAGCCTATCGTCGCCTCCATGACGCTCTCGCGCCTATCTACGCGACGCTCACGCCGTAAACCGCCTGAAAGGCGACATTTGAGGTAACCCCGCACTTTAGTGCGGGGGATCATCGCTCTCATAATGCCGTCTGGAAGACGGCACTTCAAACGCAAGGCCTTCAAGCCGCCGTTTCATTTGAATCTTAGAAAATCTATAATACCCTAACAAAACAGGAGCAGACATGCTAGTATCACCCAACAGCTATATGTACGAGATGATTCGCTCCGAACTGACCGACATCGTAGGAGACGAATTCGTCTGCAACTGCGATGCCGATGCGTTCGGACATTCCATCGACTACTACTGGATTCCCGAAATGTGGCACGACCGCGGCATGGAAACGCCGAAGCCTGACTTCATCGTCCATCCCGCCACCAGCCAGGAAGTCTCCAAAATCGTCAAATTGGCGAACCACTACAAGATTCCCGTCATCCCGTGGGGCGGCGGCTCCGGTTCGCAAGGCGGCGCATTGCCGATCTACGGCGGCATCGTCGTCGATATGAAACGGATGAACAAATTGATCCGCATCGACAAGGAATCGCTGACCGTCACTTGCCAGACCGGCATCATTGCCAAGCATCTTGAATGGCTCTGCAACAAGGAAGGCTTTTCGACGATGCATCTGCCCGCCTCCATCTCCTGCGCGACCATCGGCGGCTTCCTCGCCCACCGCGGCACAGGCGTCCTTTCGACGAAATACGGCAAAATCGAAGACATGGTCATGTCGTTGGAAGTTGTCACGCCGACGGGCGAGATCATCCGCACGCTTCCTGTTCCGCGCCATGCGTCCGGCCCCGATCTGACGATGCTGTTCATGGGCAGCGAAGGCACGCTCGGCATCATCACGGAAGTCACGATGAAGATCCATCCGCAGCCGGAGGCCCGCGAATTCCGCGCATACATTTTCAAGGATTTCCACACGGCGATGTCCGCCGGAGCGGAACTGATGCGCAGCCGCCTCCAGCCGTGCGCCGTCCGTCTGTATGACGAAACGGAAACCATCACGCATGTCCGCAAAGTTTTCGGCATGGAACTGGACAAAGGCGCCTATCTCGTGTTCGGGTTCGATGGACGAAAAGACATCGTCGCCTGCCAGATGAAATACGCGCGTGAAATCATGGAAGACAAATACAAAGGAAAGGATCTCGGCAGCAAGGGCGGCGACCTCTGGTGGGAGAACAAATACAAATTCTTCTATCCGGGCTTCATGTTCCATCTGCCTCAGGCATTTGGAACGCTGGACACGGTCGCGACGTTCGACAAGATCGAAGATGTTTACTGGGGCATGAAGAAAGTCGTCACGGAGAACTTCCCGCAGGCGCGTTTCATCGGCCACTTCTCGCATTGGTATGAATGGGGCTGCATGCTGTATGCACGTTTCATCTTCGAGGGCGAAGACGTCCCGAAGGATCCGCGCGAAGCGACGGCCTTATACAATAAAGTATGGAATCTCGCCATCCGCGCCGCCATCGCCAACGGCGGTGTCATCAACGAACACCATGGAGTCGGCCTCAAGCTTGGACATCTCATGAAAGACCTCTACGGCCCCGCGATGCCCGTTCTTGAAGGTATCAAAAAACAGCTCGACCCGAACAATATCATGAATCCGGGCAAACTCGGATTCAAAGGAGTCTGACCATGCATATAGACAAATTCACCGACGCCATACTGAACTGCCGCTTCTGCTTCATGTGCCGCCACTTGTCAGGCATCGGCAACGTCACATTCACCGAAGCGGACACGCCGCGCGTCCGCGCCTCCATGATCTACGGCGTTACGCAAGGCACGATGCAGCTAGACAATGAAGATTTCATCGCGACGCTCTATCGCAACGATCTCAGCGGTGCCTGCCGCCGTAATTGCGTCAAGCATTTTGACGAAATCGGCCTGACGTTGGCTGCCCGCGCGGACATCGTCGAAGCAGGCCATGCTCCCGCCGTCGTAAAAGCCATCGCCAAAGAGCTTGCAGCCACTGCCAAATGGACGGCCAAAGGTTCTGGCGACATCCTCTATTTCGAAGACCTCTACACGAAGGAAGCCGCCACCGTGGCCACCGCATTCGCGAAAATCATGAAAAAGGCGAACGTCTCATACATAACGGTGACCGGCGGTTGCATCGGCAAAGGCCTGAAGACGCTCGGCTATCTGAAAGAAGCTCAAGACGCGGCGAAGAAATTCGCGGCATTCGTGAAGAAGACTGGCGTGAAGACGGTTGTCGTCTCGAATCCAGCCGCTTATGACGCGCTTGTCAACGACTATCCCGCCATGGGCGTCAAATTCCCTGCGAAAGTCATGCACACGTCCGAATACATCCTGTCGCTGAAGCTGAAATTCAAAAAGGCCGGCGATATCTATTATCTGGAAAGCGACTTCCTGCGCAACTACAACGAACTCTCCTTTCCGCATGACTTGCTTAAGGTGATGGGTGCCGTCAATAAACCGTTCGGAACGAACGACGAAGAGTCCTACAGTTGCGGCGAAGGTGCTGTCGTCCTGCCGAAAATCGATGCGAAACTCGTCGAGAAATTAGCGGCCTATATCGCCGCGCGCGCGGATAATCCGAAAAAAGACCACATCGTCACGGCGTCGCCCTACACGAAACTGATGCTGACAAAATACACGAAACTCAACGTCGTGACGCTTGAAGAACTGGCGGCTTCGTTGCTGTAATGCCAACGGGAGGACAGACATATGCCATTGACCACAATGAAAGACATGCTGCGTGAGGCGCGGCGTGAACACCGCGCCATCGGAGCGTTCAACGTCGCGAACTACGAAGGCGCGGCGGCGGTTGTCCAGGCGGCCGAAGCGGAAAAATCGCCAGTCATCATTCAAGTGTTCCAACGGTTGTTCACGTCGAACAAAGCGTATGATCTCGCCGGCATGATCCTGCGGCTGGCTCATCGCTGCACGCAGCCTGTCGCCGTCCATCTCGATCACGGTGCATCCGTCCAGCAGGTAAAGGACGCTCTTGCATGGGGTTACACTTCCGTCATGTTCGACGGTTCACGGCTGCCGTTTGACGAAAACGTCAAATTGACGCGTTTCTGCGCAGACTATGCGAAGACCTTCGGCGCCACATGCGAAGGCGAAATCGGCCATGTCGCCCAAGGCGACGAAACGGCTCTCACCGACGTCGGCGAAGCCGTCGATTTCGCCAAGCAAACAGGCGTGGACGCCTTGGCGGTCTCCATCGGAACCGCCCATGGCTACTACAAATCCGAGCCGAAATTGGATATCGACCGTTGCCGTGCCATTGCGGAAGCCCTGCCGGACGTCCCGCTTGTGCTCCACGGCGGTTCGGGCACGCCGCTTGCCGATGTCCGCAAGGTCATCGAAGCGGGCATTGCGAAAGTCAACATCGCCACGGAATTCATGGATACGTACCTCAAATCCGCCCGGCAGGAACTGAACCGCCTCGACGGCGCGTTCATTCCTGTGGACAAATTCTACGATCCCGTCATCGAAGCCTGCACGGAACACGCGGCGCGCCTCATCCGCTTCTTCGCAGGAAAGTAACGACGGCGTTGGTGTGGCGGCGGCGTCTCGCCGTCGGAGGTGTGACGGCGGCGGCCCACTGTTGAAAGTGTGCCGCCGCCGCTTTTTTATGAAACTTTCTCAGCGGAACAGTTCCGCCGCCTTTTTCATCCGTTCAATGACGGGAACGCCGAACGGGCAGCGTGATTCACAGCCGCCGCAACCGACACAGGCGTCCGCCTTCACCGCCAACGCCTGGTAGTGTTCGCGCAGTGACGCGGGAACCGTCGGCTGCATCGTCGCCAAATCATACAGCTTGTTGACCATCGCGATGTCGATGTCCTTCGGGCATGGCTTGCAATGGCCGCAATACGTGCATTGGGCGCCTTTGTAGGCATGCTGCGGCGCTTTCGCCAAAACAGTGGCATAGTCCTTCGCCGCCTCGTCCGCCGTTTCGTACGCAACCGCTTCGTCAACATGCTGCGGCGTGTCGTATCCGACGAGAATCGACGCC
Source organism: Victivallales bacterium (assembly GCA_017548425.1). Classification (GTDB taxonomy): domain Bacteria; phylum Verrucomicrobiota; class Lentisphaeria; order Oligosphaerales; family Oligosphaeraceae; genus UBA1407. The sequence continues at coordinate 49,434 of JAFZAB010000114.1, forward strand.
ACGGCCGGACGCGTCAACGCATAATGGATGCATTGAACAGGCGTCAAAGCGACACCGAACGGCGACCGCTTCGCGTCGAAAAGCCGTCCGCCAGCATAGCCTTTCATGACCGTGATGCCGACGCCATATTGTTCGCAAAGTTTGTACAATTCAACGCGTTCCGGCGCGATGCCGCCCGTCGTCTCGCCATACTGTTCGGCAAAATATACGTTGATGTCTTCCGACGCGGGCAGCATGTCGAACGCGGGATTGATGGAGAAGAGGATGTTCTCCACGAGACCGCTCTTTACGACCTTCTGCGCAAGCAGCGGATTATGCGTGCTCATGCCGACATGGCGGATGACGCCTTTCTCCTTCAGTTCCATGACATACTTGTAATAGTCTGTATTCAGCACTTTGTCCAAATCACGCTCGTCATCGACATAGTGGATCATGCCGAGATCGATATAGTCCGTCTGAAGCCGCGTCAGCAAATCTTCAAAAGCGGGTCTCACCTTGCTCATGTCGCGAGTGCGGACATACTGGCCATTCTGCCATGTGGAGCCGATATGGCCTTGAATGATCCACCGCGCACGGTCATGGGCGATCGCCTTGCCGATGTTGCTTCGAACGTTCGGTTCGCTCATCCAGCAGTCGAGAATGTTGATGCCGGCCTGTTCGCAACGGTCGATGACCGCCTTGCATTCCTCCGTGTTGTGGCGTTCCAGCCATTCCCCGCCCAAACCGATTTCACTGACCATCAGTCCTGTTTTTCCAAGACGTCTATATTGCATGTTCGCTCCTGTTTTTTGTACTACTATTGTTCATTTTTTTTGTTTTTTTGACAAAATCTACCATGCGCTTTTCTGTCGCACGAAGCGCTTTCAGACCGTCTGAACAGACAGACCATGGACTTCAAGCTTCCGCATGAGGTTGTTTGCACATGCGCGAAGCGTGACGAACCGCCGAGCAGACGGAGGCCCACCCGATTCCTCTTTGATCAAAATCACATATTGACAACAAACTCATCAGAACGATGGCCGACGTCTGCGAGGCATTTCTGTTTATTCAGTGTATTCAGTGGACTCATAACAAACATTAGTGTTCATTCGTGTCCATTCGTGGTTCCCATGAATGTTTTGGTTGTGGCTTGACCGCTCCAAGGATATTGGTGAAAATCAACTGTCTGATAATGTACAGTGAAAATG
>JAFZAB010000115.1 GCA_017548425.1 Victivallales bacterium
CCATGATTTTTTCAAGCTTTAAGCATTAAGCATTACTCATTACTCATTACTCATTACTCATTGAAAAAGCTGCGCACCAGGCGGCGATACGCGAGTCAAGCTTGTCGCCCGTCTGGACGCGTTCCTTCAGATATTCCTCTAATTTATTTAAAGGAATAAGATTCACGTCAATCTCTTCGCCATCGTCAAGATGCTGCTGCGGAGTCTTGTTTTCAGGCAGCGTCTCGTCAACCGTCATGCGGAAAATCGTCACCATCTCGCCCGTCATGCCAGCGGAACTGCATGTTGGGCCGCTCTGCCATTCGATTTTTCCGACGTAGCCTGTCTCTTCCTTCAATTCACGAACGGCCGCGACGGATGGCTCTTCGCCTTCGTCAATCAGCCCCGCAGGACATTCGATGCAATAAGCGTCAATTGGCGCACGATACTGCCGCAGCACAACCAGACGATTGCTCGGCTTCAAAACCGCCAGAATATAGACGGCGGCCTGTGCTTTCTGCCGTTGCGCCGCCTCCCATTTTCTCGCAACGCCTTTGGAATCATGATATTCAATCAAATCCATCCGCAGGAAGCGCCCTGCCACCATTTCCGTCGTCTTGATGATTTCCGGTCTCATATCCATCTTGTTTAAAACGTCTTAACAACATTCAACTCATCGTCTAGCAAGACGAATTCCGCCTTGTAGCCTGGCTCGATCCGTCCGATGTCATGGATTCCTAACGAAACGGCTTGATTCAATGATGTTGTCCGAATCAAATCCTTCAGCGGCAGTCCAGTCGTGGCAACCAACGCCTTCAGACCTTCATTAAACGGCACATCCGCCGCACTGACAGTCATCATCAATCTGTCCAAGCCTTTTGTCTTGAACATGAAACGAATCAACGGAGCGTTTTCCGACGCCTTGTCCGCCGCGAATTCCAGACTGTATCCGTCTTCTCCAAGCCCCGCGAGAACGGCAGGCAGACCAGCCGTTTCAAAACCGCCGATGTCACGAACACCGTTCTGCAACGCTTCCGCCAAAACATCATAGTCTGAACAAGCCCCGCCACAACATGGAACAATCCCTTCTTTCCGAAGCTTTTGCGAAAAATCCATCGCACCGGGAAGTTCCACATCAAACGTCACTTTGCGAATCACACAGATTTTCTGCAACGCCTTCACTTCCAAAAAATCCGTGCTCTTGTATGGACCAGCCAGATGAATGCCAAACACATGCGCGGCAGCGCTATCGGCCTTTTCCATGGCGGCGGCTGTCTCTTTGCACTGTTGCGCGATGGCGTCATAGTCACCATCTTCCGCGGCCACCAAGATATTCATGACGCCTGCTTTCTTCATCTGTTTCAACGACTTAGCCATGTCCTTCCCTCTTGCGGGATGGGCATGGATATCAAAGAAGCCCGGTAGCAACAGATGGCCGTTACAATCAATCGCCTCGTCGAACGACGGCAACGCCATGCTCGGCGGATATACTTGCACGACAACACCTTCCTCTTCCAGCACAGACGCATTGGGCAAATCAACACCGGGAGACAGAATATGGGCGTTTGTGTAGAGTGTTTTCATCGGTTCACCATCAGGCTAATTGCAACGCAGATCCAGAAGGCGTTTCATCAGCTCCGCATGATCGAAGCATGTTCCCGCCACGCCGAAGCTGTCATGCAATTCGCAGTAAAGCTTGTACAATTCATCGTAAATCACTTTCGCAGAAGGAACTGGACGATAGACTTTGTCCTTGAACGCGCAGATTTTGGCCTGCGCGGAAGGCACGTCCGGATAGACGCCGGCCGCCAGCATGCCCATCATCGCCGCGCCCAAAGCGCAGGTCTGATTCGACGCCGAAATCAACATCGGCCGTCCCAAAACATCTGCGTAAATCTGCATGAACAAAGGATTTTTGTCCGCGATGCCGCCGCAGGCGATAACTTCGCCGACTTCGATGCCGTATTCCTCCAGACGATCCAGAATGCGCCGCGCTCCGAATGCCGTCGCTTCCAGCAGGCAACGATAGATTTCCGCCTGTGTCGTCTGCAGCGTCAGTCCCATGATAAGTCCTGTCAACCGCGCATCCGTCAAGATGCAACGGTTGCCGTTCTCCCAATCCAAAGCCAGCAGACCGCTTTGGGCAGGCCTTAACGACGACGCTTCTTCCGTCAGTTTGCCAAACAACGACGCATCGCCGTTGCAGACTTTTCCGACAAACCAATTGAAGATGTCACCGACGGCTGTCTGGCCTGCTTCAATTCCCTTCACGCCTGGCATGAGAGAACCTTCCACGATTCCGCAAACGCCTGGAATATCGGGCACTTCCACTTCTGGTTTCGATACCAGCACATCGCAGACGGACGTGCCGATGATTTTCACCATGCGGCCATTTCCAACGCCCGCGCCAACCGCGCCTAAATGCGCGTCCAGCGAACCGACGGCGATTGGCAGTCCAGCAGGCAAACCAAGCTTGGCGGCCCATTCCGAACACAGACGACCAGCCATGTTGTTAGCCGTATAAGCCTTCTGCGGCATGCGTTTACGCATTTCGCCAAGCTCTGGAGCCAAAGCGTTCATGAATTCAACATCCGGATAACCGCCCCAATCGTCGTTGTACATCGCCTTGTGGCCAGCCGCACAGATATTGACTTTCAAATCCGCGACAGACGTCACGCCGCACAGCAACGCGGGAATGTAATCCGCCATCTCCAACCATATATAAGATGCGTTGAAAACCTCCGGATCGACATGGAGGCAATGGAGCATTTTCGAAAACAGCCATTCGGACGAATACGTCCCGCCGCATTTCTTCAGATATTCAGGCCGCATCTCCCGCGCCTTTTTCGTAATGAAATCCGCTTCCGTGGCGGCGGAATGATCTTTCCACATCCACGCCTTCGCGTTCAGATTCTCCGCGAAACGCTCCTGAAAGGCTAGCGGCTGAAGCTTTTCGTCCAACGGCAACGGCGTCGATCCCGTGAAATCAACGCCCAAGCCGACGATTTTGTCAACGGCAAAACCAGACGTTTTCTCCAAAGCGACTTTAATCGCGGCGGGAACCGTCTCCGTCAAACCGTCGATAAAATCCCCCGGGCATTGACGCGCCACATGCGGATTGTTCGGAGCCGAATACACGCCTGCATCGCCGCCACGGTAGTTCCAGACGGCGACGCCTGCTTCACGTCCGTCAAAACAATCCACAATCAGACAACGCACCGAATTGCTTCCGTAGTCAATGCCGATGGCGTAACGTTCGCCTGCCTGCATGCCATTCTCCTTATAATTCATAATTCATAATGCATAATTTTCAATCAATTATGCATTATGCACAATAGTCATAAACTCTGCAAAAAGCGGCTTTGCTTTTGCTTTAAGCTTTCGGCTTTAAGCTTTTAGCTCCGCCGAAGGCGGAAAGGCTTACGCCTGGCTTTTTGCAAAATCAACTTCCGTCTTCACGGTGTCTTTCTTCACAAACGTCGAACTCTTGATCAGCTTCTTCAGATGGGCTTCGAATTTCTTCTCGTCCAACGGCAGTTCGATACGCTTGCCGGTCATCATCGAATACAGCATCGCATTCGCCATTTCAACGGAATGCAAGCCTTCTTCCGCAGGAGCGATCAGCTTCGCGCCGTCCAGAATCGCCGCCACGAAATTCTTCTTGATGCCGATGTGCTGTTCGCCGTTGCCGCCGCCGACTGGAATGTCGATGTTCCAGACGGACGGAACGCCGAACGAGCTCTTCGTGTTCTTCGAATATTCGTCCGCGGGAATTTCGTTGCGCGTAAACGTCAGGCGGCCGCCTTCACAGACCAGTTTGCCACGTGTTCCAGCGATTTCGAGACGGTTCGTTCCGGGAGCTTCGCCAGTCGTCGTCACAAACACGCCCGTAGCGCCGTTCGGATATTCGAACATGGCCGTGATGTCGTCTTCAACTTCGATGTCATGGTATTTGCCGATGCCGCCGATGGCGGTCACAGCGGAAGGCATGCCGCACAGCCATTGGAACAAATCCAAATTGTGCGGGCACTGGTTCAGCAGAACGCCGCCACCTTCGCCGCCCCACGTCGCACGCCAGCCGCCGGAACGATAGTAGGCTTCGCTGCGGAACCACGTTGTTATGATCCAATTCGTCCGCTGAATCTTGCCGAGTTCGCCCTGCTCGATCAACTGCTTGATTTTAATGTAATGCGGATCCGTCCGCTGATTGAACATCGCGGCGAAAACCAGTTCCGGATGCGCCTCATGGGCGGCGATCAGCCGCATGGCGTCCGCCTTGTGGACGGAAATCGGTTTCTCCGTCAGAACATGCAGACCGTTGTTCAAAGCGTCGATACCGATGGTCGTGTGGAAATAATGCGGCGTCGCGATCAGAACGGCGTCAACAAGACCGCTGCGGATCATTTTGGCGCTATCCGTAAATCCTTTGACATCAGGATATTTCTTCAGTTTCGCGGCATCAATATCGCAGACGGCGGCCAATTCGCAACGCGGAACCTGCCCGGCCTTCAAATGCTGGATATGGCCCGAACCCATGTTACCCAAACCGATGATACCTAAACGTACTTTGTCCATGTTTGCTCCTAATTATTTGTTTGTTCCAATTGGCTAACCAATACTTTTTGATGAAAATTTAACATCCGACGCGCCTTTTTCAATCCATGCTTAGGCGCTATTGCTCCTCGCTGGCCGTATCCCTTGCCAAATACGGCATCACAAAGCGGAAACCGACATCTGACGGTGCTACGGCTGTGTCATCCGCACGTTCCAACGGCAGATAGCGGCTCGGCGTCGAACTGGACGCCCCTTTGATCTGCGGAAAGACGCCGCCGCTTTCCGGGAAGTCCGTACTCGTCCATTCACGTACGTTGCCGGCCATGTCATAAACACCGTATGGCGAAACATCCATCGGGAAAGATTCCGGCTTCGCCCACAGGCCGAATTCCTTGCGTGCCGCCTTGTTCTCGTATGTGAACGCATATTCCTTCACAAAGACGTTGCCCCATGGATACAGGCGGCCGTCCGTTCCACGCGCCGCTTTCTCCCACTCCTCCGCCGTTGGCAGACGGCATGGACGGCCACGACGGTTGCCGTACCATTCGCAATAGGCCTGCGCCGCCTCACGCGGAATTCCAACGACTGGCTTGTCCAAATCAATCTCCGCAATCGGTTTGCCGTTGCGGTTCCATGCGTTCTTCGGCAAGTTGCTTCCGCGCGACAACAGCACACGGCTCATGTACGCATTCAAAAGTTTCGTGTCCTGCAACGTCAACCAGAAGGCGATGTATTCGCGATTCGTCACTTCGCGACGCGAAATGTAGAACGGCTGCACGTCCGCCTCATACTCACGCTTGTACGGCGATTGCGCACCGCCAACCAGACATGGCCCGCCTGGAATATAGACCATTCCATCGGGAACTTCCCGCGGGATGTCGATCATTAACTGCTTGCTTTCACCATGTTTAAGCGTGACAGGGAAAGAAAGGTCCGGAGCGCCGTCAAGACGCAATGTCACGATGTAAGTGCCTTTGCCCAAGGCAAGATTATACACAGGCGTATATAGCAAATCATCATGGACGGGCACGCCTGTGACCATCGCGCCTTCCTCCGTCTGCTCAACAAAACTGATCATCACATCCGCACCCGGCGGGTCGCTTTCAATCTGCAGATGGCAAACGCCTTGCAGAGCCGTCTCCATGTCATGGATCAATGTACGCATCTTGTAGCTGTAGGCCTCCAAGTCGCCGCCCATGGCGGCGGACATGATGGAGCGGATTTTTCTCAACTCTTTGATTTTTTTATGTTTAAGGCAAAATTCAATCTGCGCCGTCATGATTCGTTCACGCCAAGCTTGAATCACGGACTGCGAACCATGATGAAGCCCTGTGACAGAGCTCAACAGCAGGTTCGCTTCGTTGAAATGACCTTCTATCTCATCATGCAAATCGTCGTACCGCTCGGGAGTCAATTCCCCCTCTTTATCATCAGAAGTCGCACCAACCAATGGTCTTGCGGCTTCTTTTTCAAGACGTTTGTCCAGATTGTCCAACTTGAATTCCGCCGTGGCCACGCTCACTTGAACTTGCTTCATCGTCCGTTTGAAATACAGGGAATCCAAAAACGACGACACCATCAAATACATAAATATGGCAACGATACAGCTCAATATCGCGCTCGTCTTGATTGGATTGCGTTTGCTGAATTTCGCGATCCGCACATGCAACGGCGCCGTATAAGCCGACACAGGCAATCCTTCCTGATGGGCCATCAAGTCTTTGAGCAATTCGCCAACCGCCTGGTAGCGTTGCTCCTTGTTAACCGCCATCGCCTTCAGGCAAATCGCCTCCAACTCGGGAGAGATCGAATATTTTCGCTCCGTCTGGCGCGGTTTCTGGTATTTGCCACGCGCCACGGCAGAGAAAATCTCGTCTTCTTCCACAAGTTCCTCAAAAGGATTGCGGAACGTCAATAGCTCATAGAGAATAATACCCAAAGCATAGATATCCGAACGCGTATCGATGTCATCCACATCGCCGTTCACTTGTTCGGGAGACATGAAACGCGGCGTCCCGTTCAACTGTCCGTTCTTCGTCAAATTGCCGGACGGAAGAGACACGGCCGCTCCAGCCGTCGCGGCCGCCGATGGTCGTGTCTCTTTCTGCCGCGGCACCCCCTCCGCTGTTCCGATATCCACACGCGGAGCGGGCGGCTTGTGTCGCCCGGGCACATGCGGACTGCTAGACATATCCATCTTCTTCACAAGCCCCCAGTCGATGATCGTCACTTCACCGTAGTTACCAACCAAAATGTTCTCCGGCTTCAAATCACGGTGGATGATTCCCTTACTGTGGGCATAACTCATTCCCTGACAGATCTTTAAGAAAATCGAAATCAGAACGCTGTTCGTATAGACCCGCGTATAGGCCGGATTCCGCAATGACAGTTGCATTACAATATGGCGAAGCGAATCACCGCGAAGCCGCTTCATCGTGAAATAGACACCGCGTGACGGGCTGACACCCAACGAGTGGATAGGCACGATATTAGGATGCTCCAATTGCGCAGCCGCCTTCGCCTCTCGGACAATTCGCTCAATCTGGTCAATGCTATATTGATGCCTCGGCCGCAACGTCTTAACAGCTACTGTACGGCCCAACGTGCCGTCCTGCGCCGTGAAAATTTCCCCCGTCCCGCCATGCGCGTATGGCTGGATGTTTTCAAGCATTGGCTCGGACGAAACATAGCGGAAGCCCATCTCGTCCAGAACACCATGCATGAATTCATCTGGATTTGACGGCGCGACCGGCTGCTCCTGCCCTTCGTCATTGTCGTTGACAGGAGGCGGAAATGGTGATCCTTGGCTGTCTTTCGGAGTCATTGCACGCTTCTTGTTGGTTTTTTATCTATCAATTACTTGAAAATACACCATTTTATATAATTTTAAATATATTACCTTCAAAAAAAGTGATTTTTTATCGCCTTTTTGATTTGTTTAACACATAAAACACAGGATTCATGGCAATGGAAATTAACAGAAGAGATTTTCTCCGCGGCATGGGCGCCGCTGGCGCAGGCATGATGGTTTTCAATCAGACCTCCGGTCTTTTCGCGCAAAACGCCAACCCCGCGGCAACTCCCGCCAACTCCAATATCAATGTCGCGCTGATCGGCTCCGGCACACAGGGGCGCATTCTTGCGGAATGCATCCGCAAGATCCCTGGCATCAACTTCAAAGCCATCTGCGACATCTGGGAATACAACCGCAATTACACGGCCAAACGCATCAAGGCCTACACGAAGAAAAACGTCAACGCCTATGTTGACTACCGTGAAATGCTTGACACGGAGAAGGATCTGGATGCCGTCGTCATCGCGACACCGGACTGCTACCACGCGGAGCACACCATCGCCTGCCTGAAGGCCGGCAAGCATGTCTATTGCGAAAAGGAAATGTCCCATAAGCTCGAACTCGCCGAAGAGATGGTCAAAGTCTCCAACGAAACCGGCAAGTTGCTCCAAATCGGCCATCAGCGCCGTTCCAACCCTGTCTATCAGTACGCCTACAAGATGATCCATGAAGACAAGATGTGCGGCCGCCTCACCGCCCTTTACGGACAGTGGAACCGCACGCCCGAAGATCTCCTCGCATGGCCGCAGGGCAAGGAAGTTCCGGAAGACATCCTCAAGAAATACGGCTACGAAAACATGGAGCAGTTCAAAAACTGGCGCTGGTTCAAGAAGTATTCCGGCGGCCCGATCGCCGACCTCGGCTCTCATCAGATCGACATCTTCAGCTGGTTCCTCAATGCCGAACCGTACGCCGTCACCGCCTTCGGCGGCGCTGACTACTTCCCGACCCGCGAATGGTATGAAGACGTTACCGTCATGTACGACTACAAGACGACCTTCGACGGCAAGCCCGGTTCCGCCCGCTCCTACTATCAGGTCCTCAACACCTCCGGCTGGCAGGAATACTATGAACGCTTCTCCGGCGACCGTGGCTCCATCAACCTCTCCGAAAATCCGAAAAACTGCTTCTACATCCCCGGTTCCAATGTCGAAATTCCGAAATGGATGGAAGGCATCGAACAGATGACTCTCGGCGGTGGCGTCCAGGCCATTCCGCTCATCCCCGCCCTCAAGAATCGCGGAGAGGAATACAAGGCCGTCATGGAAGACTTCGAACAGAAGCAGGGCCACCACCTCCATCTCGAAAACTTCTTCGCCGCTGTCGCGAAAAATGACAAGAAACTCCTCAATTGCCCCGGCGAAGTCGGTTATGACACATGCATCACCGTCCTCTCCGTCATCCCCGCCGTCGAAAAGGGAGGCCTGAAGATCCGCTAGACGACGAAAATCCATCACATCCATAAAAAATGTTGATGAATTTTCCGTGGGTTCTTGTCACTTTACAAATGTTGCATTATAATTAATAATAAAGCATTTGATTTTTTAAAGTCTTGAACCCCCAAGGAGAAAAAGGAGAACACAAAAAACATGAAAAACAAGTGGATCAATCTCGCAATCGCCTGTGGCGTCGCCGTCACATTCGCAACTGGCTGCGCAACCAAAAGACAGCAGCCCCAACCCAACACACGTGATCTTCTTCGCAATCGCGATCTAGTTCCGCCGCCGTTCTCGTCGCCCGACGCCGTGAAAGGTTTCGCGCCCGCGCCGTCATCGCCCGCCGCCCCCGGCATGCCGATGCCCCAGCCGCG
>JAFZAB010000116.1 GCA_017548425.1 Victivallales bacterium
GGCGCAGGCGGGACGCACCGCGCCACCTCCCACGGCGCAGGCGGGACGCACCGCGCCACATCACTACTTCCGAATTGCTTTCATTTCAAGCGGTTTCAGCGTCAGCGTGCCCCCCTGCTTCGCGAATTTTCCGTTGCAGTCATATTTGACAGTCACGGTTTCCATCGACAGATTCGCCACAATCGCCATGCTGGAACCATCGCGTGATTCGTAGAAGGATACACCGACATTTGGATTGTCGGCAGACGTATATCCTTCTCCCGGAGCATGGAAGCGATCATATTGCGTGACAGCTTCCATCCATGCGCGATTCTCTTTGTATAGACCAATCGTCGCATCATCTTTGATGGCGACCGTTGCGTGATTCAACAGCGCCGCCATTGCGATCTTGCGGTTGTTTTCCGGTGTACGATTCTCCAGCATGTTACAGACGGAGCGCGGCGCCGTGTTCATGAAATGGACATGCGGCGTGAACATCGTCTGGCTGATGACAGGTTGGACGCTTTCTTCCGTCAGCAGCAGAGAAGACATGTTTTCGGCAACGAGCAACGGAACATGCGTCATGTGCAAGTAAATTTCGCCGTCCGGTCCGCTCAAGGCTTTCGTCCACTTCAACAAATCAATGTGTTCATCAATATCCCAATGGTGCTTGGCAAAATGGCGTGTGTTGTAGCATTCCAACGCTGTACACCAGTCGAAATAGACGCCTTTGAAGTCATGGTTATCCAAAATCTGCTTGATGGTCGCCTTGCGTTTTTCGATCCAACCGCTCTTCAGACACATAACGCCACCGAAGACGAGATCGCCCCAACTCGTAATCCAAATAGGACCATTCGGCACGTTGAGCTTGGCCCATTCTTCGCTATGATCCTTGAACCAAGGCGCTTCTGGATGCATTTCCTTCATGGAAATGTAGGGCACGACTTTCATGCCATGCTCCTTGGCTTTCGCCAAACTCTCGTCCATCTGCTTCATGACGGCTGGCGGATACGGCGGATAGACAGCGTCACGCCAGAAGATGCCGTCACGGCAGTTGTCGCAGTCGTTATGAATCTTAAGCAACGTGTATCCAGCGTCTTGCATGGATTGGAAATCAGCGTCCGTCGGCCAGCGATTGGCAGAGCCACGTTCGTAGTAGCACATTGATTCGGCAGGGCGAATCGGACACATCTTTTTGCGGATGAACGGCAACGTCAAGCGGAAATCAAATTCGTAAACGCCGTTTAGCGTGCTTTTTTCATCACTGTCATAGGCGGAGACGGTGAATTCGTAGGCATGCTTTTCCTTATTATGAATAAGTACCCCGCTCTGTTTCTCTCCAAGAGCCTCCCATTGGGAGATGTCGCTCATCATGCAGTATTCGATTCCCGCTCCGCCGCGTTCGAACAGTAGCAAATACAGCGGGACGCGAGAGCATCTGTAAATCTCTTCTTGGTCGGTCTTTAAGCTCAACCAATCTGCGACGCCGTTCAACCCCCATTTGTCATGGCCGCAGGCCCGCATTTCCTTTGCGCCATACGTGTCGAACGTCTTGTCCGTCATTTTCAAAATAATCGGCGACAACTTGCGCAGATTCGTCAATGGCGTTTTTGTTTCTAGTTTGATGCGATGTTCCGCATCGCCCCATTCGCAGTAACGGATGCTATGCGTGGCGGTCACGCCGGGCAGCCCTGCTCCAGTCTTGAGGCTTTTGAAACCATATTGCATGACAACGCCGTCTTTCTCAAACGCAAGACTTGAAGCAAGACCTGTATTTTCAAAGACTTCCAATGATCCATCGGCGTTTTCCAACACAATCTGGAACGACATCGGAGCCGTCAGAATGTTATCCGACGAATCGTTCAAAACATACGCTCCGGTAAGCGCGCCACCTTTGGAATCATGCTCCCAGCGGATGAATTCGTTTTCAAACGTTTGAAGGCATTTACGGCTATCACAACTGTTTGTGACGGGCGTGGGACGCGGTGGAAACGACTGTGAAGCGCATCCCGCCATCAACAGACAGGAAATGGTTGAAAGCATGTTTTGGGCTATTTTATTCACGTAATGTCACTCCTTAAGCCTTATGCATTAATCCATTAGCCTTAACCACTAATCCATAAGCCATAGGCCATAAGCCATAAGCTCTATTAAGCCATAGGCCATAAGCCATAAGCCATAAGCTTTATTAAGCCGCTAGCGGCTTAATAGAGGCCCTCATAGCCAGAAGCCGCCAGCGAGACCTTATGGACGATGTAGTCATGTTCATAGGTGTATTCGCTCTTGGCCTCGCCGCGGATGATCTCCGCCAATTCCTGCAACTGAACGATATAGCGGTCTTTCTGCGGCGGAAATTCAATCGTGTAATGGCCTGGTTGGAAACCACATACGGCCTTCTTGATGTAGAATCTCAAGACGAGCGGCTTGCCGTCGAAACGCTCCAACGGCTCCAGTTCGCACCAACCGCACGTTCCCGCCAACCGCAGATGGCGTTCGCTCGAATCAGAAGCCTTGCGGCTGCATGTACGGATGCAGGCCGTCGCATGCGGATATTCCAAAACCGCCATCGTGTTGTTGATGGTCGTTTCAGGGAGTTCCGGCGTGTTCTTCAAGAAAGGATGGACTTTCGTCGGTTCGCCAAGCAGCGAGACGATGTAATCGATAAGATGGCATCCGAGATTGAACATGATGCCGCCTTTCATCTTCGCGAGATATTCTTGGTAGATTTCGCCGCCGTAGCAGTGATCCATGTCCATGTCGATGGAGAAGATATCACCGAAAGCGTTGTTGCGCACCATGTTCTGGACGAATTTGAACACGGGGTTGCCGCGGAACATGTATCCCATCTGCAACGGGAGATTTTTTGCCTTGCAACCGTCCAGAAGTTTCTTATACAGGGCGAGATCTGTTCCGGCCGGCTTGTCCAGATGCATGGGAAGGCCATGCTCCATGACGCGCATCGCAACTGGAACCAATTCCAGATTAGGCACTTCCACAAACACGGCGTCCAAATCCGGAATCTTGAACATCTCTTCTTCCGTCAGACGCGGCACATCTTTGAAGAGCGCCGAATAGTCGCCGAAACGCGGCGTCTTGCACCACGATGTTTCATCGACGACGCCCACGAGCTCATACGTGCCCGGCATTTTCTGAAGCGTCATGAATTTTCCATTCGCGTGCTCATGGCAGATTCCGTACTGTACGACTTTCAGTTTTTTCATGGTTTTCCTTTGAAGTGTTCATTTTATATGGTAATGTAAAAACGCTATCCTAAATTTAGCACGGTTTTCAGCCTTTGCGCAAAGATTTTTCACTGAAAGGAACAAAACATGGAAAAAGTTTACGACATCCGTGATTACGGTGCCGTCGGAGATGGCATCTTCAATTGTACGGAGGCCTTGCAAAAAGCCATTGACGAATGCTCCGCGAACGGCGGCGGCACGGTTCTCGTCGCTTCCGGCAAATATCTCTTCTATCCGCTGCGGTTGAGAAACGACGTCCGTCTGGAAATCGCATGGGACGCCGTCCTGCTCGCGGGAACGAATCCTGAACTATATCCGGAAGTCGAGCCAAATCCTTACTGGAAAGTCGGTTACGCACTTCGCAACAACAAACGCTACGTCATGTACGGCGAAGGAATCTCCCATGTCTGCATCTGCGGACAAGGCAAGATCGATTTCCAAGGCCTCAGTTTCGTCCATGTCGATGAAAATCTCAAGCCGTTCGAAGGCCATTGGAAACGGAAACACGACCAACTGATTCCGGGCCGCAGCCTCTTCTTCGTCAGTTGCAAAGACGTCCGTCTGGAAGATTTGACGCTCGTTGATACAGCTGGATGGTTCACATGGTTCCTCGACTGCGAAGACGTTCTCGTCCGCGGCGTCACGATGAAGGCCGACCTCCGCATGCCGAACAGCGACGGCATCCATCTCGGCTCCTGCCGCAATGTCGTCGTCAGCGACTGCAATCTCACAAACGGCGACGACTGCATCATCGTCCGCAGCATGCAGGAACAGTTCGACGAGCCGAAGGCCTGTGAAAATATCACCGTCACAAACTGCGTGTTGCAAAGTTCTTGCGACTGCATCCGCATCGGTTGGACGCACGATTATCTCATGCGCAACTGCACGTTCAGCAATCTCGTCATTCGCGACAGCCGGATTGGCATTGACGTGACATCGCCGCGCATCAAGCCCCTTGGTCAAGACCAACGCGACCCACCACGCTATGAAGACACCCCCACGCCCTATCCGGAAGTCAAGCCGTTCGCCGTTGAGAACATGCTCTTCTGCAACATTGAAGCGCAGACGCGCCTCTATGTTTTCGGCGTCAATCTGACCGATAACGAAGCCGTCGATTATGTTCGCGACATCTCCCTGCGCGGCGTCCACGCCATCTGCGGCCGTTATCCGGTCATCAAGGCGTTGCCCGAACATCATGTCAGCGACATTGAATTCACGGATTTCGTTTTGGAGATGCGTCCTGTCGAAGGCCATCCTGAATATGACAAAGACACGTTGAACTTCAAACATGCGGAAAACGTGATCTTCAACAATTTCCGTATTAAGAAGACGTACTGAAGCCGTTAGCTCCGCCTTCTCTCTCCAGAGGGGGCGGAGTTATTTTATTGGTTTATAACAACTTTCATATCATAAACAGGCGTAAAAACATGTTAAAATTCTTCCTGTCCAGTCTCTTGCTTTCCGCCACGGCCGCCGTCGCCCAGAATACCGCCGAACTGATTCAGAAGACGCCTATTGCAAAAGTCTGGGCAGGCCATCCCGTCGGCTTTGATTTCAAGCTCCACAAAGGCCGTTTCTACATCGCATACTACGACGACCAACGGCGCATGACGGTCGCCACATCGCCTGTGGAAAAGCTTGATTGGACCTATCAAATCATGCCGTCAAGCACGGGATGGGACTCCCATAACTACATCACGATGACGTTTGACGACAACGATTTCATCCATCTGGCGGGCAACATGCACGCCTGCCAGCTCATCTATTTCCGCACGGAAAAACCGTTGGATATCACAACCTTCAAACGTATTGAAGCCATGACGGGCGAACGTGAAAAGCACTGCACCTACCCGCAATTCCTGCGCGGCGCGGCCAACGAACTGATCTTCCACTACCGTGACGGCGCTTCCGGAAACGGCGATGAAATCTATAACGTCTATGACCATGCGACGCAGACATGGTCACGGCTTCTAGACAAGCCGCTTTCGGACGGCAAAGGCCAGATGAACGCCTATTTTGCCGGCCCGGTCATCGGCCCAGACGGATATTTCCATATGGCATGGGTCTGGCGTGACACCCCCAGTTGCGACACAAATCACGACCTTTCCTACATGAAGAGCAAAGACATGAAGCATTGGGAGACCGCCGCCGGAACACCCATCGAACTGCCCGTTTCGCTTGAATCGCCTGGCCTCATCGTCGATCCAACACCGCGCACGAAGAGCGGCATGATCAACATGGGCATTGGCATTGGTTTCGATCTGCAGAAACGCGTCGTCATCAATTATCATAAATATGATGAGAAAGGCTTCAGCCAAATCTATAACGCGCGTTGGGAGAACGACAAATGGGTCATCTACCAGACGAGCGATTGGGACTGGCGGTGGGAATTCACAGGCGGCGGCAGTGTCCCATGCCTTGTGCAAGCCTCCAACATCTACGTCAACCATGAAGGTCTTCTCGCGCAGAATTTCCACAACGACAAGAAAGGCCATGGCATTTGGAAAATCAATCCGAACACGCTGAAGCCAGAAGGTTTCCTGAAGCCGCCTGTAAAAGACAAAATGCCAAATGGTTGGGGCAAAATGGAAGGCAACTTCCCCGGCCTTGGCCGTGCCGTCCGACATGTCGTCTCACCAGAGGACGGCAGTATCCATTATTTCCTTGTGTGGGAGACGCTTGGCGCCAATCGTGACCGTCCGCGTCCCGAGCCGTGGCCCGAACCATCTACAATGACGCTGTGGATTATCAAAGGAAATATCTAGACAGCTAAAAGCTTAAAGCCTAAAGCTTAAAGCAAAATGCACTGTCTTTAGCTTTCGGCTTTTGGCTTTCAGCTTTCGGCTTTCGATTTTTTATCCGCAAATATCAGCGTCACAGCGCTTAGCAGCCCGACCACCGCCGTGCAGAAAAACACCACGAACACGCCTTTGTAGGCGGCCAGTGGATAGACCAAAACGTCTCCGATTTTCTGCGCGGCGCTTTCATAGCCGCGCATGACACGGCCTGCCCAGTCGCCGACAAGAGCGATCATGACGAACGCCCAGAAGTTCACCAATGCGACTGCCAACGCCACGTATTTCGGTGGGCTGATTTCTTTTCCCATCGTGCCATAAACGCAGAAGAAACCTGCCGGTAGCGCAATCATGACGTATGACAGCGCCAAAAATCCGCCGTTCCAACCTCTTGACAACGACAGCCAGCCGACGACAATTCCTGCCAAACTCAGACAGGAAAACATCGCCATCAGCAATCCATAATGGCCTTTCATGACTTTGCAGACCGTTCCGCCAATGAGATTGCATGCCGCCACGATGATCGTCAACATCGTGATGATCAATGACGCATTTTTCACGCTGAATCCACCGACGTCTTCCAGACATTTCCGCCCCATCAACGTCAGCAACGCGTAATATGCGCCAAAAACAATCGAACTCGACAGGCAGATGCGAATCATTTCGGATTTGCCCATGACTTGCAGCACAGGCCTCCACAATGGTTCGCCGCCTTCAATTTTGTCCATCGTCCCGCGTGAAAAGAAAATGATGCCAAGCGTCGCCACCGTCGCCATCAACGACGGAATCATCAACGCCCACCGCCAGCCAATCTGGCCAACCAGCCAAACCATCGGCGCGGCACCAGTCGTCGGTCCGAGATATCCCAGAACGAGCGCAAAACCAAGCATATACGAAAATCGCTCTTCATACAGATCGGCGATCAATTTGGCCACGCCCAAAAACACGATACCCGCGCCAAATCCCGCCATCAGACGGAACAATCGCAGCAACCACAGATTGGACGATAGCGGAAACAGCACCATGCCAAGCGAAAACGATATGCCGCCCAAAAGCAGTACTCGCACGCCGCCCAGACGGTCCGCCAACATTCCTAACACCAACTGCGACAAGGCGTAAGAGCACATGTAATATGAGCCAAGGCTCGCCAAATCGACCGCTGTCAGCGACAGTTCATGCTGCAACGGATCGAAAACCGCGCCAGGCACAAGCACTTTGCTCATGCTTGTGAAAAACATCAATACAACGCCGAAGCGAAACACCATCCGCTTGTTCATGCGAAAATCCTATCTGAAAACACGCCTCCCTCCATCCAATCCATATAATATAATGTAAAAGCCGTTCCTTTTAATCTGCGGAAAGTTGATTTATTCGATTTTTTGATTAGAGTAGATACTTTGTATTTTTCAATTTCTTGAACATCAACCTCAATAACATTGAAAAAGGAACAAAATGTCAAGTCTTCTCATTAAAAACGCGCATGTGATCTCCCCCGACGTCGAAAAATTCAATGCGGCCGTGTTCGCCGAAGACGGCGTCATCAAACAGGTCATCGATGCCGGCAATCCGCTCCCGAAGGCGGACAAAGTCGTTGATATCAAAGGCAAAATGCTCGTTCCGGGCTTCATCGACCTCCACATCCACGGCGGCATGGGCTATGAAGCGACCGCCCCGAAGAAGGAAGCCGTCAGAGTCATCGCCGAAGCGAAAATCAAGGAAGGCGTGACGTCTTTCTGCCCCACGACGCTGACGCTCCCCGAAGACAAGCTCGCCGCTTCCCTCAAGAACGTCGAAGCTTATCGCAAGAAACCGACCGGCGCGAAAGTCATCGGCACGCATCTGGAAGGCCCCTACATCAATCCGGACTGCATCGGCGCTCAGAATCCCGCCTATCTCCGCAAGCCCGATTTCGATGAAATCAAACGTCTTAACGCCATCTCCAAAGTCTCCATCGTCACCTACGCCATTGAGACGGAAGGCGCCGTTCCGTTCACCGCGAAACTTGTGAAGGCCGGCATTGTTCCGTCCTGCGGCCACACGAACGCCACCATGGCGCAGTACAAGGCCGGCCAAGCCAAAGGCCTCTGCCGCCTGACGCATTTCTGCAACCAGATGACGAAGCTCCACCACCGCGAAATCGGCATGGTCGGCGCAGGTCTCTATGACGATAAGACCTACATTGAAATGATTTGCGACAAGATCCATCTCTGCCCGGACATGATCGCCCTCGCCTTCAAGGTCAAACCCATCGACAAGATCCTGCTCATCACGGACGCCATGGAAGCCACCGGTCTTCCGGACGGCAACTACCAGCTCGGCGGTCTCGCCGTCGTCGTTTCTGACGGTGCCGCGCGTCTCGCCTCCAACGGCGCTTTGGCTGGTTCCACGTTGCAGTTCAACACCGCTTTCAAGAATGTCGCGGAAGTCACAGGCAAGCCTCTCTGCCAGCTCGTCAAAGCCACGTCCTACAACCAGGCCTGCAATCTCGGCATCAAGAATCTCGGCAAGATCGAAGAAGGCTTCATCGCCGATATGACCGTTCTCGATGACGAATTCGCCGTCAATCAAGTCTATCTGGACGGTGTCTGCAAGTTCAAATAATGCTGCGCCGCAGTAACTTGAAGTTACATCATTAAACAAAAAACACCGCCGCCGGATTTTTCATTCGGCGGCGGTGTTTGCATTTATACTGTTAACGGATTAATCCAGTTCGGACAGTTTCACAGGACGGCCCAGTTTGGCGGACAAATCGGCCGCGAAGATCGCCTTGTGTGTCTTGAAGGCGTCTTCAAAACTCGTCAGAGGCATTTCCGTGTCATTGTTGATGGCATCGACAAACGCCTGCATCTGCGGATTGTACGGATGGTCGAGAACTTCGCCGGAATCCAGCGTGGAAGTCTGCAACGTCGTCCAGCGGTCTTTCACAAGACCGTCCAAATCCGTCGAATACAACTGGTTGTCACGGATGCTTCCTTTGCTGCCGACCAGTTGGAAATGGAAGTAGTACGGTTGCAGGCAGTCGATGCTCGCCGCGCATTTGCCGACCTTGCCATTAGCGAATTTGATGATCGTCACGCTGCACGGATCAAATTCGTAACTGGAGAAGCAATCCGCCTTGCTCTTCGTGGAATAGCTCATGACTTCTTCGACGGGTTCGCGCATGAGATACATCAATGCGTCCATCGCATGGCAGCCGCCGCTCAAAAGCGCGCTGCCGCCGCCGGCCGCCGTGTTGCTCCAGCAGAACTGGCGATACCATGGGCCGATGCCGTGGTAATAGTCTGATTCACCGTATGTTACTTCACCAATCAAGCCTTTCTCGACGATGGAATTCAGCAGTTTCACCTGCATGCTGTAACGGCATTCGAAGCCGACGCAGACTTTCTTGCCGCTCTTCTTGATAGCGGCTTGCATACGCTTCGTGTCTTCGTACGACAACGCCATCGGCTTTTCGATATAAACATGCTTGCCCGCCATCACGGAATCGATCGTCTGCTGCGCATGCAACGGATTCGCCGTGCAGATGGACACGATGTCGATATCCGGATCCGCCAGCATGTCTTCCAATTTCGCATATACCTTCAGCGGAACACCATAGCGCGCTTCAACTTCCGCCGGAGACGGATTACGCGAGCTGCAGACCGCCGTCACTTTCGCGCCGGTCGTCTGGTTGAAAGCGATCAAATGAGCCTCTGCCACCCAGCCAAGACCGACGATGCCAACATGCAATTCCTTCATTGAAATGACTCCTTAGTAAATGGTTGTTGTCTGTGTAAAATAAGGCAATATTATACAAATAAACCGTCTTTGACGTTTGTCAAATCGCAGAAATCATTGCTTTTAACCTAAAAACCAACTTTTATTTGATAAAAATAATTGGGAAATGTCATGTTTTGTGCTAAATTATATTAATTTTTACTGTATCGGTATATTTTGTCTTCTAGGGATTGTGCCCAGCCGCATCAATCGAATATAGCAATATGAGTTGGATGCAAATAGAAAAATTGGCGAAAGCCTATCGAAAAGCCCCTGGAAAGGCAACAGCGGAGGCTCTGGACAAATGTCTAGCGTCTTTTCAAGGGCCCATCGAGACGTTTGCGCGTCTGTTCATCAAACCGCTCGTCGGCATGCAGGAGATGACCGCCTCTTTCATCCTTTCAAAGGACGGCACCTATCCTGAAGCGGCCTGTCAGTTTGACGAAACGCAGAACGCATTCCTGCTCAGCCCCATCGGCATCCTCTCATTCCAAGACGAATGCGCCAACGCCAGCAAGGCCTTGCAGACACAGGAAGGCCGCGAAAACTTCAAGACGTTCAGACTGTACGCCTACTTGAAGGAAATGCAGAAACTGCCACTCAAATATCTCGCCTTCCTTTGTCTCTTCCGCGAAGTCGCACGAATCATGGAAGTGACGCGGACGGATAAACGCCGCACGATGCACAATCCGCCGACGGAGGCCGAAGAGGCCTATATGAGCTATCTATGGGCGTTCAAAGAACTTGAAAATGCCATGAAAAAAATCCAGTCCATCGACTTGAGGGCCGATTACAAGATTTCATGGTATGAGTCCGAATGGATTACCGTCAACTCCTGACCGCTGACACCACGCCTAACACATTTTATCGACTATGCCGTTGTTCCTACTGGTTTCCATCACGCTCGCCATCGCATGTTTCTTTTTGGCAGGTGCTTTTTTCCAACTGTCAAAAGGACATTTGGTGGACATTATTCCCACATGGCCACGCAAGCCAATCGCGCCCGGCGTCGTCATCGGAGCAATTTGTCTCGTTTGGTCGGCCTACTACGGCTGCCTGATGTTGGAAGGCAATCTGGCGAAGCTGCATCCCATTGTCTGGGCGCTAGTTCCGATTACCATCGGTCTGTCCATTTTCTATCTTGACTATATCAACGCGCGTGCTTTCGGCGGCTTTTTCACGTTAAGCGCCAACTTCTTGATTATCAAGGCGTTTGTCCATGATGTTCCCGCCCGTCCGTTTTTCAGCTGCATTTGCTTGATTCTCGGCGTTTTCGGCATGGTGTCTCTCAGCCTGCCATGGCGTATCCGCGATCTTTTTGAGCTTGGCGGCAAAAACAAACAGGCCGCCAGTATTCTGGCGGCCGTGTTCGCTTTCTGCGGCTTCCTGCTGATTGTCATGCCGATTTTTGCAAGACTGTAAGTGGCTGTTTTCTAGGCTTCTAGCAGTCTAGCCCACTAGAAGCCTAGAAAAACAATCTTACTTCAGCAATTGTTTGCGGATCTTCAGACGCCATTTCGCGTCTTTCGGGAAATCATTGAAGTCTTTGATTGGCTCGAAGATATCGTCGTCACGACTGACGCCGAGTGTCTGTAGCAGTTGGTAATCCTGCAACGACTCGCCAAACACTTCCCAACGGATGGAATCGACTGGTTTGCCGTTCGGTCCAGGATAGACTTGGAATGTGTCGCCATACGCCCAGCCGGGCCATCTGAGGCCGTCCTGTTCGGCATAGACGTCGATCAAATTGCGCGTCTGCGATTCGAACCAGTAGTTGAAGCCCCAATGCAGGAAGCCTTTGAACGGCCAGCGATAGAACAGGAAGCCGTGCATCCAAATCTTCGGAAGCGGCGTGTCCAGAAGGCGTTGCACATATCCGCCGCGCGGGCCGCAGCAGTAGTAGCACCATGACGTGATGCCTTCTTTGTAGAATTGCACGGCTGTGCGAGTGCTCGGCACAGGCATGTCCGTGATCTTTTCACGACCGAAGGCGATTTCCGACAATGCATCCATCGTCTTCATCCAGGGTGCGATCTCCTTCAGCATGGCGCGGGCCACCTTGTAGTTGGCACGATGTTCATCGCCGTGTGGTTCGTCGGAAACATGGAAGAATGATTTTGTCAATAGTTTTTCCTTCTTCAGCAAATCGTATAATTCGTTGAAGAACTGCGTCAGAAATTCACGATATTCAGGCGACGTGGCTTCTGTTTCCGGCGGGAACAACAGCTTTTCGTCTTCCTGCTGCCCTTCGTAGATGCGGATGGCGTTCTTCACGCCCCACTGCGTGAACGGATGGACCCATTCGAAATTCGTGATGCCGCACTTCTTGGCCATTTCCAGCCAGCGGCGGACATTCGTCCAATCGAACACGTATTTCTTCCCCTTGCGTTTCACGCCGAGCAGCTGCGTCGGCAGTTTGACACCGTCCAGAGGTGGCGTAAATGCAGGAACATACAGCGTGTCCAGACCATGCGCCACATAGTCTTTGACGTATTCTTCGCAAATCGGCCAGAATTCCTCTGAAAACGCCTTTACCTTATATTGAGCGACGAGCGAATCGGCATAGAACCAATGCGTGATATGGAAGTCTTTGCGAGGAGCCAACTTGATGTCATGCAGAATGGCCTTGAACGTCAGTTTCTGCTTTTTGTCGCGTTCCGGTTCGATTGTGACCACGATAGGATACGTTCCCGCAACGACTTTCGCAGGAGCCTTCACGGTAATCCAGAAGCCGTGCGTCTCGTTCTGCGGAAGGATGATACGCGTTTCATCGAACAACGGATCCGGAACGAAGCCGGGCAGACCGTCGCCCCAATCCACTTCTTTTGCAAGTTGCTTGGCGGGAATGTTTTCCGCTCCAGTATTCGCGTGGCGAACAGGAACATAACCAATCTGGCGGACACGGACATCCCATCCGTCTGGCCCTGTTGCGGAAACATTGATTTTCTGCGGAGCGCCGTCCTGCCGAAGCAGCACTTGGAAACTCATGCGTTCATTCAACGCATAGTCGAGCGACAGCGTTTTCTTCACTTCCGCTGCGCTCTTTGGAAAATACCGTTTGCATGTGTCGGACAACCATCCTTTCAATGCCATGTCAAATCTCCTTGTTCGTTTTACCTATAAAAAATCAATGACCACTAACAATTACAGAAACTCCATCGGGTATCGCGGCGACCGTCGCATTCTTTCCTTTCAACTTGAACGCCAACGACATAGCCTCATCCGCCGTCGCCACAGGATGCATGCCCATCTCTTTGACCAAGCCGCGCGAACATTCGTCGCATAAAACGATGACGTCATGATGCGCCAAAACGCGCGCCAATATCTGGGCCTGCCATTGATCCGCCTTCGTCTCCGCCTGTGGAACGTCTCCAAGTTGTTCATACAACGCTTTTGCAGACGGCATCTCCGCCATGAATTTGTAGAAACTTTCGCCGCCATGGCCGTTTGAACAGCTGGACGACATGACGATGACGCCGCCCTCCTTTGACGCCGCTTCGCCCGCCGTCATGCCTTTCACAGATTGGTAGATGTTCTGGTCCAACGGATAACCGCCGTTGCTCGTGATGACGATGTCCGCTAGCGGCACGTCGATTCGGCACAGGCCGTTCAAGTAGTCGCAGCCTGCCGCATGCGCGGCGAAGCAGTCGCCCGCGAAGGCCTTCATGACGCGTTTTTCACCGTTGATGACGACGTTTACGATGAATTTCAGGCCGATTTTCTGCGCCGCCCACACCATGTCGCGATGGATTGGATTGCCTTCCAAAATGCCTGTGCGGGCTTGAGGCGATTTGATGAACATGCCGCAATGGTTGGCCATAACCGTCTTCATGCCCGCGATGCCCGGCAGGATGCTCTTTCGACCGCCGGAGAAGCCCGCGAAGAAGTGCGGTTCGATAAATCCTTCCGACACAAGCAAATCCGCTTCCGCCGCCACACGATCTACCCACAGTTCACCGCCCGACGGCAGAACGCCTAAATACGTCTGTAACGCATCGTCATGCGATTCATGGACGATGATGGTTTCGTTTTTGACGATCTCATCACCGAATTTTTCTTTCAATTCTTCCAATGTCGTGCCACGATGCATGCCAGTCGCGATCAGAATCGTGATATCCGCCGACGGATTGCCTTCACGGATTTCCGCAAGCATTTGCGGCATAATGACTTTGCTAGGAACAGGCCGTGTATGGTCGCTGGCGATAATGACGATATTCTGCTGACCTTTCGCTAAATCGCGAAGACGCGGCGAACCAATCGGATGTTCAATAGCCGCAACGACTTCCGCCACAGGATCCACTGGCGGCGCGACGCGATTCACGGACGATTCATAGACGCCGAGCAGATTGGCATCTGGAACATCAAAAACCGCTATCCCCCGACCATTTGGAACATTGATTTTCATAATGTATTATCTGTCAAATCTTAAGCCATAAGCCATAAGCCATAAGCACTAAATGCCAATGGCATTTAGTCAAAAAACTCTTCTCCGATTAACGCCGTAAAGAACGAGCCAGTGAACAGCAATGGCACAGCTGTTGGAAGCTGTTCTTTCTTCGTCAGTTGCGGGATGATTCCACGCACGTCCAGACCGGCCTCTTTCATCTCCGCCGCCAATTTCTCCAAATCAGAGCCTTTGCCCGTATGCGGATTCGTCAGAATGAACTCTCCGTTCAGATTCTTCAACGCCGTCACGATGCCATGTGCGTCTTTTCCTTTGACAATCCCCAAAACCACCGTGAAATGGATATTCGGATACAGCTTGTTCATCGCCTCCACAAGACGCGACATCGAATCGCCGTTGTGTGCGGCATCTAAAACCACAAGTGGTTCATGGCGAATCTCTTCGCAACGGGCGCGAAGTTGCGGAATCCGCAGCTTTTCGCAATCAGGCGTCAAGCCAAGCTGATAGATGGCCGACAGTGCCGTCGCGAAATTCTCCCGCAGATACGGCGCCCATCGCGGCTTCGCAAACGGCGTCACCATATCGTCGTTAACAGGCCAGCGGACGGGACTTCCGACCTCTTGCGCACGTTTCAGAATCGTCTCTTCCGCCGCTGGAAAGCTCTGGCGGGACAGTACCAACGGCACGCCCGACTTCAGAATGCCCGCCTTTTCTCCTGCGATTTCCTCTATCGTGTTGCCAAGCAACGCCATATGATCAAAACTGATCGGCACGATGACCGTCAACGCCGGTTGGACGTAATTCGTCGCGTCCAGCCGACCGCCGATTCCCGTCTCGAACACGACGTATTCCACGCCTGCGTCAGCGAAAATCTTCAACGCCATCACGGTGAACAGTTCGAACAATGAAGGCTTCAAACCAGCCTCATCGACGGCTTTGACAAGCTCTTCACTGGCGGTGATCAACGTCTCATAGGAGACCAGTTCGTTGTCGATTTGGAAACGTTCTCTAACTGTTGACAAATGGGGACTTGTGAATAATCCAACGCGTTTGCCACAGCTCGACAGCAAGGCGGACATGAAATGGCAGGTCGTCCCCTTCCCCTTCGTTCCCGCCACATGGATGATTTTGAACCGCTTTTCTGGATTGCCAACCAACGCCGCCAACGGATACATCCTGTCCAACGAGTAGTTCGCTGGATTGTGCTGTTTTCCGGCGTCCTTCTCCAAATCGTAGTACTTTTTGAAAATATCGAAAAAGCGCTGTTCTTGCGCCGCGTCAAAATCACGCATCGTCAATCGTCTCCATACGTATCATGCAAAAAAGGGGGGCGCTTTCACACGCCCCCCTGTCATTAAAAACAGTCCGCCTTATTCAGACTTTTTGGCCAGTTCGGCTTCCAAAGCCGCCACGCGGGCTTCCAAATCCTGAATCTTCTTCCAGTACGGAAGCAGCGATTCGCCGCGCGTCTTCATGATTTCCTCTACTTTCGCCGTCAAGTTTTCGTTCGCCTTCTTGCCTTCGTCAACCAACGTCTTGAGCAACTGGTTGCCTTCGCTTTCGGTGACCTGTTTGTCTTCAACGGCTTTCTTCACGAACTCCTCCGCACGCTTCGCCGTCAGACTCGCGCCGCCAAGACCCATCAAAAATGCCTTTTCCAGTAATTCCAGCATGGTTTTGCCCTCTTTGTTTGGTGGTTTTTCTTGAGATAATGGAAAAAACATCTTTATTCTATTTCCCAAATGAAAAAAAACAAGCCGCAATATGCTTTTTTCTATTATTAAAATCGCGTTTTCTGCTTTTCCATATTATTTTACTATAAAAACAGTCGCCATTATCCATCATCACCAGCAAAAGGAACCACCATGAAAAAGTCCCTTCTCCTGCTTCTAGCCTGCCTTTTCTCAGCCATCGCCATGGCCGAGTCGCGCCAAATCGAAAAACCATCCTTCGGTCCTGCGTTCAATGTTGAAATCACGCCACTTACTGATCAGAAGGAATTCCGTGGCTTCTCCATCCGCTTCCCATCCGCCTTCACAACGCCGGACTATCCCATCAACAACACCGTTCTTGGCGAGATTTATCTTCCGTTGAACGCCAAACCGGATCACCAGACGCCCGCCGTGCAGGTCTTCCATACAATCGGTCCGGACAAATTCCAGTTGGAGCGCAAAGTCTGCCAAGTCCTTGCCAAAGAAGGCATTGCAGGCATTTATATCCAGTTGCCCTATTTCGGCCAACGCGGCGGCTTGCTTGGCCCGATTGTCATCATCAGAACGGAAGAAGCGTTTTTCCAAGGACTTGAACAAACACGGGCCGACGCCATCCGCGCCAATGACATCCTGCTCTCCTTCCCCGAAATCAATCCGGAAAAGCTTGGAGCCATGGGATTTTCACTCGGCGCGTTCATGACCGCCAATGCCGCCGCCATCGACCACCGTATCCAACGCGCCCTCATGATTCTCGGCGGCGGCAATCTGCAGGAAGTTTTCGCCACCAACACAAACGAGACGAAAGACTTGCTCGGCTTCTTCACGCGTGAAGACAAGCAACAGCAGGAGGAACTCTACAAGAAAATCGCCAAATACGATCCCATCAACTGCACAGACCGCCTGAAAGTGCTCGCGCAAAATGGAAAATGCGCCATGATCAATGCTCAGAACGACAATGTCATCCCCCCGAAATGCTCCAAATTGCTTGCGGAAAAAATCGGTTGCCCCATCAAATGGTATCCGAATGTCAACCATTACACGTTCTTTGAGCATTTGTCAGAAGCGGGAGCGGACATCCGTGCTTTCTTCAAGCAAGACCTCCCGAAACCAACGAAATAGCCAAACGTTTAAACAATTATTTTAGAAGTTCATGGTCATAAAGTTGCATTGAAGTCATCATGATTCATATTAATAAGTTTGTCATTTTGGAGAGATGATTGGACGACTGTCTTCACGCAACGACCGCTAAACATGAAATTCACCGACGTCTTCAAAAACAAAAGCACCGCGTTCTCATTCTTTTTGAGCATCATTGTCTGGGGCATCGGCACGGGGTGCTTCGCCGCAACGCTGAACAACTTCCTGTCGGACATGCATGGCATGACGAGCCTCAACCGCGGCATGCTGGAATTCTTCCGCGAAATGCCCGGCCTCGCGTTGGTCTTCCTGTTTGCGCTTCTCAATCGCATGTCCGACTGGAAAATCCTCCGCTTAGGCACGATGATTTCCATGCTTGGCGCGGCGCTTCTCTTCGTTCCTTCCAATAAAGTCATTGTGACGTTTTTCATTATGATCTGGAGTTTGGGCGAACATCTCATCATGCCTGTCCGCCAGGCCATCGCCATCCAAATCGCCAAACCGGAAAATGCAGGACAGTCGCTTGGTTTTCTGACATCCGCCATGAATTTTGGCAACGTCACGGGTTCCGCCATCGTCGCCGTCATCTTCTACGTCGGCGTCCATTACAGCGGCATGCCACAACGCTATTTATATGATATTGTATGGGGCCTTATCGCCGTGCTCATGATTGTCAGCACGATCAGCACGTTCAATAAAAACGCTCCAGATGAAACGGCCAAACGCCCGAAACTCTACTTCCATCGCAAGTTCAACAAATTCTATGCGTTGGAACTTTTCTATGGCGCCCGAAAACAGATTTTCTTCACCTTCGCGCCCTACGTCCTCATCCGCGAATACGGCTTTTCCACGGCTCGTATGGCCGTCCTGCTCGCTGTCTGCGCCATCATCAACATCTTCGCCGCCCCTGCCATCGGCAAACTCACCGACAAGCTTGGCTACCGCAACATCATGATTTGGGATACCATCATCCTCTGCTTCGTCTGTCTCCTCTACGGTTTCGCGGGCGATATTTTCCCGCGAAACATGCCTATTGGGTTGTCTATGTCAATTACATCTTCGATGCCATCATCAGCACGACCGCTCTCGCCACGAACATCTACATCCGTGGCATTGCGGAATCTCATGATGAACTCTCCTCTACGATGTCCACAGGCATCTCCATCAATCATTTCATCTCCATTCTTGCAGGTCCTGTTGGCGGCTGGATTTGGGCGAAATACGGCATCGGCCTCCTGTTCACCTTCTCCGCCATCATGGCCATCTGTAATTCCATTTTTGCCTATACTCTTCCCAAGCCCAAAGTAACGACGGCGTCCTCGCCGTTGTAACGAACGGTGTCCTCGCCGTTGTTAAACATCGCCACATTAAGCAAATAAATCATCCAGATCATCCAGTTCATCTAGAATATCCAGCCATCACAAGAGAGAAAGCCATGTCACTATTCCAAAACTACAAAGACCTTGTCCTCAACCATGAATGGAACCAAGAGCTCCTGAAACAAGTCCGCGCCATCGTCGCGGAAGACGAATCCCTAATGGAACCATTTACGCTTCCATCTGGCGTCGCGGATGTGAAAGACGCGATGGATTGGATGACGAACAAACGTCCGAAACTCCTCAAATTCTTCTCCGACAATGTCTATGGCCGCATCCTGCCGCGTCCGCAGTCGCTGTCGTTCGAAGTTCTTTCCATTAAAGAAGATGCGTTGAACAACACGGCCATCCGCAAGGAAATCCGCATTCATTCTGAAAACAATGGCAAATCGCATGCGTTCGACTGCCTCCTCTACATTCCGAAAAACGCCACGAAGCCTGTTCCGGCCTTCGCAGGATTGAATTTCCGCGGCAACCAACTCACCATTGATGAATTGGATGTCCGCCGCTCCGGCCTCGTTCCGGAAAACGAAGCGAATCATGACAAACGTGCAACGCAGAAGGATCTTTGGTGTTTCCGTGAAACCGTCGCTCGTGGCTATGCATCCATAACCGCCTGCTATCACGATATCTTCCCTGATTCAGCCGCCGCATGGGATCGTAGCGCTCTGACGCTTTTCGACAACGTCGATGGCTTCAAAGGATGCCATGAAAACTACACGTCCATCGGCGTCTGGGCATGGGGCCTCTCCCGCATGCTCGACTATTTGGAATCCGATCCGCTCATCGATGCGTCGCAAGTCGCAGTCCACGGCCTCTCCCGCCTTGGCAAAACCGCCCTGTGGGCTGGCGCGACCGATCAGCGGTTCAAGATGGTCGTCTCCAACTGCTCCGGTTGCGGCGGCGCGGCACTGTCCCGCCGTCTTCTCGGCGAAAATCTCTTCATCATGCATACCGTTTTCCCGCACTGGCTTGTGAAGAATATCGAGCAGTTTATCGGCCATGAAGACACGGCTCCATTCGACCAGCATGAACTGCTCGAACTCGCCGCGCCACGTCTTCTCGCCGTCGCGAGCGCCACGGCCGACAGTTGGGCGGATCCGCATGGCGAATTCCTCTCCGCCAAAGCCGCCAGTGAAGTCTATCGTCTCTTTGGTTCGGAAGGCCTTCCTGCCGAAACGGATCCCTCTCCGGATCAATACGTTACGGGCCACATCAGCTACCACATCCGAACAGGCGTCCACTCCCAGCAGCCGCTGGATTGGGGCCATTACCTCCAAATCGCCGACAAGTATTTTGTCAAATAAGTCTTGCCGTCTTTTGTCTGATGTCTCATTTTCCCTCACGTCTCTCGTCTCACGTCTTATGCCCAATCCCATCTTTTCTTTGACGCGAGACAAGAGACGTGAGACGTGAAAAACGATAGAAGAATCAGCACTATCATAACACAGGAGAAAAGAATAATGAACAAGTTGTTCAATGTCATCATCTTAAGTTGTCTCGCCGCAGGTGTTGAAATGGAATTGGAAGAACTGGATGCCGCGCCGTTCGAAATCAAGGCCACCGCCAACCATGAAGACGGCCTTTACAAGGCAGGCGAACCAATCGTCTTCTCCGTGCAGTTGTTCGACAATGGAAAAGTCGCCGCCGGTCATAAACTTTCCTACATTCTTCGCGACCATGACGCGCTCAATGAAGAAGGCGTCATCACCACCGCGGAAACGCCTGTCGCCCTGCCCGCAAAATCGTTGCAGGCTCCCGGCTGGCTGTTCATCCATTTCACACTATTGGATGAAAATGGAAAGACCGTTAAAGTAAAAGGAAAAGGCCCGTACGGCGTCGGCGCGTTGGTCGAACCAGAGAAATTCGTCAAAGGACGTGAGGAGCCTGCTGATTTCGATGCTTTCTGGACCGCCCAGAAGGAACGCCTCAACACCGTGCCAATGAAGGAGTTGGAACGCGTCAAATACGAATCGAAGGATCCCAAACACAAAGGATTCGACATCTATGACATAAAGGTCTCCTGCGTTGGCGACATGCCAGTTTCTGGTTATCTGACGATTCCGCAAGGCACTCAGCCCAAATCACTTCCAGTCGTTGTGGTTTATCATGGCGCGGGCGTCCGCAGTTCCGTCATTCGTTGCATGCCCGGCGCCGTCTGCCTGGACGTCAACGCCCACGGTATCATCAATGGCCAGCCGGTGGAATTCTATACGAAGCTCGACAAAGGCGAATTGGCCGACTACCGCCATCGCGGCTGCATGCAGCGCGAAACGGTCTATTATCTCGGCATGTATCTCCGCATGCTCCGCGCTCTCGAATACGCGCGTTCGCTGCCCGAATGGAATGGAAAGGATTTGATTGTGAAAGGCCACAGCCAAGGCGGCGCGCAGGCCATCGCGGCGGCGGGGCTTGATCCGCTTGTCACGCTCTGCCTGTCCAATGCTCCCGGCCATGCGGACCATGCCTCTTACGTTCTCAACAAGCCACAGTCAACGGTCGGATTCCCAAGATTTTACAAAATGGAAAATCCAGAAGAAGGCCATTGGAAGAAACTCTCCGATTCCATCGTCTATTTCGACACGGTCCATTTCGCAAAGCGTTTGAAATGCCCGACCTACATGGCCGAAGGCTTTGCCGACGCCACCTGCATCCCCCCGCAGGTCTTCGCCGTCTATAACAATATTCCGTCAACAACGCCGAAACACATGCACACGAAACCTACGGGCAACCACGGCACAACGCCTGATCCCGCTGGCGACGCCGCGTTGAAAGCATTGATCAAACGCGTGGCAGATGGTAAATAACGACCAATAACAACCAAATCCAAAATGCCCCGTGGTCGAACAAATCGAAACCACGGGGCATTTTTCATACATCTTCGATCTCGAAAGGGCGAATTATCTACCTTGTCTTTTCCTTCTGATTATAGACATAATTAAACTACCTGTAAGCATGGCTGCAAATGTCTCAAGGAAGGTTTTACGAAATTTTGATGGTTTTCCATCATTCTCAAGAGAGGTATCATCTTCTTGTTTTTCTCTTTTGGTAATTGACAGCGCCTTGCTTTTCAAATTTCCAAGAAACGATACGACTGATGGTTTCGAAGGCTCTGTTTCATCATCCGCATCATCCGATGCAATTGATTCATGAGTATCTTGTCTTGCATTTTTCTCGTCATTCGATGGTTCCGTATCTGTCGTGACAATTGTTTTCGTTTCTTCGGTCGTTTTAGTCGTTATTTCAGTCATTTCTGCCATGTCATGCGCTTCGCATCCATTCTCCTGGAGGATGGCTTCAACCCAATGGCTCAGGCAAAAGCGCGTATCCGTCATCTTATCCATGGTTTTGTTCTTATTACTGGCTGTAGTCCAGACAGTTATAATGAACATCCGTTCATGAATCCATACAACGGCAGTAGAAGCGACGAGAAAAACGATTTGCACATCATTAAGCGAAAGGCTAACCATTGAAAACTGAAAGGAATGGTCGTCTTTCTCATGTGGCGGGAAAAATTGAAATCTTTTTCCTCCGCTTTTATCAGAATCTGCATTATTTCTTAATGTACGTAATTTTAAACTCCCATCTTCAATATCCTTTTTTATTTTATCTATATATTCTTTGAATTCATCATAAGGAACTGAAAGGCCTTTATTTTGCACATGTTGTATGATTTCAACAAATTCGGTATTCTTCTTGGGATTATAATAATTTGCAAGAATTTCTTCTTCTGAATAAGTTTTTATTTTTAGGGTTCTATCTTGTGCTTTATTGGCCATTTTCTGATTCTTGGAAGCATCCTTCCATCCGGTCGGCAATGGAATGGACACTTTATTCATGCTTCCAGCTGACAGTTCTATACAGTTTGAGCTGTCAAACGTCACCTCCGATAAATCGGCAGAGACAGCGGATGCAACCATAAATGGCAAAACAACCATCATGGATAGTTTTGAAAAAATAATCATAATCTTAACGTTGTAAATATGATAGTTATGCTTTGAATATAAGCATTAAGCATTAAGCATTAAGCATTAAGCATTAACTACTTAACTTTCTCATAAACTCTTACGTAATCGACGTAGTACTTCGCAGGGAACTTACTGTCGTCGATGATCGGGCCGCCCCAACCGCCGCCGATAGCCAGATTCAGCAGCAGGTAATGCGGTTGGCGGAACGGATTGGAACCGTCTTCCTGATCGGCCAGCGAGATGTCGTAGGTGAAATATTTGTTGTTGTCGTAGAAGATGACGATTTGCTTTTCGTCCCATTCGATGCCATAAACATGGAAGTCGTCATAAGTCGCCTGCGGCGTGGGATTTGTCACATGAGCGCCTCTGCTGCTGTGCTTCTTTTGTTTCGCCCCCAGCCAATGAATCGTCCCGAAGATGTTCAACGGCTCTTTGCCGACATGCTCCATGATATCGATTTCGCCGCAGGCCGGCCAGCCTTTCCGTTCGCCCATCATCCAAATCGCAGGCCATGTGCCTTTGCCCACCGGAATCTTCGCGCGGACTTCAATGCGGCCATACTGCCAGAATTTCTTATGACGCGTATTGATGCTGCCAGACGTGTATTCCGCGTATTCCGCCATGTTCCATGGTCTTTCCCCTGATTTCATGACGTTTTCTTTGAACCACATGAAACGCGCGTCATTTTCTCTGAAAAGATCATTTTTGAAATGCTCCTTGCGTCCTTCAATGACGAGCATGCCATTCTCGATTCGCACATTTTCAGACCGCTTGTTCGTGTAGAATTGATTTTCGTGGTTGCGAACAAAACCATGCTCATAGTTCCAGACGGCCGGATCGGGCTCCGTTCCTTTGTCGAACTCATCCGCCCACACAAGCTTCCAGCCAGGCAGTTCCTGTGCAACACTAACCAACGCCAATGACATCGCCAAAATCGCTATTGAACGCATTTTTCGCTCCTTTTTATTGGTGAATCTAAAATCTGATGAACTTTGATATGATTGTCACTTGTCTTTTTTATAAAATGTATTAGGATAACGTATCATCTGTTTCACACTTTTTCAACAGGAGGCGCCATGAAACTTTTGTCATTCATTCTCACGCTGGCCGTCAGTTCGTCTATTGGATACTCGCAAGACCTGAACAACGGGCTCGCCGCCCATTGGAAATTCGACGATGGCACGGATGAAAGCATTGCCGACGCCGGTCCAGATCATCTGGACGGCATCCACGTCAACGCCGAATGGGTCAAAAGTTCCTTTGGCACGGCCTTGAAATTGAATCCGCAAGATTCGTATGCCAAGCTGCCGACGCCGCAATGCCTCAAAGGCGCTTCTGAGGCAACCATCTCCATTTGGGTGCTTTGGGAATCGACAGGACAGTATCCGAACATCCTCTTTGCCGGCTGGAATCCAGGCGGCTTGATGTTTTTCGTCTCCAACGGTTTTTGCAGTTTCCGTCTCGGCCGCCCGAACCATCGCGCAAACGTTCCAGGCGAACAATGGAAAGAATCAAGCTGCCCGTTCCTTAGTTCCATCCCCATGAAGAAATGGGTCCATCTGACGGCCGTTTTCAAACGCCCCGCCATCAAGACATATGTCGATGGAAAACTCGTCAATACAAATACTTGGAACGAAGTTCTCGCTCCGAACGATTCCATCATCGTCGGACGTTGGATGAGCCGTTCGCACGACGGCCTTGTGTCGGATCTGCGCATCTACAACCGCGCCCTTGCCGATGAAGAAGTCGCCGCTCTTGCGCAAGCCACGTTGCATACGGACGCCACCTACACGGCGCAACCGAAACCGCCCGTCGAAACGATCCTCCATTTGGAAAACAAACACGCCACGTTGGACATCGGTGGCAACGGCCATTTGCTGTCCGTCAAGCAGAAATCGCCTGAACGTGAACTACTTGCGCAACCAGGCCCGTTCATTCGTGTCACGCTGAAAAACGGCAATGTCGTTTCACCAAAGCGCGTTACGCTTGACAATGGCTTGCTTGTTGCGGAACATCCTGTCATCCAAGGTGTTGTGAAAGTCAAGGTCGAAGCGAAAGACGAATATTTCACATTCACGCCTGTTGATGTGACGATTCAAGACGTGCAGAAACTCACGTTCTGCATCGTTTCTCCCGCCATGGACAAATATCAAGGCAACATGGCGGGACTATGGAGCGACGACGATTCTGGCCTCGGGCTCCGCAGTCTCAGCCTGAAGGTCGCCCATTCCATAACGCGTTCTCCACGACAGATTTCCATGTCGTCGGAAGCGCAATATGGTCTGACGGACGGTGTCAGCGCCGCCATGGCCGCCGGCCCGCGTTCCGCGTTGCCGTCGATTTATCGCGCCATTGAAGCGAACGAGCCTGTTCCCAAATCGGAACAAGGCGGCGTGCAAGGACTTACAAACAATAGGACGCGCGGTTCCTATCTCTTCGCGGAACTGACCAGCGGCAATGTCGATGACTGGATCGACATCGCCAAACGCGGCGGTTTCTCATTCATCCACATCCATGGCTGGTGGAAGACGCTCGGTCATTATGAAGTGAATAAATCACGATTCCCCAATGGTTTGGAAGATATGAAGAAGGCCGTGGACAAAATCCATGCGGCGGGTCTGCTCGCCTCCTTCCATACGCTGACGGCCTGCATCGATCCGCGCGATCCATGGGTCACGCCTGTTCCGTCAGACGATTTGATTTCGAGTGCCACCTACACGCTTGCGCGGCCGTTCTCCGAAACAGATACGGAGCTTTACGTCAATGAAAAGCCTGTGCCCGGCCATGAAATCGTCTGGAGCTATTCCGCCAACGGCAACGCCATCAAAATCGGCAAGGAAATCATCCAATACGCCGAAATCTCCCACGAACCGCCGTACGCCTTCAAGAAATGCACACGCGGCGCGTTCGGAACGAAAGTCTCCGCCCATGCCCAAGGCGACAAGGCGGACTACCTGCAGCAACGCTACATCGCCTTCTATCCAGATCCGGATAGTCAACTGGCGGAAGATCTTGCGGATGCCATCGCCAACGTCTATAACACCGCCGGTCTGGATGGCATTTATTTCGACGGCTCGGAAGGCATGCGCAGCCGATATGGCATCGACACGATGCGTTGGAAAATCTACCAGAAACTCAAGCCGGGCGCCGTCACGGAGGCGAGTTGCTGGGGCCACAACAGTTGGTGGTTCCATTCACGGCTTGGCGCATGGGATCATCCACGCTTCGCCTCCCGCCGCAACCATGACGCGCATGTCGCATTGGCCAAAAACTTCCGCAAGGCGGATCTCATTCAACCACAGCTCGGCTGGTGGGCCCCCGTCGGCTTCTCCGAACATAACGATGGACAGTTCCCAGACGAAATGGAATATTTCGGCGCGAAGAATCTCGGTATCGACGGCCCGATGTCCATCCAAGGCTTCACGACCTCCCGCATGCCGAACAACGCACGCGTGCCCGAAATGATGACGATTCTCGGCTGGTATGAACGTATCCGCATGGCGAAATATTTCACGCCGGAAGACACGGAAAAACTCGCCGCGCCGAAATCGGACTTCCGCTTGCGGTTGGATGACAACGGTCATTGGCGGATCACGCCTGTCGCTATGTTCAATCATGTTGTTTCCAGCCCAAAGGCCATTTCCGAAGGTTGGAAGATTCAGAACGCCAACGCGTCACAACTTTTCCGTGCGAGAATCCAAGCCCTGTTCATGACACCGCCGCTGACAGAGGAAAATCCGAAACCGCTGGTCGATTTCGCTGATATCGAGAAACTTACCACAAAAACGAATGCGGACGCCGTCACGCAACAGCTTCTCGTGGAAGAGAATGATGTCAAGCTAGCGAAGAAGAATCTCCGCATCATCGCGAAAAGCAAGCGGAACACGCCGAAAGGCGCGTGGTCGGCCGTCGGTTACGACTATCCGCATCCATATCTGAACATGGGCAATGGCCGCGCGTTCGGCATGTGGGTGAAAGGCGACGGTTCAGGAGCTCTTCTGAACCTGCATGTCGAGACGCCGTACGTCTATCATGGCGCGATTTCTGACCATTACGTCGATTTGGATTTCACAGGCTGGAAATACGTCGAACTCCTTCTCCGCGAACGGGATGCGGAGCGCATGGCGGATTACGAATGGCCCTATTCCACCGCGGCCGGCAACCACGCCGTCTGCCGTAACATCATCTATCCGAACGCGATGTCGTCCGTCAAGCTGTACCTTAATAATATTCCCGCCAACGGACAGGTCGATGTGACGGTCAGCCCCGTCATCGCCCGCCCCATGATTGAAAACGAATTGAAAGACATCCAACTGAACGTCAACGGGACGTTGATCAATCTGCCAGTGACTTTGAAATCAGGCCATTACATCGAAATGGAAAATGTGGACGACTACCGTCACTACAACGAACGTGGCGAACTGCTTGAATACGTTGAACCGTCGTTCAGCCCGGACCAAAGGCCGCTTCTGTTGAACGGACAGAACAAAATCGCCTTCCAAGCCGCCTCCGTTGATGGCGAGACCAGCGCCCGTGCCAAAATCACCGTCATCTCTCTCGGCAATCCGTTCGGAACTCGTTCGGAAAACGTCGATTGGAACTACATGAAAGACGATTATGAACTGCCGCGGACCATTCTCGGCAATGAAGGCCTCAGTAAAATCTGGACCATCATCCAGCGGGACGAAAGCGGTGCAAGCCCCAACGACAACGCGAAGCTTGATTTTGAACTGTTTGTCGCGGACGCCGGCAAAAACAGCACATACTATGACAATCCAAACCATTCAATCATGCTTGATGACTGCCAAGACGTAAATGCCTACAAACTAAGCGATTTCAATAAATATGCGAAATACGCCTTCGACAGCGAAAACCAAGGCACCGCCAAGCCGGGCGTGACCTTCCAGCTGAAATCCGTTCCAGGCCATGCCGATGGAACGACCGCCCTGCAGTTCGATGCGCGTTCCGCCCGTTCGGACACCGCCGGATGGGCCGCCGTCGGCCGTCATTTCGAAAAGCCCATGGACATTTCCGCCGCAAAAGCCATCGGCTTCTGGCTCAAAGGCGATGCGTCGGGAGCCCTTTTCAAAGTGCAGCTCCGTGATGTAAAAGGCTTGTGGCACGATATGTACACACGTGTTTCCTTCACCGGCTGGAAGTACATCGAATTCAATCTGAACGATATCCGTCTCGACCTTTCGAAAATCGACTACATCCTCTATTATTACAACAACCTGCCCGCCGCCCGAACGATTGACGACGCCTCCACGGAAGGCACGCTCGTCTCATGCGCCGTCGATGACGTGAAGATTCTTCTGGAATCTTCGAAACTCACGAATCCATCGCTTCATATCGACCGCCAGAAGGTCA
Organism: Victivallales bacterium; assembly: GCA_017548425.1. Classification (GTDB taxonomy): domain Bacteria; phylum Verrucomicrobiota; class Lentisphaeria; order Oligosphaerales; family Oligosphaeraceae; genus UBA1407. Next base: position 27,741 of record JAFZAB010000116.1, read on the forward strand.
GCTTCCCGGTGACGCTCAGCACAGGCGACATTCTTTCCTGCCATGACGGAAAGAACTGGACCGTAACGAGTTCTGCAGGCAAACAGCTTGCCTCGGGCGTCCTCCAGACGCCATTCCCCACGCTTCACAGCGGTCGCAACATCGCGCAGTTGCTCTTCTCCGAAACGACGGACGACAACTACCGCGTCATCGTCAATATCATCAAGCATTATTAATGCTGAATGCTGAATGCTGAATGAAAAATTGTTAATTGTTAATTGTTAATTGTTAATTGAAAAGAGGTGTTTTATGAGTCTGAAAACATTGTTAATGAAGAACATGCTGATGAAAATCGTGGCTGGCGGATTTAGTTTCGCCGTTTTGCACGCCATCATTTTCTGGATCGCCTATTTCCAATGCGGCGGCGCGCATGATTCCGCCAAAGGCATTTGGCAAGGATTGACATCCGCCGGCGGAACATGGGCGTCCATTCTCAAATGGATAGGCTTCCCGCTCGCTTCCATCGGAGCCTCCGGCGTCGTTTTCGTTTTGGTCATGCTGATCAATTCCCTCCTGTGGGGCGCCGTCATCGGATTGATTCTGAGCTTTGTCTTTGGTCGTAAGTAATTCTGGATATTCTGGATATTCTGGATATTCTGGATATTCTGGATATTCTGGATATTCTGGATATTCTGGATATTCTGGATATTCTGGATATTCTGGATA